>CANSLW010000195.1 GCA_947647815.1 uncultured Dorea sp. | reverse complement strand
GGAATGGGAGATGCATAAAACATATGATGGAAATTTCTGGGAATGCTACGCCAGAAATGCCGTCCCGGGAATGATGTATAAGTACCGGATTTATAAGCGTGACAATTCTTACATTGACCATTGCGATCCTTATGGCTTCGGCATGGAACTCCGGCCAAATACAGCTTCCTATATACGTGATCTTACTTCCTATACTTTTCATGATTCTTCATGGATGCAGAAGCGTTCTGACTGTAAAGACAAACCACTGAACATCTATGAAATTCACATGGGCTCTTTCAAGAAACCTTCTGATAAGGCAGACGACTGGTACACCTACACAGAGATGGCGGATATCCTGATTCCCTATCTGAAAGAATATGGTTACAATTATGTGGAAATCATGCCGTTAAGTGAACATCCCTGTGATGAATCCTGGGGATATCAGAATACCGGATTCTTCAGTCCGACTTCACGCTATGGCACAGCCGAAGAATTGATGGCTTTCATTGATAAATGTCATCAGAATGACATCGGCATTATCCTGGACTTTGTTCCGGTCCATTTTGCCGTAGACGGATATGCACTTGCAAACTATGACGGAACTGCTCTGTATGAGTATCCGCATCAGGATGTTGGCGTCAGCGAATGGGGAAGCTACAATTTCATGCATTCTCGCGGAGAAGTCAGGAGTTTTCTTCAGTCCGCCGCTAATTACTGGCTTACCGAATATCACATAGACGGAATCCGCATGGATGCCATCAGTAGAATCATTTATTGGCAGGGCGATCCTGCAAGAGGCGTCAACAATACTGCCGTAGATTTTATCAAAGAAATGAACCGAGGACTGAAAGAACGGCACCCAGGCGCTATTCTTTCTGCGGAAGACTCCACCTCTTATCCTGACGTCACCCGCCCGGCTGCCGAAGGGGGACTTGGTTTTGATTACAAATGGGATATGGGATGGATGAACGATACTCTGGATTATTTCCGCACCGCTCCTGAATACCGGACCGCAAATTACCATAAGCTGACCTTCTCTATGATGTATTATTATAACGACGCCTTCTTACTGCCCTTTTCCCACGATGAAGTCGTGCACGGCAAGGCAACCATCATGCAGAAGATGAACGGCGAATATGAAGAAAAATTCCCTCAGGCGCGGGCACTCTATATGTACATGTATGCCCATCCCGGAAAGAAATTGAATTTCATGGGAAATGAATTAGGACAGCTTCGGGAATGGGATGAAAAACGTGAACAAGACTGGGATATCCTGACCTATCCTGTACACGACGCCTTCCATCGCTTCATGAAGGACTTAAATCAGATCTATCATAAGCACCCAGCGCTTTACCAGAGAGATTATGATGCCAGTGGATTTACCTGGATTGACTGTCATCAGGAAGAGCGATGCATCTATGTATTTGAACGGATAGCAGATAAAGAAAGAATTCTTGCTGTTTTCAACTTCTCTGACCAGGCGCAGGAAGATTACGAAGTTACCCTGACGGATGCAAAGAAGCTTACCTTGCTCCTCGCAAGCGATTCCGAGGAATATGCAGGGACAAAGAGATATAATATCAGCGATAAAGAAATCAAACTAAAAGAAAACCGCGCCATATTTTCATTAGAAGCATATAGCGCTGCTTACTATAAGATTGATTAATCTGTATTTTAAGCCAACAACCAAGCAGCGATGCAGAACATCGGGATATGCTGCCTTCACTCCGTTACGGTCGGTGCTATGCGCCGCTGGCACATTTTTAGTACCCCTCGCGGCAGCCGCAAAATGCCATTAAAAAGCTTGAGAGTATCTATGCCTGGTTATGCAGCATAGATACTCTCAAGCTTTTCCGACACTCTGTTATACATCTTCCATACTCACGGAAAATACTTTAAACAACAGCTCCTTAATGAAAATAATGTGCTCCTATCTTCATTCCACGTCCGCCCTGGTCAAAATACAGACATTCACCAATGGGATTCGCCCCTGCAAGCGCGTCCGCTGCCGCCTGCATCGCCGTTGCCGTATAACCACGAGAATTTCTTACCCTGTCAAGCCATCCTGTGGAAGCTGGACCAAACTGTCCTGACTGGTAGATAACTGCTTCAATGCTGTCAGGATAAACACTGCTTCTCACACGGTTCATAATTACCGCGCCAACAGCAACCTGGCCTTCGTACGGTTGGTTGCCGGCTTCGCAGAAGATAATAGATGCCATCAGTTCCTGATACTGCGCACGCAATGCTTCTGCTTCCCGTTCCGCCTTCTCTTTTGCCTCGCGCTCCCTCTGCTCAATCTCTTCACTAATCCTTTTCTGTTCCTCTTCTATCTTATCTTTGGCCGACACAATCAGCCTGTCCGGCACTACCTGCAATGTATCCCGCGGAATCTCTATTATGTGATTTTCTGCCGTACTTGTTATCTCTCTGCCTTCTGGCAGCGAAGGCGCCGCCTCACTAGTAAATCCTGCCATCAGTGAACATGCTGAGACAACAGCAACTACTGAATTCATTTTTTTTCTTTTTATCATTAATTTATACCCTCCTATTGTTACAATACATGAATATTGTTTTAATAAAGTATATTCAATATTTTCAACTTTATTACAATTATTACAAATTTATTACATGTTATTGTACAACGAAGGATATGTTATCACAGGTTCGAAAACCTGTCAACAAAAAATCACTTATGGTTATAACTACCAGAATCTACTCTTTCGAGACGATTCCCCAGCCTGCTTAGGATTTCGTTCGAAATTGTCCCTGCAATTTCCGCCACCTCTTCTGCCCGGATCTCCGCCTCACTACCCTTACCATTCTTCTTGACGCATACTCTTCTGTTCTCGGCAGACGCCCCCGGCTTCCCAACACTTATTCTCCTGCCATCTGTACACATTTCTGACTTTCCGATAAATACTGCCTCATCTCCGGCTGTCACATCTGTAATTCCCGATACGTCCAACAGCAACTGATCCATGCAGACCCGTCCGATTACTTCCGCCCGGCAGCCATTTACCAATGCATACCCCTTGTTCGACAATTCCCTTGGTATCCCGTCTGCATATCCGATGGAAACAACTGCTATCTTCATCTCCTTTTCTGCCGTATAACTAAGTCCGTAACCAACCGGCTCCTTCTCATGCAGTGTTTTCACACATACGATTCTCGCCTTCAGCGACAAGACAGGCTTTAAATCAATGTCTGTATCAATCCTGTCTCCTGGCGTGCTCAGTGCTCCGTAGAGAGCGATTCCGACCCGCGCGTAATCAAACTGAAGCTCAGGATAATTTAACACTCCATAACTTCCCTGCAGATGTGTCTGGAAACCAGAGATTCCCCTTCTGTGTAATGCTTCCACCACCGACCGGAATTCTGCGATCTGTTTTCTGGTAAATGCCCTCTCCTTCTTAGAAAGACCGTCCGATGCACACAGATGAGAATAGACGCCCGTAATCTTCAGATGCTTAAGCTTCCAGATCTCACAGATGTTCTCGATATCCTCACTTCGTTCTCCAAGCCGGTGCATGCCTGTGTCAATTCCCACATGAACACAGAGAGGATATCCATAATCATTCAACTGTTTCGCATAGGCCAGGTCAACAACTGTCTGGGTCAGGCTATACTCTGCCAGATCATGAAACTGACAGGGCGAAGTATAACCCAGAACCAGAATCTGTCCTGTGATTCCCGCTTCTCTAAGTTCTACTGCCTCGCAGACAGAAGCCACACAATAATCATGGATTCCTAGCTCAGATAAAGCTTTTCCTATCAACACCGCGCCGTGGCCGTAAGCATTTGCCTTGATTGCCGGCATCAGCTTACAATGTTCCGGCAGAATCCTTTGGAACTGCCTCACATTCTCTGCCAAATTCTCCATATTCAATTCAATCCACGCCCGTCCTCTCCGACACAGATTATTTCTATCGCACATGACTCTGCCTCCATTCCGTATAAATTTCATCTCTGCAAATACATTTCCTTCGCCTTACAGAACACAACTGCTGCCGCAAGCGATAATGCGCATACCGACAGATACTGGACAAATGCACGGTCAATGAGCAGTTCCGTAAGTTTCAATCCTTTCGCAGCTCCCCGCAGCGCCACAATCACCGCAGGATGTATCACATACAAAATCATGGAACCATTTCGGAAAAATGCCGGAGCCCTTCCCGGTATCATAAGCAGCAGCTGAAACAGAAAGAACATAACCGGCAGAAGGAAAAGATACATGCTGTTATGCCTCTGCCATCCCATACTGTAAGTCAGGAATCCCTCGCCCAGCAAAAGCACCGACGACACAATCATTCCACAGACACATTCTTTCTGCGTACACCATTTCCCGGATAACGCAAGCAGCATTCCAAGCATCAGGAATACCGGTGCGAAGAAGATGCCGTTGCGTGTATAGCTGCTGATATGGAAAATCCCGTCGTATAACGTCTTTAGCCCGCCGACCTGCTCTGTCACCCCATAATAACTGTCCCCGAACAGGCCAATGATATAGGCTGCCACAGAACCAATCATCGCCGCCGGCACAGATATCCGAAGGAGCGTTACCGTCAGCACGCTGCCAAGAATCACTGCCGGAAAATACCACAGATGATAAAATGTCCCGTCGAAAAGAATCGCTTTCAGAAAACCCCCTATTCCATGGGGCAGATTTCCTGCATAGATGGTAAGCGGAAGATACAGTACGGTAACTGCCAGATATAAGCCCGTGGTTTTCAACAGATATTTACAGAAGGATCGTTTTCTGCAAAAACCGCTTCTTACATAGGCCGCCAGAACGAAATACCCGGTTGTCATGAAGAAGAAGGGAACCGCCACTCTTCCCGCACAGTAGGTCAGCAGAAAATCTGCTTCCTTGCTCCATCCCGAAAAAGGAGCAATATGAATTGCAACAACCATAAGCGCCGCCGCCATCCGGAAATAATCAATCCCGGGATACCTTACCGTACGTCTTCTGCCTGAATTCCCTGTCTTGCCAGCCTGTCCCCTCCTGGTTTTGTATCTTCCCATATCCTGCAAGGCTTCCTTTTGTCCCCTCATCTTTCCCGGCCTGCCACCCTGTCCCCTCTCGGCATCGTACCGAATATCCTGTAAACTGCCACTATCTCCACTCATACCTCTTCCTCCGCATATAGATTCTCCCGGACACTTACCACCACTCCGCCCTCATTCGTACCGGAAGTTTGACAGGATGCCACAATACGTCATCTCTTTTATTAATATGAGCACTGTCATCTCCATCCCTTCCTAGAACATCTAATCTAAATCTCATCAAGCAGACGCCCGATCACTTCTTCAAACGTCATACCGACTGCTTTCAGCATATTCGGATAACGGCTGTGAGCGGTAAATCCCGGAATCGTATTCACCTCGTTGAAGTAGATTTCCCCACCCGGTGTCAGGAACATGTCCACCCTCGCAAAAGAAGTACACTTAAGCAGCCGATAGATCTTAAGCGCCGTCTCCTTAATCTCCTTCGCTTTCTCAGGTGCAATCCGTGCAGGTACGTGAATGCTGGATGTTTTCAACGTATATTTCTCCGTATAGTCAAAGAATCCGTCAGATAATTCAATCTCATCCACCTCGCCAATCACCGGTTCCTGT
>CANSLW010000194.1 GCA_947647815.1 uncultured Dorea sp. | reverse complement strand
AGATGCCAAAACTTTATCTGGACTTCGTAGCCGAGGGTGAAGGCGAACCGGGAGGGCCATACGGGGCGAAGAGCCTTGGAGAGTGTCCGGTAGTACCGGCTGCACCGGCTGTTGTCAATGCTGTCTGTAACGCATTGGGAGTTGAGATCGATTCACTGCCGGCCAATCCAGAGGTAGTAAAGCGGGCTTTGGCTGCACAGAAGGAAAAATGCCGTTAATTCCCGCGAGCAACGAGCCAAGTGACTGCTTGCAGGCATTTGGCAACTGCCGTATCAGATTCAGACGGTACATTGGGCAATAGAGGGTAACTTGGATGTTGAAAGTAAGTATAAACAAGTAGTATGTCAGTATACATGTAGGAGGAATATCATGGTTAAAATATTAGGAATATGCGGCAGCCCCAGAAGAAAATCTTCTTATACGGCATTGCAGGCAGCTCTTCTTGCAGCAGAGTCAGAGGGCGATGTGCAGACAGAACTGGTGGAATTAAGGGCAAGAAAGATGCGTCCTTGCATCCATTGTAACAAATGTCTCCGGGATGAATCTGACCGTTGTACAGTTTTTACGGATGACATGACAGAATTATATGATAAGTTCTACGAGGCGGACGGTGTTATCATTGCATCCCCAGTGTATGAAATGAGTATCACGGCACAGTTATCAACCTTCTTCAGCCGCTTCCGCTCAGCATGGATGATCAGTGTAAAAGATCCATATTTCTTTATGAAGAAAGTAGGCGGGGCTGTTGTCGTAGGCGGAACCAGAAACGGCGGACAGGAATCTACGATTCAGACTATCAATAATTTCTATAACACGCAGGGGATGACGATTTGCCCCGGCGGATCAGGAGTCTATGCCGGAGCGGCGCTCTGGAGCCCTGGCGACGGTTCGCAGACGATGGACGATGAGATTGGAATCGAGAATGCGAAGAGCTTAGGTAAGAAAGTTGCAATTATGAGCAAGATTATGAAAAATACAGATGTGATCTAGACATAACGAAATCAAGGGACCGACGGTAATTACCGGCGGTCCTTTTCTTGTGTTTGGAGAAGTAGAAATATTGACAGAGTGTATGCGAAGTTTTATATTTTATGTAAGATAAAAAGGATTTGGAGGACAGGAGAATGGCAGTACAGATATTAAGAGATTACAGACTTGGAGATATGACCGCCAGATATCTGACAGATGAAGAGAAGAAGCATGTGGGGTTGGTGTTATTACCGGCCGATATGCCTCTTGCTGATGACACTGGATGCGAACAGGCTGACGAAGGCAGGCAGTTTGTATCAGGCAGGAAGGATGAACAGATAGATTCCCTGGTTCAGATTAAGATTACAGGCGATATCTACAACGAAGCATATGCCTTGGGGAATTCCATGCGTAACAGCGAGACGGTTCGAAGGCTTGTCTATCAGGAACAGCAGACAGAGGAGCAGAATGGAAGAACAGAGATCAGGACAATATTGTCTGCTCAGGGAAATTATCAGGTGGTGCATCATCTGGTGTGGAGAGAGGGAAGCCGCTATGTGAGGATCTTTTGTACTGTGGAGAATCAGGGGCAGGAAGATATTATGCTGGAGATGTTCGAGAGTTTTTCTCTTAGCGGTATCTCTCCGTATCTGGAGGGAGACGGGTATGAGCAGATGTATCTGCACCGGATTCGGAGTGTGTGGAGCCAGGAGGGGCGCCCAGAGAGAATTCCTCTTGAGGATCTCCAATTAGAGCCGGCGTGGGACCCTCATGCGGTACGATGTGAGAAGTTCGGACAGACAGGTTCCATGCCGGTGAATAAGTACTTCCCGTTTGCAGCCGTGGAGGATGAGAAGAATCAGATGTTCTGGGGCGCACAGATTGCGCACAATGCTTCCTGGCAGATGGAAGTGTACCGTAAAGACGACGCCCTGGCAGTAAGCGGCGGCCTTGCGGACCGGGATTTTGGACACTGGATGAAGCGTTTAGAGCCGGGACAGAAGTTTGAGACGCCGGAAGCGATTGTGAGTGTGGCGCATACGGATTCCTTTGACTTATTTACGGCGCGGCTGACAGAAGCAGCGTTAGAAGGTATGGAGCGTGTTCCCGAGGTGGAGAAGAGCCTGCCGATTATTTTTAATGAATACTGCACTACCTGGGGGAATCCATCTCATGAGAATATCTGTGAGATCGTAGATTGCATTAAGGAAAAGGGATTCCAGTACTTTGTCATTGACTGTGGATGGTATAAGGAAGAAAGCGTTCCGTGGGATATCAGCATGGGAGATTATGAGGTTTCCAAAAGCTTGTTTCCACAGGGGCTGGATAAGACGATAGAGAAGCTTAAAGGAGCCGGAATGATACCGGGAATCTGGTTTGAATTCGAGAATGTGGGAAGTGCCGCGAGAGTCTATCAGAAAGAGGAGCATCTGCTTCATAAGGATGGAAAAGTCCTGACCAGCTATTTCCGGCGATTCTTTGATATGTGTGATCCGTGGGTGGAGCAGTATCTGACTGAGAAAGTAATCGGAACACTGAACAGGTACGGATTCGGCTATATGAAGATTGATTATAATGAGACTATTGGAATCGGCTGTGACGGCGCGGAGTCTCTGGGAGAGGGACTTCGCAGGAATATGGAGGCGTCACTGGATTTTATTGAGAAGGTGAAACGGGAAGTTCCGGGTATCGTACTGGAGAACTGCGCGTCCGGCGGACACAGGCTGGAGCCGGGGCTGATGAGCCGGATGAGTATGGCGTCCTTTTCTGATGCTCATGAATGTGAAGAGATTCCGATTATTGCATCCAATCTCCATTGGGTAATCCATCCGGCACAGAGCCAGATCTGGTCAGTGATCCGGCAGGAAGATTCATTAAAGAGAATCGTATATTCAGTCGCGGCTACATTCCTGGGGAGAATGTGTATCTCCGGAGATGTAACGAAGCTAAGCGACGAGCAGTGGCGGATGATTGATGCAGGAATGGAGTTCTACAGAGAGATTGCGCCGGTTATCAAGGCAGGGCAGTCTTATCACTACGGAACGAAGATTAAGAGTACACGGCATCCAAAAGGATGGCAGGCGTTGGCGCGTGTAGGAGAGGACGGAAAAGCCTACATGGCGCTGCATGTATTTGATATGGAAAATCTGCCAGAAAAGATTCGGATTCCGCTCCCGGAAGGCTGTCCGGAGAATGTGGTACGGGTGTATTCGGAAAAGGAAGAAGATATTGCGGTTCATGATCATTGTATAGAATACAGGATAGAAGAAAGCCGGAAAGCAGTGGCGATATTGCTTGGGCCGGATTGTGAGATGAAAATATAGCCGGCTGTGCGGTTGCAAAGAGTTTTCAAGAGAAAGAGAGTGACAGGAAATGGTATTTTACCAGAGATTTTTGCCACTCTCTTTTGTAATGCCACCGTAATTTATAGCTCTTTAAGACACATTACCTTGCATCTTTTTTTATAGCATGCAATTCCATATTTGTAGATGGTTTCCATTCCTTCCAGCCTGCAGGACGTTACATACTTTTCCTTATCGATTTGTGTCATTGCTTCTTTGCAGGCTGCGTCAAATTTCCCATTTTCAGCATATTTTACTTCTATTACACACCCTGTTTTTGAAGATGGAATGGTAAGTTTGATGTCAGTATAACCAACGCCGGATTCCGCATTGGATTTTACAATCCATGTTCCATCAGCCTTTAACAGGCCTAATAGCAAACCATGATAAAAGTTTTCTTTCATTTCTTTTCTTATATAGGTATCACGGATACTGATGGAATCATTCATGAATTCATTAAAAATGTTTTGCACTGCTTCGCCGTCACCATCTCTGAAAGCAGAGCAGAATCTATGCCATTTTTCTGTATTTCCTGTGGATTTTGTCTCAAACCAGGAACGAATCTTTTCTTCGTAGATGCCAAGAATCTCTTTATTAGGAATTACGAGTTTATGGATTCTGCCATTAGGTTCTTCGGCATCGGTTAAATATCCTGCTGCAAAGAGTACGCTCCATAAATAGGTCTGCTGCGTTCCTGGTTCTTTGCTGTCAAAATCAGTGTAAGTTAATTCTGGATTCAGGGCTTTTTCTACATATTCGCCGGAAATAAGGGCCTCAATCTCTGATTTTGCAGTTTCTGTGGAGTTTGCAAGAATTTCCTTCAGGATACTGTTACTGCTGCTGTTAGCCCAATGCGATTCCATATGCGCAGTTTTTGATTCACAGAATTTATCACACTGGTTAATGACATCCCAGGGACAATATACGTCTACATTGCCAAAATGGTAACCGTCATACCATTCCTTGAATAAGTTGTACTTGTCTTTCAGATTATAATATGACAGCATTGTTCTTACTTCTTCATCGGTAAATCCGAAGTACTCTGCAAAACGGACATCTGAGATGGTCCGGACTTTAAAATTATTCAATCCGGTAAATATACTTTCTCTTGCTATGCGCAGACATCCGGTAATTACAGCAAAATAGATATTAGGATTCGTTTTGAGTCCCTGACTGAAAAATGAACGAATTAATTGAATCATTTCAGGATAATAGTGATTGTTTATGGCTTCACAGTCAGTGGTTGCTTATGAAAAGCACAAAAAACACATTGTGCCGGTTCCGGATGCAAGGCTGGTTCCTGTTACTTCGGAATCCAGGCCGCTGAATGCGGCAATCGATCAGCAGGATCCTATGGATCTGAGGGAATTTGGCTACCTTGAGGAAGAATATTTTGTCTCGGGAAAGGCGAATGTCTACGCAAGGTATGATTTTGGGGATGACCTGATGGTGAAGGTGAAGGACGCGCCCTACACTTTCCGGATCCTGGTAAGGAAGCCTGAGGATCCAAAGCGTTTTAGCGGAAATGTTATGGTTGAGATCATGAATTACGCCAGTATGCGGGACAACCCCTTCACCGGCTGGGGTGAGCTGGATGAATACATGATGGGGAAAGGCGATGGATGGGTAGGCGTTACTGTGCGGGACGTGGCGGTTAACGCACTGAAAACCTTTGATCCTGTCCGTTATGCACCGCTTAATTATGCGAATCCTATCCCGCCAGGGGAGCGGAAGGAATACATTCTTACCCACAAGAAATACGGCGCGTATCCTGATATGGAAAACGGACTGATGTATGACGTTTTGAGCCAGGTAGCCATGCTGTGCAGGAGTAATGCGGCTCAAAGCCCCTTTGCAGGTTACGATGTGCAGTTTTTGTTTGCCACGGGAGCTTCGGCGGGCAATCTTGCGGCCTACAGCGGCAGTGTACACAATTATGCCATGCGCGATGCCGAACATTACGTGTACGATGGATTTCTGCTTCAGATGACAAGCTCTACAGCGCAGCTTAATAACGAGGAACCCGGAATAAAGGTGCCTGACCCGCGAAGCATCACCAGGCCCTGCGTACCGACTATGCGGGTTATTACCATGGGGGATCTGTTTGGCGTAGGCATCCATCAAAGCTGGGCGGTTGCACAGCGCCGTCCGGACGCTGACGAACCGGGGAATAATTTCAGGCTTTGCGAGGTTGCAGGCGCTAAGGTTGGAGGGCGTGAAGACAAGCTTGTTGGCATCAATCGGGAAACTGCTCTGCGCGCAGGAATGAAAAAGGATATTGATCCTCCTGTGCAGGAGCACAAAA
>CANSLW010000193.1 GCA_947647815.1 uncultured Dorea sp. | reverse complement strand
ACATCACAAGCCTTGATTAAGCCTTCCTGAATCTCCTTTTTATCCTTCTCTTTATTCAGGAGATTCTGGTACTTTCTTGTTGCCATCTCAAACTGAAAATCTACATGATGCTCAATAATTTTCTTAAGTCCCATGGTCTCCGGCCTGCCATTTGCAACTGCGAGCATATTTACCCCAAAGGTATCCTCAAGGCGGGTTTTCTTATAGAGCATGTTCTTCAGGTTCTCAACGTCCGCGCCACGCTTAAGCTCGATTACAATGCGTATTCCTTCTTTGGAAGACTGATTTGAGATATCCACAATATCACTGGTTTTCTTCGTCTCTACCAACGCACAGACATCATTTAAGAATTTCCCGATTCCGGCGCCTATCATTGTATATGGAATCTCCGTGATAACCAGGCGTGATTTGCCACCTTTCATCTCCTCAATCTCTACCTTGCCCCGCAGCTTAATCTTGCCGGCGCCTGTCTCATATATTCCCAGAAGATCATCCTTGTTCACTACAATCCCACCGGTAGGGAAATCTGGCCCCTTGATGTACTTCATCAATTGTTTTGTGCTGATCTCATCGTTCTTCATATATGCCTTCACCGCATCGATCACTTCACCTAAATTGTGCGTCGGAATACTCGTCGCCATACCGACGGCAATTCCCTCAGCGCCGTTAATCAAGAGATTCGGGAGGCGCACCGGGAGAACTTCCGGCTCTTTCTCTGTCTCATCGAAGTTCGGCACAAAATCCACGATATCCTTATCCAGATCCGCCAGATAAGCCTCCTGTGTCACTTTCGCAAGCCGGGCTTCCGTATAACGCATGGCGGCAGCTCCATCTCCTTCGATAGAACCAAAATTACCATGTCCGTCAACCAGAATCATCCCTTTCTTAAACTCCTGCGCCATCACAACGAGCGCTTCATAGATAGAACTGTCTCCATGAGGATGGTATTTACCCATGGTATCTCCTACAATACGAGCACACTTACGATAAGGCCTGTCATAACGTATTCCCAGTTCATGCATATCATAGAGTGTCCGGCGCTGTACAGGCTTTAATCCATCCCGGACATCCGGCAGGGCACGCGCTATGATAACACTCATGGCATAATCGATGTACGATTTCTTCATGACATCCGAATATTCAGTTCTAATAATCTGTGAATCCTGCATCTTACTCTCCTCTATATTCCAAACTGAAATTATTAAATATCTAACTCTGCTTCTGTTGCATTTTCATAGATAAACGACCTTCTGGGCGGTACTTCTGTCCCCATCAGCATCTCAGTCACACTGGATGCCATCCTGGCATCTTCAATCTCAACAAGTTTCAATATCCTTGTCTCAGGATTCAACGTTGTCTCCCACAGCTGCTCTGCGTCCATCTCTCCCAATCCCTTATATCTCTGAAGGGTAAATGCCCCGTCATGTGTCTTGCGGTATCTCTCAAGCGCCTTATCATCATAGAGATATTCTTCTTCTCCCTTTTTAGGCATCGCTTTATATAACGGCGGCATGGCAATATAGACATGTCCTTCATAAATCAACTCCGGCATAAAGCGATAGAAAAGCGTCAGAAGCAGCGTAGAGATGTGCGCGCCGTCCACATCGGCATCCGCCATGATGATAATCTTATCATAACGCAGCCTGCTGATATCAAAGTCGTTGCCATACCCCTCTGAGAATCCGCATCCGAAAGCATTAATCATCGTCTTAATCTCAGCATTCGCCAATACCTTATCAATACTTGCCTTCTCCACATTCAGAATCTTGCCACGGATAGGCAGAATCGCCTGATACATCCGGTCGCGCGCTGTCTTTGCCGATCCTCCTGCAGAATCTCCCTCCACAATGAAAATCTCGCATTTGCCGGCATCCCGGCTCTCACAGTTCGCAAGTTTTCCGTTGCTGTCAAAAGAATACTTCTGCTTCGTCAGAAGATTTGTCTTCGCCCGCTCTTCCGTCTTCCTGATCTTCGCCGCCTTCTCTGCACAGCCAATGACTTTCTTAAGATTCTCCAGATTCCTGTCAAAATAGCGGATAATCTCATCATTAGTTACTTTACTACATGCCTTAGACGCATCTGGGTTGTCCAATTTCGTCTTCGTCTGTCCTTCGAATCTTGGGTCCGGATGTTTGATTGACACAATCGCCGTCATACCATTTCTGACATCTGCTCCGGTAAAATTCGAATCCTTCTCTTTTAAGATTCCCAGTTCCCTGGAGTACTGGTTAATCACGGTCGTAAACGTAGTTTTAAATCCTGTCAGGTGGGTTCCGCCTTCTGCATTATAGATATTATTACAGAATCCAAGGACATTCTCATGGAATTCATTCACATACTGGAATGCCGCCTCCACTTCGATTCCCTCTGCTTCCCCCTTAAAATAAACCGGATCGTGTACCGTTTCCTTCTTGGAATTAAGGTCTTTGATAAAACCAAGAATCCCATCCGGCTCATGATAGACAATGTGTTCAGCTTCACTGCCTCTCTTGTCATCAAATACAATCGTAAGTTCCGGATTCAGATATGCCGTTTCATGCATACGGCTCTTTACCTCTTCTGCCCGGAACCTTGTCTTCTCAAATATCGTGTCATCCGGAAGAAAATTTACTTTCGTTCCGGTCTTTCTGGTCTTCGCAATCTTTGGAAGCAATCCGTCCTCCAGTTCAATAACCGGTTTTCCTCTTTCGTATCGGTCCTGATGTACATATCCTTCCCGGCTGATCTCCACATTCATATAGGTGGACAAAGCATTTACTACGGAAGAACCAACACCGTGCAGCCCGCCGCTGGTCTTGTAAGCAGAATCATCGAACTTACCTCCCGCATGAAGTGTCGTATAGACCACCCGTGCTGCCGATATCCCTGTAGCATGCAGTCCCACCGGCACACCGCGTCCATTATCCGCAATCGTGGCAGAACCATCCTTCTCAAGCGTAACTCGAATCTCTGTACAAAAGCCTGCCAGATGCTCATCTACCGCATTATCCACAATCTCATAGATCAGATGATTCAGGCCTTTGGCAGACACACTTCCTATATACATTCCCGGTCTTTTTCTTACCGCTTCCAGCCCTTCCAATATGGCAATGCTATCAGCATCATATGTATTATTTTTGACCATTACACACAGTTCCTTTCCATATATCTTCCACACTTTCCCTATCTTAGCACAAAATGTAGTCTGATTCAAATATATTTTATTCTGCCAGCACAGTATGTAACGTATCCGCAAGCACTTCCATCGCATTTTGCATCTCTTCCACCGTATTGGTCTGTGCCCCTGCTTCAATCAGAAGAGTCTTTGGCTTCACATGCATGTTATACCGATATCCTCTCAGATAAATGTGTCTGGTGAACCCAGGATATTTGTTAGCTGCTGCAATCTGCATCTGAAGTGAAAATGCAAGATTATCCTCAATATAAGGATTCGCAAGATAGCTGATATTACCGTTAGCCTTAGTTCTGCTTAATCCATTAAAAAACATAATCTGTGCCGTAGGTTTGCCGTTTACTTCTGTGACCAGATGAGTTCCTTCCGCCACACCGTCCCGATGGAGATCAATGACTACCTCAATACTCGGATTTTCACTCAATATCTTTTGTATC
Organism: uncultured Dorea sp.; assembly: GCA_947647815.1. Taxonomy (GTDB): domain Bacteria; phylum Bacillota; class Clostridia; order Lachnospirales; family Lachnospiraceae; genus Sporofaciens. The sequence continues at coordinate 2,026 of CANSLW010000193.1, read as the reverse complement.
TCAGGCTCTGCCAATTCATAAGCCATACTCCTGTCCAGCTTCCCATTCACAAGGTCGTAGACCCCTTCGTGATGAATGGTTTGAATTCCGTATGTCTCATTCAAAATCTTTGCCAGATACGTCCCCATCCCAAGAATCGTTGTACTGGCATCTCCATTTACTGAATCAACGAATGCCTCTTGTGAATGTGTATGATAAATCAATACTTTTGGACCGTCCACAGACGAATCCAGCTTCATATTCTTCCCCATCAACTTCTGCGCATTCAGCAATTCCGGGTCTGCCATCGTATTCGAATCCACCGTATAGAATGTCCCCAAAAGATATTCATAATTCATCAGCTTCTCCATAGAAGTATCAATCTGTGCTGCCGATGTCTGTATCACTTCTTCCTCCTGCCCGTCTTCCTTAACAAGTTTACCATTCTCATCCACCATATTTTCATCATTCGCCTGACTGGCAAGAATCATCTGATAAGTCTCCTGATCTTCCACATCCGTATGTGAAGCCGCTCTTTCTTCCACATATGTTCCAAGAGGAATCATCTCCATCGCTGTCTGTGTCAGCCAGTCTCCCAGTGATTCCTCCTTCCCCTCCTCCTGGTACGCAAAACCTGTCAAAAAAGTCTTCTCTGCCTGTCTGGTCAGCATCCGGTTAATTTTGTTCCGGTTTTTTAATCCCATTTCTTCCGGTACGGATATATGCATACAGGCATATATAATCAAGATAGCTATAATAACAGCTATCATGATCCGGCTAATCCGCTGTCCTCGTTCCACATCATCACTCCAACTTAAGTCATTCAATTCACCATTTATGTCATAACACTATATGACACCCACTTCCCGATTATGTGCATGTCCTTTTGAAAACAGCATATTTAATGCTTCTGATATAGTATAGCTGATTCTTTTGACTGTCTCGTCAATGTCCTTAGGCGTTACAAATAAACCGTTCAGATGCGGCGAGATTAACTCCTTCACCAGTTCATATTTCTCTGCCGCATTATAACCCTGCATTACTACGCCGACCCCTCTGAGTGTTTCCGAACTTTCCAAGGCATGGATTAGATTCTCCATCGTGTCATTGACAATCGTTGCCGCATCTACAACTGTTGGGACACCGATTGCAATGACCGGGACTCCTACCGTCTCTCTGGTGATTGCATTTCTATGATTTCCAACACCAGAGCCTGGATTAATTCCAGTGTCGGAGATCTGGATAGTACGGTTCAGGCGCCTGGAGCTTCTTGCTGCCAATGCATCTACTGCAATAATCATATCCGGCTGAGTCTCCTTAACGATACCCTTGATAATCTCTACGGTCTCCATACCGGTCTGTGCCATTACTCCAGGAACAACCGCGCTCACTAACCGTACATCATCTTCTCCCATGGCATATTTCCCATATTCCTTTACAATATGCCTGGTTATATTCAGATTATCCACCACATATGGCCCCAGTGCGTCCGGCGTTACCTTCCGGTTACCCAGACCGACTACCATTATAGAAAAATCTTCTTTGTCATTCTCTATAAAATGTTCCAGGAATTTTACAAGTTCCTTAGATATTTCATCATGGTAATCCTCGTCCGGAACCGACATATTTGGAGCTTCCATGGTAATATAAGTGCCTACGGGCTTGTGCATTACTTTTGCCCCATTCTCTGTCTCAATCTTCACGGTTGTCACTTTAATCTCTCGTTCTTCATCATAATCTTCTTTCAGGGATACTCCCTGAACCTCCACATTGTCTGATTCAAACCGCTCTTTGTCCTCCAGGGCAAGGTCTGTCCTGATGCTATATTTCTCAATCATCCCATACATCCTCACTTTTAATCGTATTTATTTGCTAGTTTTTGCAATATTTTGAGAAATATGTATTGACAGAACTCTTTCCTTGCCCTAAAATAGATTCGTATGTTTCGTTAGAACGTCCGTGTCCGGCTCTAACGAAGTCAGAATCGATACTAATGAATCGAAATATAAGATATTGGAGGTGGACAAATTGGCTAATATCAAATCTG
>CANSLW010000192.1 GCA_947647815.1 uncultured Dorea sp. | reverse complement strand
ATAAACTGAACATCAATACCAAAAAGATTATATTTATTCCCCGTAATATGCGCAACCGTACAATTTCATCCGGTGTGAATTTCAGTAGAAGGTAGGTGATTGCGGTGTCTGAATCTGGAATTACGGTACTGTCAGAAGAGTTAAGAGGCAGACGCCGTATTTATACAGATGTTGAAGAAATCACGGAAAATAATGTGATCGAGGTATTACAGGACGCAATCCTGATACATGAGCAAAATCGGGCGGAAATAGCGTATCTTCTGACATATGAAAAAGGTGATCAGCCACTAAAGCGTGAAAAGAAGGTCCGCAAAGAGATTGACATCAAAGTGGCCGATAACATTGCGAATCAGGTTACCGAGTTTAAGTTAGGTTACGACTGGGGATCCCCGATCTCATATGTTCAGCGTGGGACAAAAGACTTAAGTGGAAACAGTCCAGAGCAAGATGATGATGGAATATCCATGCTCAATGAAATGAATGATGCGGAGGGAGCACCGGCGAAGGACCAGGAAATGGCTCGATATATCGAAGTGACCGGTATCGGTTTCCAGATGGTGGATATAAAACAGGATTACGAGGGGGATTCGGTTTTTGACCTATTAACACTGAATCCTCTGTTTACGTTCTGCATCTATCGAAATACTGCCCGACAGCAGAAAATCGCAGGCGTTACCTATCGGACACTTAAGAATGGTGAGAGATATTTCACAGTATATACCAAAGATAGGCGCTTCGAGATTCGGAATGCACAAGAGATCATCAACGGTCCGAATCAAATAAATGATAAATGGGGATTCCTCCCGAGAAGCGGTGAAAAAAATCCTATGGAGGCAGTGCCGATTGTAGAATTTATTCGGGCATATGACCGGATGGGATGTTTTGAACGGCAGATATCCGATATGGATGCTTTAAATATAGAAGTATCTGACTTTGTAAATGGTGTGGCGCAGCATGTACAGGAAGTCTGGTGGGGGAATGATTTTGATTTGCCAGTTGATAAGGAAACCGGCGAAGCAAAGCCACCAGTTAGTGGTCAATGGCTAATGACAAAGACTACTCAGACCGGGAAAACTCCAATCGCCAAACCGCTGACCAGTGATGTCGGTTATGATGGCATCCAGTCTAATATTCAGAGTAAGCGAAACACAATTCTGCAGAAATGTTATGTTCCGTTACAGTCCGATCCCGGCGGTGGTTCGACTGGCACAGCTATGAGCATGAGTTCTGGATGGAGTGCTGCAGAGGCATCTGCTTGTAAAAAGGAACTGATCATTCGCAAAAGCAAGATGGAAATTATTAGGCTTGAACTGGCAGCTATAAGAAAATCATCAGATATTCCATCAGATAGTCCATTACTACAATTGAAACCGTCAGACGTTTATCCGAAGTTCACCCGTCAGAAAACATTTGATCTTGGCACTAAGACAAATTCTATGGTAGCTATGATAAAATCCGGTATTCACGGTCGAATTGCCATGCAGACGGTTGATTTATTTCCAGATGTAGCTCAGGCATGGAATGACAGTAAAGAACTGATTGAAAAATTTCAAGAATCACTATTTCAGAAAAAAGAAACTGCGAAATCAGATCGGGGGCAGCAGGATTTAACTGATCAGACTGGTAATTCTCTTATTCTGGATGGAATGACAATTGAAAATCCAAATATTAAGGCAGTAGAGTAATTTACTGTCTTTATATATCGTCAAGGGAATGACGTTAATCACGCACAAGACAAGGGAATGTCTATAATCACGCAAACAAAATAACTCATGTGCAGGGAAGCACCTTAAAAACGCAGAAAGAAGAGGTATCGCAATGAAAGAAGAAAAAAATAGGATTCCGTTAAACTTACAGTTTTTTGCAGCACCTAGTTCAGATCCAGAACCATCGCCGGAACCAGAGCCTAATCCCAACTCGGAGCCGGGCACGGATCCCACACCTGATCCAGAACCAAGCCCGGAAGAGCAGATTCAGGCACTTATGGTCGAGAATGCGAAGCTGAAAAAGGCCCAGGAAAAGGCAGCCAGTGAAGCGGCTGACTATAAGAAAAAATACAATGCCACTTTATCTGAAAAGGAAAAAGCCAGTCTTGAAAAGGCAGCGAAAGAAGCAGAGAGGGAAGAGCAGTATCAGAGTCTGTTGAGGGAAAACCAGATTAACAAACTGGAAAAGAATTTTGTTTTGTTGGGATACTCTGATGAACAGGCAAACAAAGCTGCTACCGCACAGTATGACGGAGATACAGAGACATTGTTCAAAATCCAGTCAGAAGTGCAGCAGGCACTTGTAAAAAAGAAAGAAGCCGAGTGGATTAAGTCCAGACCAGAACCAAATGCAGGCAACGGTGAGAATGATAAATCAGATCCATTTTTGGCAGGATTTAATAACAAATAAGCAAACATTGGCTATTCACAGAGATTAGCTAATGACTCGAAAAGTAAGAGTAGAAAGGATGATTATTATGGCAATTAATTATGCAGCAAAGTACGCAAAAGTTGTTGATGAGAGATTTCGGTTAGGTTCTCTTACCGCAGCACTTATTAATAACAATTTCGATTGGCTTGGTGTTAAGACGGTAAAAGTATTCTCTCGTGATCTGGCAAAACTTAATGACTATAAGACTTCTGGTAGTAACAGGTATGGCGAGCCAGATGAGCTTGGGAACACTGAACAGGAAATGTCCATCACGCAGGATAAAGCCTTCACATACACAATTGATGCTGCAAGCGAACAGGACACTAATGGAACTATGGAGGCAGGTGCAACGCTTAGAGAGAATATTGACAATCTTGTTATCCCGGCATTGGATACTTATCGCTTAGGGGTAATCGTAGCAAAGGCTCCGACCAAGGGCAATGTATCAGGGGGATCCCATATCATTACAAAAGCAGTCACAAATGCAAATGCTTACGAAGAATTTCTTGCATGCCAGGAAGTGCTTGACGATGATAAGGCTCCGCAGGGCGGCAGAATCGCAGTAGTTTCTCCGGGATATCTGAATAAGATTAAACTGGACGAGCATTTCACTAAGTGGGGAGATATGGCTACGAAGATTGCAATTAACGGTATTGTTGGTGAGATTGATGGTGTTCCATCAATTAAGGTTCCGACTTCTTATTTACCGGAGGGAGTAGATTTCCTGATTACGAACCCGCTTGCAACCACTTCGCCAGTGAAGCTGCAGGAGTTCAGAATCAATTACAATGCACCTGGTATCTCCGGCGCTCTGGTTGAAGCGAGAGTTCGTTATGATGCATTTGTACTGGATAAGAAAGCGGATGCAATCGCAGTACATAAAAGCGCTGCGGCAGCGTAGGAGGGCATTGGCATGAGTAAGGTAGAGAAAGACGGAATCGTGATGGTGGCAAGGGACAAGAATCAGCTTGCCGCCTTTTTAAATAATGGTTGGAAAAAGATAGCAGACGAAAAAACGGCGGACGAACAGACAGAAGTTCCCGGGGATGAACCAGAGGAACATGAAGAATCTGCAGGTGAACCACCAACGGATGATCATATTGCTGAAGCAGAGTCGCCAAAGCGAGGACGCAAACCGGCGCAGAAATAGGAGTGAGGTGAATGAGGATGGAAGCCTTGATGAATGAAATCTTAGAGGATTTGAAAATAGAATTATCTCTGACTAAGGAATCAGACATTAAGATTCTGTCCTCAAAGATCAAGAATGCTGTCCGGGAGATTCGTAGGGATAGGGATTACCCGACGGCATATACGGATGAAATGATTGCTTTGGATTTGGAGATTTATTATTCCAATATCCGGGAACTGGCATTATATGACTTCAATCAATTTGGTGCCGAAGGCCAGACTTCTCATTCAGAGAACAATATCAGCCGGGCATGGAAGAGCCGTTCGGAATGCAAGGCAGGAATTGTGGCAATCGGCAGAGCTATATAATATTAAGAAGATTGTGCGTGGAGAAATCCGCAGGGTGGCGTTCGCTAATGGTGGTGGGCGGAACGCCTTAATTAGAAAAAGGAGTATTGTTATGACAAGAAAAGAAGAATTTATGAAAGCCTATGAAGCTGTAAAAGATAGAGAGTTAGAAGGAATTACACTTCTGATCAGGATGCCGACAGGGGAAATTGAAACCATTTTGAATCCGAAGGTGGCTGAGAAGGTCGCATACATTGACAAGACCTACAATGATGATTTGGTTCATGCGAACTGCGATAAGATTCAGATTGAAAATTATGGTTTCGACTTTACCGATGATGAAATGGACTTCGGTACAGCGCTTATTAATCTGAAAGCCGGACATAAGGTTTCTCGTAAGGGGTGGAACGGTAAAGGTCAATATATTGAATTGGCAGAAAACATCAGCTATCAGAACATGGACGGCTGTGTAGTCAATTGCGACCATAAGAGTATCGGAAATAAGGCTATTGCGTTTGTGGGAACATCTGGCGTGCAGATGGGATGGCTTGCTTCACAGGCCGATATGTTGGCGGAAGATTGGGTAATTGTGGAATAAATACTTTTAATTGAGCTCCTTTTGGCGTATAATGGCGATGAAAGGAGGGTGAGTTTATGAGGATTAGAGTGGAATTCCCAAATGATGGTAACAAAACAGATGCTCAGCCATTTTGTGAATCAATTAAAAATAATCAGTTGACAGAAGAAGAACAGAAAATTCGTGATTTGGCAGTCAGCTCATTAGGTGCTATTATGGAAATTGGTTATAAATACAAAAATTCTAAATTAGTAGCCATCGAAAAGAAGGAAGGATATTTGATAGTCAATATTGATGAAAGAGTAGCGTCTGTAATAGAAAATCAAGGACGGTAGCAATTATGCGTTCACTAAGAAAAAACCAACAATTCCTCTGGTATAGCACCTACGCTGAATCAATACCAGTTTATGAAACCGATGAAAATGGAGAAATCCAATATACCGTGATTAACGGCGAGAAGAAGCCAATAATCATTGAGGAAAGAGCAGGTTATACAGAGCCTGTTCTTTTTTGTACGAATATTTCGGCGGCAAGGGGCGAAGCTGAAAAGGATATGTTCGGCATTTCCCTTGATTATACGAAATCTATCAGCACAACGGACATGGAACTGCCGATTGCGGAAGGTTCGCTTATCTGGCAGGACACAGAACCAAAACACAAAGCTGACGGAGCGGTTGATGACCTGTCAGCGGACTATAAAGTCGTGGCAATCGCTAAGTCGCTTAATTCGGTGGTTTATGCGGTGAAGTCACTACAGAAAGGATAAATCTATGAAATTTACAGAAGCATTAAAAGAAATGAAAAAAGGCATCCCGATGAAATTGCCCTCATGGGGTGGATATTGGTGTTGGGATGATGAAAAGCAGACCATTATGATGCATTGCCGTCCCCAGGATGCGGACAAGGATCAGGGCGCTGTATTAGACATTAGAGAGACGCAGAGAGTCGAATACACTCTGACGAATGTGCTTTCCGATGAATGGATTCCTGCGAACGGAGAGAATACAACCATTCTCGGCGGCATTCCGACTTTCAATTTTGGTGAAGCACTGAAATACTTGAAACGGGGATTCAAAGTCGCACGTAAAGGGTGGAACGGCAAAGGAATGTATCTGTTCTTGGGACGTGACTTTGAACTTACGACAGATGCGGATCTGGGAGAATATACCGAAGAAAATTCAG
>CANSLW010000191.1 GCA_947647815.1 uncultured Dorea sp. | reverse complement strand
TGATAAATATTACCTTCGTATCATGCTTGAATCCCTGAAGTTCCTTTAATATTTCAATTCCTGTCCTTCCCGGCATAGCTACATCCAGAAGCGCAATATCCGGCTTCTGCACCAGAATTCCATCCAATGCAGAGATGCCGTCATAATAAACTCCCACAATCTCAATTCCATACCGCTTCCAATCCAACAGCTTCTGCAGCCCTCTGATAATGACCATCTCATCATCCGCAATAATCATCCGAATCATTCTGCTTCCCCCTCCTTGTGGCACGGCATCAGAATCTCAATCATTGTACCTATATTGACCTGGCTTGTAACCTGAATTCCGTATGGCTCTCCATAGAGATAGCAAATCCGGTCATGGACATTCTTAAGTCCGATGCTCTGCCAGTTGTCTTCACATTTGATGCCGATTGCGTCACTCTTCAGCAGCTTCTCTAACTCTTCCTTTGTCTCACTGTCCATACCGATCCCGTCATCCATCACCGATATCCGCATGAACCTTTCATCTTCCCTGACCTGGATCCGTATCATTCCGTTTCCGCCCCGGGGCTTCAGTCCATGGACATAAGAATTTTCCACAATCGGCTGCAGGATCAGCTTAGGAACCATTACATCCGCAAACCCCTTCATATCAACAGACAGTCTGATATTTCCCGTAATCCGGCAATTGAGCAGATACACATACTTCTCTGTGATCTCAACCTCTCTCTTTACGGGAACCATATCCTGCACCGTTCCGATCATATAACGAATCTGCATGGATAATGCCGCAATCATCTTCGGTACCTTCTCCCTGTTCTTTTCTTCTAAGGCTGTCATACGGATTACTTCCAGTGTATTATATAGAAAATGTGGATAAATCTGGGACTTAAGTGCTGTCATCTCTGCTTCTGTCTGCTTAATTCTGGCAAGATAAGACTGATCAATGTACCGCTTTAACTCCTGCGACATCTCATTAAAACGCCTGGAAAGGATGCTGATCTCATCTTCCCCTTCCACCGGCAGGCTCACGTCAAATATCCCCCGCTCCAGCTTACTCATCTCTTCCATCATATTCCGGACCGGGCGGGTAAGCCTCCTTGAGAACCAGACAGATGCCAGCAGCAGCAGGATGACAGACATCAGTATCACCATGTACATTAAATTACGGATTGCCTGTAACTTCCCATAGACAATCCTCTCATCCGGTTCTATACAAAGAGACAGGCCATATTCATTTTCCGGAATATGAATCAGGTGGACATTCTTCTCCTTCCCTTCCCCTGCTTCCGCTATCCTTTCCGGCACCTTCTCCCCGGCCATATCCGGCTGATTGCTGTACCAGCAAAAGCCTTCGCCGTCATAGACATATATTCCGGCATACTCCCCAAAATCCACGCCGGCAAAAAGCCTGGAAATCACTTCAATATCAACATCAATCAATACAGTTCCCAGATAGGGCTGGTTGCTGATCATACCCGTCAGGTCATAATAATTTCTGGCTATGGTAAATACCTTGGCATGCTTCCAGTAATAGTAAGTATTATTATGAGTCGGAATCAGAATCATATCCCTTGTCTCTGTATCTATCTTCTCTATCCCTATACATCTCTCGAACTCATCCCAATTCTCCAGATATGTGTTTGTCCCTCCATATGCAAATCGCATTCCTTCCTCTGCTCCATAGAAATATGTTCCTGTGATCGAAGAGTCCATATTGTAAATCGTGCGGAGAAATATTCGCATATTCTGCTCCCGGAAGCTATCCTTCTTCTCAGCTTCAATCCCCTCCGCAGTTAAGATTTTCCTGAGATTATCAAAGGACATATAATTATACTGCATGCTGGTTTCATTAGAAAAGCTGTAAAAATACGGCATCTTTGAAACATCCTTCCAGGAATCCATCATCTGTGTCAGTGATTCCCCAATGTAATAGGCCGCTCTCTCCTGGCTGGATATCACAGAATATCTGTATTCTTCATATAATCTGGTAGTTACCGCTGTCGTCAAAAGCAGCATCGGACACAATCCGGCAAGAATGATCACAAGCACGAATTTATGATACAGGCTTAATCTGCCCCATTTCTTTCTCATATCTGTCACCTGACCTTCTTTCATCATCGCGCATATTGGTGCACAAAAAGACAGATAGAATCTGCCTTTTTGCACTGCCTGTAAGGATCTGTCATAACAGAGCCTTACAGGCAGTCCTTTATGAAAGAATTATATCATATGCACGTAATATCCGCACCCAATATATGTCTCCATTAACCCTTGGCTGCGCCTGCCGTAATGCCCTTTACAAAATACTTCTGCAGGCAGATGAAGATGACCAGTGCCGGTACAATTGAGATTACAGTACCTGCAAACACGATGTCCCATCTTGCCGTATACTGCCCGACAAAAGAATATACTTCTGCAGTAATCGTCTTCGCCTGCCCGCTGGGCAGTACCAGATAAGGCATCAGGAAGTCATTCCATATACCCAGTCCGTTCAGCACCACCATAGATGCCGTACACGGCGCCAACAGCGGAAATGTCACCTTGAAAAACACCTGGAAGGGATTACACCCGTCAATCCTGGCCGCTTCCTCAATTTCCAATGGGATACCCTTAAGAAAGCTGCAATACATCAGGCTTCCGAATGCTACCGCACCTGACACATAACACAGAATGGGTCCGGTAAGTGTCCCGTACAGGCCAAACATCTTAAGCTCCTTAAATAACGGAAACATATACAGATGGAAAGGGATCATCATTCCGGCCAGAAAATATGTATAAATCACCGATGTTACCTTCGAAGCACGCCTTTCAATCCCGTAAGCCGCCATCGGAACGATACACACAATCAATATCTCTGAAACTACCGTGAGAATCAGACTGTTCTTAATCGCCCCTAAAAAATCAGACTGGGAGAACAGATCCTTGAAATTCTGTGTGTATACGGAAGTCGGCAAAGCCATCGGACTCTTCAGGATATCCCCGTTACTCTTAAATGCCGAAATCAATGCAAAGAATACCGGAAACAGGAAGATCACTGCGGCCACTGCCGTAACAATCAGAAGCAGGATCATCGGAACCTTCGAAATCTTATGCAGCTTATGTTCTCCGTCTGATAATACTGTCTTATTCATTACATCTGCACCTCCCTGCTTCTCAAAAACTTCTGCTGTGCCGTATTCAGTATCAGTATAACAAATAATAAAACCATTCCAACGGCCGTTCCAAAGCCCTGTCTTCCCTCTCCGAACCCTACTTTATAGAGCAGATATACAACAGTCTCTGTCGTAAATCCCGGCCCGCCGTCCGTCATAACCGAAATCTGGTCAAAGACCTTAAGCCCGTTGATTAATGATAAGGTAAAATTAATGGTAAATGCTCCTGAGATAAGCGGAACTGTAATACTCTTAAATCTCTGCCATGAACTGGCTCCGTCTATCTTGGCAGCTTCAATGATATCTGTGGAGATACTCTGAAGGGATGCAAGATAGATGATCATATAATATCCCGCGCCTTTCCACACCAACACGACGCCTACCATAATCAGTGCATATGCCGGTGTTCCAAGCCAATCCTTACAGAAATCTCCAAGCCCGATACCCTTAAGCAGTGAATTCAGAGCACCGAAGTTATAATTATACATGATCTTCCATATAAAACCGGATACAATGCCGCTGATCAGGACCGGTATATAGAATGCGCTCCGGAAGAAATTCTTCCCCCATTTTACATTGTCTACCGCCAGGGCAAGCACCAGGGCAAATGCATTCTCCAGAACAGAGATAAAGACAGTAAGTATAATCGTATTGCGCAGTGCATTGCCAAATCTTGCACTGGTAAAAATCTCTATGTAATTCTTCAGCCCGATAAAATTAACATTTGGGCTGATTCCATCCCACGATGTAAAGCTATAATATACACTGCTTACCGTGGGCACGATAATGAACAATGTAAAGAGTAAAAATGACGGTGCAATAAATCCGAATGTAACCCAGTCAAATCTTTTTTTCCTTTGAGACATATCTTATCCCCCTTTCCCGGCCCAAAATATGATCGACCCTATTCAATCCCTACTCCCGTCAGAGGATTAAAGCTCTCCATGTTCGTCTTCCATGTCTTATCCAGTTCCTCCTGGCAAGAAGCAAGCTCACGCTCTCCTGTCATATATTCAATCACTGTCTTATACATAAAGTTACGGAAATCCGGCGGAAGTTCGTTGTCGCCAACCTTACCATTCCACATAACACCCAGTTCATCCGCTTCTGTCTGCATATCTACCACTTCCTGGAATACCTCATCAATCTCCAGGCCTGGATCCTCCGCGGTAACCGGGATCGCACTGATACTCTCGCAGAAATTCTTGTACTCGTCCTTCGTGAAGAAGAATTTGATAAATTCCTCTGCTGCTGCCAGCTTGTTCTCATCCTTCGCCGCTTCTGCGGAAATCGCAAGTCCGCTGATACCGGCTCCTCCTACCAGACGAGTCTTTCCATCCGGGCTTGGAACCGGAAACCATCCGTATTCAAAATCAGGATCAGCCTGTTTGATCTGTGCAAACATATGCGTCCCGGAAAACATCATTGCTGACATTCCGTTTACCATGAATGTGGTAATCTGTGCGTCAGGAGTTGATACCCAGCCCTCCTGTGCATACTGCAGAATATCCTTCAGTTCCTCAAAGGCAGCGGCAATTGCCGGATCCTTAAAATTCTTCGAACCATCATAGCAATGCTTGATAAAATCCGGATCATCTACCAGCACCTGATCGGTATATGCCTTATGGAACCAGAATCCCATGTGCCAGATGTCCTGTCCGCCAACAACCAGCGGAGACATGTCTCCTTTGTCCTTGATCGTCTTGCATAACTCAAGGAACTCATCATATGTAGCCGGCTCTTTGAGATTATTATCATCGAAATATTTCTTATTGTAGATGATTCCCTGTGTGTTCTCACCGCTCATGGGAGCCGTATAAACCTTTCCGCCGAACTCCTGTGTATTCAGGAATAATGATGTGATATCCTCAGGAAGCTCTGCAAGCTTTCCCGCCCTTACATACATGGCCGTATCTCTCATCTCCATCACATCCGGAAATTCTCCTACGCTGTCCTTCGTCTTCAGGAATTCACTGTATGCACTTCCGTTTCCGGGAACGATATTCACCTTGATGTCCGGATGGGACTCGTTAAAATCCTCTACTACCTTGTTCATAGTAACCTTCGCGCCTTCGTCACCGTCAGCAAAGATATAGTTCAGTTCAACCTGCTCTCCTCCTGATGACTTGTTCTCACTATCCGCGTTCCCTTCATCAGAGCCGCCGCCCTTGGAGCATCCTGTAAATACAGAACCAAGCATTGCCGTAGTAAGCGCAAGCGCTATTAATTTTTTTGCTTTCATCTCTTTTCCTCCTTAAAGTGTGTGTTTCATTTGATGTCTCTACTATATCAGTTATTTTCCCTCTGTAACACATCTCTTTTTAAGTCCAAAGTGTATATTTTTAAGATTTCTTTCTGTCTTTTCTGGTTCACCCTTCCCTCCTTTTTGAAATGATCCTTCTAAGGAACTGTGCAAAAATAACTTGCCTTTTTGCACAGTTCCTAATTCCCTGAAAACTCATCCGGAACGATTTTACTTCCGCTTCACGTCATCTTCACACGGATTTTACACCGCTCCA
>CANSLW010000190.1 GCA_947647815.1 uncultured Dorea sp. | reverse complement strand
TTTCTTACCGAAAAACTTTTTACCGCTTTTCTGCTCTTCTGTCCCATCGTCTGCCTGATCGGATGCGTCTTCTTCGACATCGCTGCCCGCTTCGGCATCTGCATCACTGTCAGCTGTGGTGTCTGTGTCTTCCACCGCCTCGGAATCTGCGGCATCATTCTGTTCTTCTGCTGCTTTTTTTGCTTCTTTAACAGCTTCTTTTACCATCTCTTCCTGGCTTTTCTCCTGATGATTTCCCAAGGGTTCTTCCACCTTTCTTATTCTTTTTTATGAAACATCTGATCCAGCTCGTTCTGGAGCCGTTTCATAGATTTCAATACATGCTCGTAATCCATTCTCTTCGGTCCTATAATACCTATCGTTCCCTTCATGCCGTCACCTAATTCATAAGTTGCGGTAACAACACTGCAGTCCTTCATATTCTGGACGGGAGTCTCATTTCCAATATATACCTGAATTCCGGTATTCTCTTCCTTCGCCAATGTCTGTGTTACCAGTTCTGTCAGCTGCTGTTTCTCTTCAAATGCATTGATAATCTCCTGTGCGCTCTGATTGTCGCTAAGTTCCGGATATTTGAAGATGTTCGTTGCCCCGCTTGTATAGATCTGCATATCCTCATCAATCTGGATTGCATCTGCCACAGCATCTAAAACATCACTGACCACTCCGCTGTGAACTCCTGCCTGTTCCTTAAGCCTCGCAATCAGCCCAAGGTTAATCTCTTCAATAGCCATGCCATTCAAAGTCGTATTCAGGAGCATATTCAGCTTCAAGAGATTCTCATTACTAAGCGGTTCTTCTATACGGATAATCTTATTCTTAATCACGTTGCCGCCCAGTACAATTACTGCGATCACCTGCTCATCATCTACCATAGATAACTGGATAAATTTAATCTTATTCGAATGATTCATAGGCGTTGATACCATAGTCGCATAATTCGTATTGCTTGCCAGAACCCTTGCCGCCTGCTTTAATAGCTGTTCCATCCGGTCTGCCTTATCCAGCATCTGTTCCTGCAGTTCACCCAGTTCCTGTTCTTTCTCTTCCATCAGCATATCTACATAGAGCCTGTAACCCTTATCCGAAGGAATACGTCCGGCTGACGTATGAGGCTGCATGATATATCCTAACTCTTCTAAGTCTGCCATCTCATTACGGATAGTTGCAGAACTTAGATTAAGATCCGTGTACTTAGAAATCGTCCTGGAACCAACCGGTTCACCAGTCTCAAGATAGTTCTGAATGACTGCATGCAGAATCTTTAGCTTCCGGTCACTAAGTCCATGTTCTGATATCATCTGTCTCCCTCCTTTCGGATTGCTCTGTTAGCACTCTGTAATTTTGAGTGCTAACATCTTCGTTTATTAATGTAACACTACAGTTTTCTTTTGTCAACACTCTTTATATTTTTTTTAGAAGTAAAACAAAAGCTCCGTACTTCTCATATTAAAAAGTACAGAGCTCTTTAAGATATTAATCATAAATGCTAACTGAGTTCTATTTTTGCCGCTTCTTCCGGTTTAAATTCATTCTCAAGATCATAAATATTATGTCCTGTTGATTCTCCTAATACTCTTCCTTCCAGAGAATAGCAGCGGATAAACCTTTTTACATCAATACTGGACCAGTGTTCTACATCCCAGCTCATATAACCGTCTGCATCCGACTTCTTTTCTTTCAGATAGAGATCCACCTGCCGGCCGTCTCTCATAATATCGATCAAGCCTTTTGTTCCGTCTACCTCTACTTCTACTTTCTTGACTGAATCATACACTTTCATTTTATATTCCCTCCTAAATATAAGTACTTATGTATCGATTATAACGTTTGCCGCAAGAAAACACAAGTACAGAATCTTTTACTAAAATTTCTCTTTATGGATTTTCTCCATCGGAAGTTCCTCAAGAGAATGTGCCTCCGGATGCTCCTCGGTCATTCCAAGGGACAGGATTGCTTCCACCCCGTACTTATCTGGAATGTCCAGCAATTCTCTGATGAATTCTTCCGTAGTTCTCTCATCTGAAGCGATTCTAAGTCTTCCCTGTACCCAGCAGCTTCCAACGCCAAGGCAATCCGCCATCAGATGCATATTCGTCATCGCTGCCGAACAGTCTTCTGTCCATACATCTGTCTTCTCAGTATCTCCTACAACAACAATTGCACAGTCTGCATGTTCAATCATTGCCGCTCCTGCCGCCCTGCTCTTGGTCAGCTTCGCCAGAACTTCCTTATCACGGACCACGATGAATTCCCAGGGCTTCAGATTCTTTCCGGAAGCAGACAAAAGTCCTGCTTTTAAGATCTGCTCAATCTTTTCTTCTGGAACAGCTTCCCCTGTGTAACTTCTTACGCTTCTGCGATTTCTCATAATCTCTAATAAATCCATAATTATACACCTCTTCTTATTTTCAATAAATTCTATTCCCTAAGTATACACCCATTCAAACAGCAAATTCAATCCTTTTCAGAAAGCTTTGCTCCTAAAAATCCGGACAACACGGCCTGCACATCCACACCGGTAGATTCCTTCAGCCCATCGGATACCTGTGAAAAAGTTCCTACAATATCTTTCACTAATTTTGATGTGTTGCCATCGCCATACATTGTAATCTTATCCACCTTGGCAAGCGGCTCCGCAATATTCCTTGCAATCTCCGGCATTGCTTTAAAATACATCTCAAGAATTGCAGCCTCACCCATCAGCTTCATGGCCTCCGCCTTCTTCTCTATACCTTCTGCTTCTGCCAGAGCCTTTGCCTTAATCGCATCTGCTTCTGCCAAGCCTTTTTTACGAATACCTTCTGCCTCCTGCTCCATCGCATATTTTTGGGCTTCTGCCGTTGCACGCATAGCCTCGGCTTCCTTCTCCCGTTCAAACTTCTCGGCTTCAGCATTCTTCTGGCGCTCGAAGAGTTGTGCTTCTGAATTTCTCTGCATCTCATATAACTTAGCGTCAGATGCTTGTTGTTTCGCGTATTTATCCGCATCTGCCTGTTTCTTAATCTTCGCCTCTAACGTACGCTCTGTCAGTTCAACCTCTTTCTCCTGCAATGCTATTGCCTTCTCCTGCCGTGCAAGATTTGCATCAGCCGTTGCGACTTCAACTGTCTTTCTCTCCGTCTCCTGCTGAATCTGGTAAGCGGCATCTGCAATCGCCTTCTTAGTATCTGCATCTTTTTGCAGTTCTGCTTTGCGGATTTCCAGATCATTCTCCTTCTGTGCTATCTGTGTCGCCGCATTAATCTCAGCTTCTTTTGACTCTCTGTTTGCCTCCGCCTGAACAACAGCCTTTTCTTTCTGTGCCCGTGCTTTCGCATTAGCAATCTCAAGTTCTGAACTTACCTGTGCATCATTGGCTTCCTTCTTGGCGATTGCCTGTGCCCGCGCAATCTCTTTCTCACTCTCTGCCCTGGAAATCGCCGCGTTCTTCTGGATCTTTACAATATTATCCACACCAAGGTTCTCAATCACGCCGTTTCCATCTTCGAAATTCTGCACATTAAAACTTACGATGTCCAGACCCATAGCTGCAAGATCCGGCTCTGCATTCTCCTTTACCAGGTTAGCAAACTTCTGACGGTCAGATACCATCTCTTCCAGATTCATCTTTCCGACAATCTCACGCATATTACCTTCTAGCACCTCACGGGAAACCTGGGCAATATAATCTGTCTGCCGGTTCAGGAAATTCTGTGCCGCCAGTGCAAGCCGCTCCGGATTATCACTAATCTTAACATTGACTGCGGCATCTACACGGATATTGATATAATCTGCCGTCGGCACCGCACTGGATGTCTTTACATCAATCGGAATGAGCTGCAGATTCAATTCATCCTTTTTCTCAAGAAACGGAATCTTAATCCCTGCCTTACCAATCAAAACCTTCGGCTGCTTACGCAAACCGGAAATTATGTATGCCGTGTCAGGCGACGCCTTCACGTATCCTGTTATCAGTATCACTAAAATCAACAGTATCACGATAGCCACCGGAACAAACGCACCCAACATTTCAAAAAACTCACTTATCACCCACATCTCATTTCCTCCTGTCTGTATCAGTTATTTAATTATCTTTAATTATACTGAAATATTCAGGCAACTTCAATAATTTTACCTATATTAATGCAAAAAGAGACCGCAAAGAGCAAATATCTCACTTTTGCCAGTCCCCCCGAGTCATTATGGCTTTCTGCATTATACTTATCTGTAATCATAGCGCCCAAGTGACTTCTCCATATGCTCTTTCATCGCATTTGAAGCGCCTTCGGCATCTTTCGCCAGGATTAGTCCATAAATCTTCTGATGCTCCTCATAGATGTCCTGAAGCTGTTTCTCATCGACCATTCCACTGCCGCTGACATGCCGCATAAGATTACTGATTGTCTGAATCATACTGTATATCACCTGATTATCGGAACACTCTGCAATACAGATGTGGAATTCCAGATCTTCATTCAGGAATTCTTTGAAATCCTTCTCCATATAAGCCTTATGCAGTCTGTGTGAGATATCATGCAGCCTGCTTAAGTTCTCCTCACTGGTACAACCTGCCGCCAGATATGCCGCCCTTATCTCCAGAACATTGCGCACCTCCACGATACTGTCAATCTGGCTTCCATTTAAAAACAAAGACCATGACAACGGAACGATAAAAAAGCTGGCTTCGTGATTACTGATAAATGTTCCCTGTCCAGGACGGATATCAATCATCCCTAACACTTCCAGAACCTTCAGCGCCTCCCTGATTGCCGAACGCCCGACCCCCATCTTCGAAGCCAGTACCCGGTCTGACTCAATCTTATCGCCTTTTTTCAGGCGTTTGCTGAAAATCTGCTCAGCAAAATACATTGTAAGACGGTTAACCAGATGATTGATGTTTCCCTTCTTTCCACTCGCCTTAACTGCCATATCACCATCCGTATCATCCGGTAAAAGCACATGGATTTTCTCTGCAAATTCTTCCGGTGGTATGGAAAACAGCATAGAATCAATACCAAGGCTTTCCGATACAGCCAGTATTACCTCATTCATCCTTGTCCCGTCTTTTGACTCCAGATTCGAAAGCG
Organism: uncultured Dorea sp.; assembly: GCA_947647815.1. Classification (GTDB taxonomy): domain Bacteria; phylum Bacillota; class Clostridia; order Lachnospirales; family Lachnospiraceae; genus Sporofaciens. The sequence goes on along the minus strand of CANSLW010000190.1, from coordinate 625 downwards.
TTGCAATACTCATCGCCGGCTTCCCATCAGGAGCAGACAGAAACCGTTCAATAAATTCCTTCTGCGTAAGCCTGAGCGCACTTCTTAACAACCGGAGATTTTCTTTTTTATTTGCCGGGTTCATTCCTGTCATATTGTTCTCCATTTCCAAATATACTGCCTCACAGATATTCCAAGAGCCCGGATATCCACAAGACAGTATATTCTTATATCACAATCCTATTTTGCAAGAAGTTCTTTTGCAAGCTCTGTCATAATTACAGACGCTTTCGCAAAATCACTGTATTTTGTAAATTCTACCGGACAGTGGCTTCTTCCTTCTTTACTTGGAACAAACAGCATCACTGTCGGAACTACCTGACCAATCTCAAGTGCATCATGTCCTGCGCCGCTTGGAAGTTTCTTATAGCTGTATCCTCTTGCCTTACAGCTCTCTTCCATAGAATTAAGCATCTCTTCTGATAACCATACCGGCGTGATCACCAGCTTGGTATCAATCTCGTAGCTTCCGCCCATCTCCTTTACTTCTCTGTCAAGAGCCGCACGGATTCTGTTGGCGATATCATTGATATTGTCTTAGTTGATGAGGACTTCTTAGATCAAACTTATTTGCTAGATTTAAATA
>CANSLW010000189.1 GCA_947647815.1 uncultured Dorea sp. | reverse complement strand
CCCGCCGGTAACAACGGTGACATAGCGTTCGTCAAAGCAATCACTTATGATTCTTCTGACGATCTCACTTGTATAAGGAGAATATGCACTGGGCTTAAGAACAGCGGTATTTCCTGCGGCAATGGCATCTACAAGCGGATCAAGTGTCAGAAGGAACGGATAATTCCAGGGACTCATGATCAGCACGACACCATAAGGAGATGGTTTTTTGAAACTTCGGGAATGAAACTGGGCAAGCGGCGTCAGTACTTTCTTTTCTCTGGCAAAAGAGCGGATATGTTTTAACATATAACTGATCTCGCTAAGAACAAGTCCGGTTTCGCACATGTAGCTTTCAAAATTACTTTTGCCAAGATCTCGCCTCAGTGCTTCATTGATTTCAGGTTCATGTTTGATGATGCTGTCTTTTAACTTTTTTAATGCCTGGATTCTGACGTCGATATTCAAAGTAGAACCAGAGAGAAAAAATTTCCGTTGATTAGAGATAATATTTTTGATTTCATGCTCGTTCATACAATATTCTCCTTGTAGGGTCAGTATATTTTATATAAATCACTTTTGCAACTGTAACAGTTCAGCTCACGTTATTTGCAACTTTATGCTTCATTGCTATCCAGCAAGGTCATATAAAATTGCTCCAGTTCCCCGGCATCCATAAGGACAGGTACTGGGTATAAAGGGTTTGCCTCTTTGTCCGCGTAATGAGAGAGTTTTGGAATGTCTTCTTCCCGAATTTCTTTTACCGTATCTCCGATGTCAAATCTTTTTTTCATATCCTTAATGGCATCTATGAATTCTCCTGCTGCGATATCATAAGGAGTATCTTTTGCGGAAATTCCTGCGGCTACGGATAGATGGTGCAGTTTTTTATGGATGCAGGGACCGTATGCTTCTAATACGAATGGAAGCAGTACGGCATTGGCAAGTCCATGAGGTACATTATACTCTCCTCCTAAGGAGTGTGCAACTGCATGTACATATCCTACATAAGATTTTGTAAATGCACATCCGGCATAGAAAGAGGCATGAAGCATATTCCTTCGGGCTTCGATATTATTACCGTCAGTGTACGCTTTATCTATGTTTTCAAAAATGAGTTTGACTGCTTTAAGAGAATCTTTCCGTGTCCCATAGGTAGTAGACCGGCCTATATATGCCTCGACCGCATGAGTCAGGGCGTCCATTCCGGTAGTGGCTGTAATAAATGGCGGAAGGCTTAAAGTAACTTTTGGATCTAATACGGCGAATCTGGGAATCAATGGGAAATCATTGATCGCATACTTGTGTCTGGTCTCTGCATCAGTGATCACTGCCGCGAGAGTAGTCTCGCTTCCGGTTCCTGCAGTGGTCGGAATTGCGATCAGGAGAGGAAGTTTCTTATGAACTTTCAGGATTCCCTTCATCTTAGCCAGGGACTGTCTAGGTTTTGCGATACGTGCGCCGACAGCCTTGGCACAATCCATGCTGGAACCGCCGCCGAATCCAATGATTGCATTACAGTGATTGGAAAGATATAATTCCAGTGCGTCTGCTACATTGGCGGTGGTAGGATTAGCAACTGTCTTATCATAGATACAGTAAGAAATGTCGTTTTGAGTGAGGACATTTTCCAGGCGCCTGGTCAGTCCGAGTCTGCGGATGCCGGCATCTGTGATGATAAGTACATGATTGCAGCCGCGTTTCTTAAGAATATCAGGGATTGTCTTTACACTGCCGGCAACCTCCGGTTTGCGATAGGGAAGAAATGGAAGCGCTATTTTCAATCCCATCTGAAATGTCCGGCAGTAGAGTTTTTTGATTCTATTCATAGCAAGTAATGTCCTTTCTGGTTGGATTTTCCTTTTGTGATTGTTCCAGTTCTTCACAGAATGTACTCAGATTATCAGAGATCAGGAATAAAACACGGTAAAAAATATCTCGTTCCTCTGCTGTGATATTCCGTCCGCCTTTTAATACGGCGCGAAGAATAAGATGGTTGACTTTTTTGGCCTGTTTCTTTCCTGTATCAGTGAGAATTGCCTTTGAGCGGTACTTTTTCTTATCCTGAGGATGTGTATATTGAATAAATCTGCGTTCTTCAAGATCTGACAGGATTCGCGAGATGCCTGCTTTATTTTCTTTGCAAAGAGTACAAAGATCGGCGGCGGTCAGTCCTTCAGAATGCGAATGCAGGAAGTAAAGGCACATGACATGGGTGCCCTTTAATCCTAAGGAATGCATCTCAAGCTTTTTGATTCTCTGGATATTTTTGTAAATCTGCGATACACCGGTTGTCAATTGTTCAAATCTGTAGATCATAAAAATTCTCTTTCTCTTAGATATTCTCTGATTATCCAATGATATATCAACTTTTTGCCATATTGAATATATCAACAAGAAGTTGATTTGTCAACAAGTTTCGTGTGGTTATTTTTCACACTTTCGCTTACCACCAATAAGACATGCGCATTCATGCAGGCATGATTCGCCTGTCAGAATGACGATGGCTGAACTGTTGCTAAAATGTTAACAAATATCAGAAGACAAGTTGACAATATGACAATGAATAATATATAGTTAGTCTGTATATATGGAAGGAGAAGATAGGGTATGGGATTGACGGAACAGTTGAAAGGGAAGATTTTAAAAGGGAATCTGATTACGAGAGAAGAAGCCTTGCTGTTATATGATGAACCGCTTGAGGATGTTTGTCAGGCGGCGGATGAAATACGGCGGTTTTTCTGTAAGAATAAATTTGATATCTGCACGATTATCAATGGTAAAAGCGGAAGGTGTTCTGAGAATTGTAAATACTGTGCGCAGTCAGCGTATTATCATACTACGGCGGAGGAATATCCATTGCTTGACACGGAAGAGATTGTGCGCCAGGCGAGATATAACGCGGAGCGGGGAGTGTTAAGGTATTCAATTGTAACTTCCGGAAAATGCCTGAATGATACAGAGATCAATCAGATGTGTGAAGCAATCCGGGCAATTAGGGCAAATGTAGGAATCGAAGTGTGTGTTTCTTTCGGTCTGTTAACGGAGGAACAGTTTCGCAAGGTTAAGGAGGCGGGGGCGACTCGGGTACATAATAATCTGGAGACATCCCGGCGTAATTTCCCAAATGTCTGTACCACCCATACATTCGAAGATAAAGTTTGGGCGATACAGGCGGCAAAGGCGGCAGGGTTAGAGGTATGCAGCGGAGGGATCATGGGACTTGGCGAGACGGTGGAGGACAGAATTGACATGGCGTTTACCTTGCGTGAAATAGGCATTAAGAGTATTCCGGTAAATATGCTGAATCCTATTCCTGGAACCCCTTATGAACAGAATGAAAGGCTGACCGTAGATGATATGAAAAGGATCGTGGCGGTGTATCGTTTTATTCTTCCGGATGCGGCGATACGGCTCGCAGGGGGACGAGGACTGATGGAAGATAAAGGAGAAGGGTGCTTTTGTGCCGGAGCGAATGCCGCCATATCCGGAGACATGCTGACAACGGCAGGATATACCATAGAAACAGACATGGAGATGCTGCGCAGACTGGGATATCAGGCAGTATTGTGATATCATTATGAAAATGAAAGAACTGCTTAAGATGACTTAAGATTTCTTTAACCAGGTTGTATATTGCAGGCAAATCCCTTATACTTGTCACTGACACAGCGAATATGGCGGTTCTTAAGTATTTGCTGTACCAAGAAGTAAAGATGGGTTCGTTTTCTATGTAGGAGAGGCAGGGTGACATATGAAGAGTTTAAAAACAGGATTTGTAAAAATGCAGGATGTGAAAAGAGTGATCAGGTACGGCGTTATGCTTGCAATTGCAGGCGCCGTTATTTTGTTCGGAATGGACAGTTATGTGAAAATAAAATCCGGAGATATGATCTTATCAGAGAAAGAGGCGGTACGCGCTGATGAGAAAGTGGATGCAATTCTTGTATTAGGAGCACAGGTGAAAGCAGACGGACAGCCAAGCCTGATGTTGAAAGAGCGGTTGGAAACAGGGATTCAGTTATATAAAGACGGAGTATCAGACCGGATTATCATGAGCGGAGATCATGGGCGTGAGGATTATGATGAGGTAAATGCGATGAAATCTTACGCCATTGATCAAGGCGTGCCCTCAGAATGCATTTTCATGGATCATGCCGGGTTCTCCACTTATGACAGTATGTACCGTGCGAAAGAGATCTTCCAGGCAGAGAGCCTGTTGGTGGTGACGCAGGAATATCATCTGTATCGTGCGGTTTATGATGCGAATGCTCTCGGGATGGAAGCGCAAGGCGTTGCATGTGATACTGCAGTCTATAAGGGCGATGCTTATAGGAAATGCAGAGAAGTGCTGGCAAGAGTAAAGGACATAGGCTATACACTGGTGAAACCCGAACCGGTCTGCCTGGGAGATACGATTCCCATAAGCGGCGATGGAAATGTGACGAATGATAAAAGCGATGCCTATTATAGTTCCAGAGAAAGCAATTCGTTTCGTTTTCTTACGATTTCATGAAAATCTGCCTTTGTTTCTTCCATCTTAGACATATCGCGCAAGATTGCCGAAGGATGATATACGGCAGTCAGTGCACAATCTTTTCGGTAAGTCCAGGTGCCGTGCTGTCTGGTGATTTTATAATTGGGTGAAATGATCCGTTGTGCGGCAACGCGGCCAAGACAGACGATGATCCTGGGTTTTAGGAGAAATGTCTCGTATTTCAGGTAAGGAAAACAGGCCTCTTTTTCTGTATCTTTGGGGTCGCGGTTTCCGGGAGGGTGGCATTTCAAGATGTTAGTGATATAGATATCTTTTCTCTTAAGTGAGCAATCTTTCAGAAGTTCATCTAATATTTTGCCAGAGCGTCCGACAAAAGGCAGCCCTTCTTGATCTTCCAGGCTGCCAGGCGCCTCTGCGATCAGCATGATATCAGCATTATGGCTTCCTCGTCCCATAACCGGCAGATGCCGGGTCTGGCTTAAAGGGCAATGGGTACAGGCGGCGATATGCTGTTCGATGTCATTCCATGTATACATGATAATCAGTTCCCCTTTGAAAATAGAATTTCTATTGACATTATAAGCACAAATGAAGAAGGAAGTAAAGAGAGAACTAAAAATCATAAATTCTTAATTTTTTTCTCCGTATCGTGTTAAGAAAGATGTTTTATACTTTCTTGTAAAGCTGTAATGAACGTTCTTTTTCTAAGCGTGTAAAAGCGGTCGTACAGAGAGGTTCAAGGTATAGTTGGAATGAAATGGAGGAATTATGATGGGAAATATATGTTTATCTGTCTTGTATTCATTGGCGTGTGTCTGTTTTCCATGCATGGTCTATCAGTGGATTTCGGAAATCCGGAATTATGGAAACAGGAAGAAAGGAAGGATCGCTCATTTTGTATGGGTATATATCTTTCTGGTGTACCTGTGGATGGTATTTCAGGTGACGGGGATTGGATTACTGGCAGATATACGAAGGAAAGAAACGGATTTATTCATGGGAGAGATCAATTATGTGCCATTTGATTCTTTCGGAATGGGATATATTTTGAATATTATCATGTGCATGCCGCTAGGTTTTCTGTTGCCGTTGATCTGGAAAGAGTACAGGCGGATCGGAAAAACAGTGATCATCGGCGCAATATTTTCAATCTTAATAGAGATTACACAGTTATTCAACTTCAGGGCGTCTGATATCGATGATTTGACGGCGAATACCTGCGGGGCGCTGCTTGGA
>CANSLW010000188.1 GCA_947647815.1 uncultured Dorea sp. | reverse complement strand
TGTGATACAGTGACTTGTCGCCAGTTTCTTAACTTGACATTCGCTCCACGGAAAACCTGCCACTTACGGACAGCAACCTCACGCTTCGTCGCTATCATGCCACAGCTTTTTTAGTATATCTGACCATTTCATATTTTTCAAGTCTTTTCTGTGAAATATTGTATTTTTTTCAATACAATATCTCACCTTCTATTTATTACCCCATTTATTATAGAAGCATGCAACAATGTCGTTGACCCTCGCAGCAACCGCCAAATGCCTGCTGACAGTCACTTGGCTCGTTGCTCGCAGGAATTAAAAGAGCCCTGAAAAACTCTCTGGGATCACCCATTTCCCATCTATCTTTGCAACCGGAATCTCTTCCGTCTCTTCTTCGCTGTACTCTCCCATAGTAATGGACATATCAACTTCGAGAATATACGCTGCCGATGCATTCTTCGCATAGACCTCATTTACATAATAATCCTCAATTAAGACATCTTCTATCTCATCCTTGTCAATCTTCTCCTTATCAACTACATCCAGCTTAATCTCATAATTAAGTATACCTGCCATCTGCTCAAAAGAATCAAAGATCTCCACCGGTATATCATCGCCGCCTATAAAGGCTTTACTAATCAGCTTCACATCCTGCTTGTTAAACCCCTTCTCCAGATACTTAATCGGCTTCATATATCCACCGCCGCCAATTAACTTCACCGCAAGAAAGATTACAATAACAACAGCTGCTGCACCTGCGCCTATGATTAACAACAGGTTATTGGATTGCTTCCCAGGTGCCGGCATCATTCCACCTGGCGCTCCCATTCCTCCCGGTGCTCCCATTCCTCCCGGCGTTCCCATTCCTCCCGGCGTTCCCATCGTCCCTGTCGGACCGCCTGCCATACCTTGCGAACCGACGTATCCACCTGACGCCGTACCCTGTACCGATCCATTTTGCACAGGCGCATTCTGCACAGGTGCGCCACATCCGGGACAGAACTTCGTACCCTCTTGTATTTCCTTACCACATCTTGAACAAAATCTTGCCATATCTCTGCCTCCTGCTTCTCATTCGTCATTCTCTATCCTAATATCAATCAGCCCTTTCGGCTTATTGCCTTTCTCTATAGTGATAGATTTTTCTACAAATGTCAAGTATCACAGAATATATTATTCATTCCCTTTGTTCATATTATATAAATTTGGACTTATATTCCATATTATTTTTGATTTATTTTCCCATATTTTGATTGACCTTTCTTCAGTTAAATGATATGATTATTTCATAAATAAAAACAGCAAATCGGGGTGCTGTTTTTATTTTAGAACCTATTATAATATTATTTCTAAAGGTTAGAGGAGGAAGAAAAAATGTTACTAGCACTACAAATTTTATTCGGCGCTTTATTTGCCGGAACTGGTATCGGACTTATTTTTGACGTTGTCAAAAACCGTATGGATGCTCTTAAGAACGCAACTGGAAAGCAGTGGGCATCTGGTTTTGCAGTAGGTATTGTTGCCAATTTCCTTGACACACTTGGCTGTGGTTCTTTTGCACCATCCACATTTATGTACAAACTTTTCAACCAGATTGATGATATCGATATTCCAGGTACTTTGAATGTTGGAGATACCTTCCCAGTTATTTTTGAGGCATTCATCTTTACAGCTTCTGTAGAGTGTGATCCTATGTTCCTGTGGATTATGTATATCTGTGCTGCCGTAGGTTCCTTCGGATTTGCAACTATCGTAACGAAATGGCCTCGTAACAAGATTAGATACGCTCTTGGTTTCATTATGATACCGCTTGCAATTATTATGGCTTGTAAGAATACCGGCGTTGGTCCTTTCGGAATCATTGGTACTGCAACCGGATTATCCGGCTGGAAGCTGATTGTTGCAGCTGCTCTTAATATTTTATGGGGTGCTCTGATGGATATCGGTTTCGGTCTGTATGCACCGTGTATGGCTACATGTCTTCTGCTTGGTGTTGATGCTCAGGCTTGCTTCCCAGTATTCATGGGATCTTGCGCTTGCCTGATGCCGGCTTGTTCTATCGAATTTATCAAGACTCACAGATATGACGTACCACACACTATCGGTAATGCGCTCGGCGGATGTATCGGTGTATTTATCGCTTGGAAGCTCATCACAAATCTGCCAATGTTCTGGTTGATTAACCTTATTTGTGTAGTTCTTCTGTGGACATCATACACATTGATCAGCGCTGCTAACAAAGATAAGAAAGCTGGAATAGCTTAAATCAAATAATTATACTTACAAGAAAGTTCATATAGTAATAATACAAATTACACAAATGGCAGTCCGAAAGGACCGCCATTTGTGCAATTACCCAGATTATAATTTATGTTGTTTTCACACTAAATTGTTATAAAAGAAATCGGAGAAATAATATGTTCATAAACGAATATGTAATGGATCGAAGACGTTTTGACAAGTGGGCAACTCCTAAGTTCTGGAAGTTACCCATTTTTTATGTATACTGCTTTATCTTTGCCGCCGGAGTATTCGGCTGGATATACTTTGATAAAGTAGACGCCCCTGCCAGATGGCAGACAATAGGCGCTTTTCTGACCTTCGTTGCTGTATATAGAGGAGTATTCTTCAGATGGATGCATGCCGACAAGACATTCCGCCTCACACGTCAGAAATACTTCAACGATCAGAACTGGACATGCAAGGTAATCGTCGGCGATAAGAACATTACCCTGTATATCAACGGGAAAGTCAATAATAAAGTCGAATGGAAAGAGATTCTTAAGTTCGAAGAAGCAAAATCTTTTTTCAGGCTTACAACGGATGGATATAACGAAGGCGTTATGCTTGATAAGGCATCTTTCACCGAAGGTGATGCTGACAGTTTCAGACAATGGATGCTAGACCATCACTCAGAGATTGACTATGGACCTATAGCGCCAATGTTCGACAAGTAACAACCAAACGAATACTTTTACTCAAATTGCATAAAAAATCTCATCTTCTCATGATAAATAATTGTTATTTTGCATGAAAATTCATTTTACTTTGTTATAGTATTGACACTCTAAAACAAAGGTGCTATATTAAAGTTAACTCAATTACGTGATGTCTTAACAATAGATTTCACAAAGAGATAGTTATATATGATGTATTAACCATTATGGTTGTATTTGCAGTTACACAGTTGCCGATCGTTTCCCCCAAGAGCGTTCTTGCAACAGTGAACTCCAATTAATATATACATTCTCTTTATGAGAAGCATTCCCCAGCTTTGTATATAACGACAAAACTGCAATGCAACGAGGAAAACCTCTCAATGACATACCAAAAAGAAAGGGCACGACATACAGGTCGTGCCTTTTCTTTTGTTAAAACCCTCTTAATATTCATACCTTTGATTATTCTTCAACCTGCTTCTTTTTTTAGATCTGCGCTACTTCTGCTGATCTTTCTGACGCATCTTCAACTTCAAGAGTGCCATTGCTTTTCTACAATCGAGCGCGACCATGTTATTTTCCCCAACTACATTGGTCTCCGTCCCATCTGCGCTCTTGTTGATATCTATAATACCATCCAGGTATTCGTTCACAACCACGAACTGCGCTACCGTGCCGCTAAAATTAAGTCCAGTCACCGGAATCCCCCTAATTCCGAGCTGCTCACATGTATTCGTGAAGTCCACATCGCTGTTCCCCCAGCCATCCGACGAGATGATCACGCCATCTGCGCGCATCGCCTCTGCCCAAACCGCCGAACGGGTTCCCACCAGCATCTTGTCCTTATTGTCGTCCGGTGTCCCCACCAGAAGAATTCCCATCAGATCCAGATCCGTATCATTCGATACCACATCAAGAAGAGGATCTCTAAAGTGATGTAATGAAGTCTCTTTGGTTGATGGTCCTATTCCCATATTCCTCTACCTCCTTACTGCATAGAACGTATAATACCATCTCGGTATTCATTCGGCGTCACTAATATCGGCATATTGCCCATATCTATAATTGAACGGCCGCCTTCAACACCTGATGGCTCATCTGCAAAGAAATGTGTATCATACATTGCCCCCTGTCCCGCTACTTGTTTGATAATAAGAACTCTCTTCTTTCCAGGTCTCACAATATCATGATACTCATGCCTCTCTGTACACTTCTCTCCACGGAACTTCTTAAGCTTCTCCCTGTAACTCTGAATAAACCTGTCACAGACCCGGTGCGCTGCTGTTGGCCCCGGACGTTCCTGCCCCATACCAGCAGTAAGGGTCACGTCAAATGAAATAATATAGTCATCATCCGAAGGAGTGCCTGCACGATTCAGATACAGCTGTTCCTTCAGATTCCCTTCTGAAGAACCGAATTCATGGCATTGCTTTCCATTCACATCTACACCGGTAAGCATTACATATACGCCGGTAATCGTGTGTGTAATCCCATCTCCGATCTTGCCGAGCACTTTCGTAGAAATCGGTATGATATCCATAATCGTATTCGTCCATCTGTCATGGTCCCCCGGCTTTATTATCTGAAGATCAATTTTTTCAATATATTCTTCTTCCGCCACCAATTCATCAAGTATTTCTTTACTAACTGTCATCTTACCATCTACCGTAATATCATTGTGCTCGCCCCACTCAACCTCTTTCATATGGAACGCTTTAATTACAAGCTTTCTCAGATCCTTCACTTCATCAGCCAATTACGTCACCCCCAATATTTCTTCCATATACAAAATACTTGCCACTGGCAGCCATTCTGCATACGACGGTATCCAAAAAGGGCGGATGTCCAAACATCCGCCCTTTCTAGATGCCCGCATTCTATAGGCCTTCTTATTACTTCTTAATTACTTCTTATTATTTTGTACTTTTTATACCTTCGCAATATACTCAAATGGCAACGGAACAATCTTTCCAGGTGTCTGGATCTCTACTAACTGTTCCAGAGTTGCCTTTACAATCTGAGTCTGTTGTTCCGGATTATTCGGAGCGCCCGCATTCGCACCCATAGGTACCAACGGAGCTACCGCACGAGGAGTACCGGTCTGACGAACAACCGGCGGAAGAGCTGCAATAATAATAGTAGGAATTCCAGCTTCTTCAATCGCTCTCTGCACCAATACTGCAGAGCGGTGGCAGGTTCCTCAGCCAGCGGTGAGGATTACTGCATCAACTTCCTCTTCTTTGAACATCTGTGCAATGGCCGGTCCGGTCTCACCTTTAAACTTCTCCTGGTTTCCACCACCGCCCATGAATCCTGCATGTACAGGAGCACAAGCCTTAATAAATCCTTCTTTTGCAAGTTCGTGGATTCTGTCAATAGGGAACATACAGTTAATATCCTTATTAACATCACTGTTATCATATCCGCCGTGTGATACCATTAATTCATCAGACGGCATATCATCTGTAACTTTTCTCCATGTGAAATCGCCCGCCAGGTTGAATCTCTCCTGATCCTTGTGATGAACACCTGCTGCCGTAGCAAGAGCAATGGTCATATCTTTCAACTCTTTTGTAACAGGAGCCCATACAGACGGTGGAGTAATAGGAACAAATATCTCTGATTGCATTCCTTTAACTAATGTTAAACTCATTGTTATACCTCCTTATTGTTCTGGTTCTTTTCGCGCATCTCTTTCTGACGCCGCGTATAAGTGTCCAGGTTACTTACATACTTCTCATTGACTTCCGGCCCAAGCTGCTCCACGAAACTCATATTCCATGCAACCTCCTGGCCTACCTTAATGGGATAATCACTGATGAACATGCGCATCGGTATCTTAAGATACC
>CANSLW010000187.1 GCA_947647815.1 uncultured Dorea sp. | reverse complement strand
GCTGTTCTCACAAAGCTGGATGGATACTCAAAGAATGTAATTTTTTACAGTTGAAAACAAACATAAGTTCTGATATAATTAACAGGAACGAATGTTTGTTTTTTCTATGTATAGAATGAAGAGGTAACAGCTATGGCGGAAGATAATCATACTTATATCGCAATTGACTTGAAGTCATTCTACGCTTCTGTGGAATGTGTGGAGAGAGGTTTGGATTCCATGACTACGAATCTGGTAGTTGCGGACTTAAGCCGCACGGAGAAGACTATCTGTCTGGCAGTCTCTCCTTCTCTGAAGGCATATGGAATCTCCGGAAGGGCAAGGCTTTTTGAGGTAATCCAGCGGGTGAAAGAAGTGAATGCAAAAAGGCAGAGTCTGGCTCCGAACAGACAGTTTAATGGTTCTTCCTGTGATGACACTGAGTTGAAGGAATCTCCGGAGAAAGCCCTGGATTATATTGTTGCTCCGCCAAGGATGGCGCACTATATAGATTACAGTACAAGAATCTATGAGATCTATTTGAAATATGTAGCGCCAGAGGACTGCCATGTATACTCTATCGATGAGATTATGATGGATGTTACCCATTATCTGGATACTTACCAGTTGACGGCGCGTGAACTGGCAGGCAGGATTATACAGGATATCCATGATACGACAGGGATTACCGCAACAGCGGGGATTGGAACCAACCTGTATCTTTGCAAGGTGGCGATGGATATTGTGGCAAAGCATATTCCGCCGGATAAGAATGGCGTGCGTATTGCGAACCTGACGGAGAAAAGCTATCGGAGGATTCTGTGGGCGCACCAGCCGATTACGGATTTCTGGCGCGTAGGGAGAGGATATGCGAAGAAATTAGCGGAGCACGGCATGTATACCATGGGAGATATTGCGAGATGCTCCATAGGGAAACCAGGCGAGTATTATAATGAAGACCTGTTATATCAATTGTTCGGGGTGAATGCGGAACTTCTGATTGACCATGCATGGGGGTGGGAGCCTTGTACTATGGCAGATATTAAGGCGTATAAGCCCAGTGCGAACAGTATTGGTTCTGGTCAGGTGCTGCATTGCCCTTATACAGCAGAGAAGGCAAGGATGGTTGTTCGGGAGATGACAGAACAGCTTACCCTTGATTTGGTAGATAAACGTTTGGTTACAGACCAGATTGTTCTAACAATAGGCTATGACAGAGAGAACCTGTTGAATCCTGACTTAAAGCAATCATATCGAGGAGGGGTTACAACAGACCGTTACGGACGCAGTGTTCCCAAACATACCCACGGAACGGTGAATCTAGAAAAGCAGACGTCATCCACGAAGATGATTGTGAATGCAGTTCTAAGATTGTATGATGAGATTATACATAAGAATTTTCTTGTCAGGCGGATTACAATTGGAGCTAATCATGTGATGGATGAGACTATGGTTAAACAAAAGCCTGTTTTCGAGCAGCTTGACCTTTTTACAGATTATGCAGCTTTACAGAAGGAACAGAGAGAAAAAGAAGAAGAATTAGAGAAAGAGAGAAGATTACAGCAGGCGATGCTGGATATTAAGAAGAAGTATGGAAAGAATGCAATCCTGAAGGGAACGAACCTGGTAGAGGGAGCAACGGCTATGGACAGGAACAGGCAGATTGGCGGGCATAAAGCATAGGCAGAAAGTATAAGCAGATTAGATGGTGGATAGAAAATAGACTGGTGGTGTAGAATTTGGGAAAAGAAACGCGTAGATTCATGAATAATAAGAATATATCCAGATACAGCGATATGATTGACCTGCCACATCATGTTTCAGTTACACATCCCCGTATGCCGGTTCAGGACAGAGCGGCACAGTTTGCCCCTTTTGCGGCTCTGACAGGGCATTATGAGGCGGTGAAAGAGACGGCAAGAGTGACAGATGAGCGGATCGAACTGGATGATTCTTGTAAGGTTGAGATAGACAGAAAGCTTAGAGAGATACAGGAACAACTGGGGATGGAACCGGTTGTTTCAGTCACATATTTTGTGCCGGATGAAAAGAAAGCGGGCGGCTCTTATGAGACTGTGAGAGGATGTGTGAAGAAGATAGATGAGTATGAAGGGTATTTGATTCTGGATGATGGCGTACGGATTCAAATTGAGGAGATTATGGAAATCGATGGATAAAGATGAAGAGGATAAGAGGAATGAGTCTAGTGTATTGACCGCATTATATTTAGCTAAACCATGCTAGATATATTGTCATTCTGCAAGGCGGAGGAAGGAGGCAATGCGGTGGCATTGTTGACTGACGACAACGCGGCAGATGGCGATATAGATAGTGTGGTTTGGATAAATATAATCTGGTCAGTACACTAGTGTACTGACACGTCCATAATTTGACTAACTGAACAGCCTATATTGCCATCTGCCGCGTTGGCTTCAATCGACGTAGCCACCGCTACGCCTCATTCAGCCGCCTTGCAGAGTGACAATATATTCTGTCCAGTTAGTTCAAAAATGGATGTGCCAGTACACTAGATATATGCGATGACGCAGACAACGAGAGTGGGAATTTTAACGCCAGAGGGGGAGATACCGATGAAGGAAAGCAGATTATTTAAGATTGTGTATCATTTGCTTGATAAAGGACAGGCTACAGCTCCGGAATTAGCTGAAAAATTTGAAGTATCGGTCAGAACAATTTATAGAGATCTGGATGCCTTAAGCGAAGCAGGTATTCCCATTTATGCAGAAACAGGCAGGAATGGCGGTATTCGCCTGATGAATAACTTTGTTTTAGATAAGGCGGTATTGTCTGAAGAAGAAAAGCAGGAAATTCTTACTGCATTACAGAGCATAAATACAGCGCAGAATATTGAGGGCAGCCAGACGCTGCAGAAACTATCCGCGATATTTCATCTCAGTTCAGAGAACTGGTTCGAAGTGGATTTTTCCAGATGGGGGAATAAAGGAACGGATAATGAGAAATTCGAATTGCTGAAAACAGCAGTCGTCCACCGCAAAAGTGTCAGAATCTGTTATGCCAGTTCCTATGAGGTGATAAGCGAAAGAACCGTGCAGCCATGTAAGCTTGTCTATAAATCGATGGCATGGTACTTGAAGGCGTTTTGTACAGATAAGCAGGATTGGCGGATATTCAAACTAAATCGTATCTTGGATTTGGCTATTTTGGATGAGAGCTTTCCGTCCCGTGAGTATCCCGAAACGACCGATTATTCTGAGAGAGAATATAATCCGATTACACTTCGGTTTCCGAAAGAAGTGTCCTACCGCATATATGATGAGTTCGACAGAACGCAAATACAGCGGCAGGAGAACGGGGATCTGATTGTCTCGGCAAAGATGCCGGAAGACGCGTGGCTGACAGGATTTTTACTATCTTTTGGAACACAGGTCGAGATACTTTCTCCTGCTTATCTCAAAGAAATCATTGCAGAGCAGGCAAAAGCAATATACATGAATAACACTGCCGGCCGTTGAGCTGCATACGATAACAGGAACGACTGAACCTGCCGCCGACAGCTTCCTTCGTATGTTTTTGAAAAAAATAAAACATGACACAGGATGTCAGGCTTTGTATGATATGCTTTACCTGTAAATATGATTTCAACAGGAGGATAAAAAATGAGTGAAAGAAAGAATGAAAAATATTGTCAGTGTTGTGGTATGCCGATGGGTGATACAGATGAACTGTACGGGAGCAATGCCGATGGCAGCAAGAGTGTGGACTACTGCAGATATTGTTTTGAAAACGGTGCATTTACAAGCGATTGCACGATGGAGGAAATGATTGAGTTTTGCATTCCTCACATGGTTGCGGCTCATGGGGATATGACAGAGGAGAAGGCACGTAACATGATGAAAGAGTTTTTCCCGACACTTAAGCGTTGGCAGACAGCATAGCTCCGCTTTTAGAGCTCTTTCATCATGCGTGTGGACATCAGGCAGATTTCTCCATTGGTAAAATGGATGGTTCGGTTTTTAACGTCCACTTCTTTTATGTTATTTTTGTTTACCAGAAAAGACCGGTGGCAGCGCACAAAGCTGCCGCCTAATGTTTTTGTTAGTTCTTTCATGGTGCTGGAAAATTCAATTTGGCGGTCTTTCGCATGGAGAATGACTTTATGGATATTACGGGAAGTTTCAAAAAAGAAAATATCATCGTAATCTACGCTGATTTTTCGTCCGCCGGCTTCAATAGTATAGACCTTATGCGTTCTGTTAGTCTGGAGGGTATAGCGTTCCATTGCATTTAACAGGCATTCTTTTTGTAATCACCCTATCGGTTATGGATGGAATAAATGTTCTTATCTCCATATCTCCATATCAGACAGAATGGACATGGTAATCTCAGCCGCATGAGTGCCGGAAGCATGAGCGTCAGCTTCGATATTCACAGCGAAAAAATAGGTATTGTCTGTATTTTCCACATACCCTACGAACCATCCGTTTTCATCTGAGCCGTCGATACGTCCTGTTCCAGTCTTTCCATAGAAGTATCCTGTCTCAGAAGCGGACAGGAGGATGGCGTCTTTTACTGCTGCGATATTTTCCGGTTGGAAACCGAAGGTATTGTGATAGAACTTCACCAGAAGCTCCATCTGCTCTATAGGTGATATCTGTAAGGAAGATTCCAACCAATAAGAAGGAAAGCTGCCGTCAGAGTTTTCATTGCCATATTCTATTTTCTGAATATATTTTTTCACGGAAGCAGCTCCAAGCTGTCTGTCTATTTCCTGAAAATACCAGTTGACTGAAGAACGCATGGCAGAGGACAAAGTCTGGTCAGCGTTCCATTCCTGAAACGGGTATTGCGTCCCGTTCCATGCCATCTGGGAATCGTCCGGCGTAATGATGCCTTCTTCCAACCCGAACAATGCATCGTAGATTTTATAGGTAGAATCCGGGGATCGTCGCAGGAGAGCACGGTCCATATCATAGATACTATAGGCATCCTGCTCCAGATTATATAACACAAAGCTGCCTTCATAGTCTCCGAAATAGGATGAAAGATCTATGTGAGAAATATTCTTAGAAGCGATTTCCCACTGATACCGGCTGTCACCTGCCGCATCTGTCGATAAAATTGGAGCGAGAGTAAGAAGGAGAACGATAATCAGGAGAAAAGCAATGATACCTGTAAATGTCTTCATACGAGTTGGTTTTTCATACGAGGCGATATTGATGATGCGCCGCTTCAGCTGTTCCATGCTGCCGCCAAGGCTGACGGCAAAGGGGATGGAAGTATGGGAGATTTGTTTGGCGAAGTCTATCAGTGCCGTTCCATACTCTTCATAAGATTCTTCATCCAACATCTTCAATACGGACGTGTCGCAGGCCGTCTCTCTGTCAATCTGCATTTCCTTCAAAGCGAGCCACACCATGGGATTGAACCAGTAAATGATTCGGGCAAGGTCAATCATGCCGTTGGCCAAAGCATCTCTGTGTTGGTAATGTTTAAGTTCATGCAGCAGCATGTATCTGATTGGCCGAAGCCTGTCTGCAGCAAAGAGCCTGGAATCATCAGATTCCTTCTGGGAAGTCTGAAATTCGGATTTATTATAATCAGAAATGCTATAATCGGAAATCAGATGAATCGGGAAATAGATACAGGGGTTTAGAATCCCTGCAATAGCAGGGGATTTCAAAAATGCAGCACTGTATATAGGAATTGTTCTTGTTATCTTCAATTCATCCAGAC
Source organism: uncultured Dorea sp. (assembly GCA_947647815.1). GTDB lineage: Bacteria > Bacillota > Clostridia > Lachnospirales > Lachnospiraceae > Sporofaciens. Next base: position 97 of record CANSLW010000187.1, on the reverse strand, counting down.
ATTGTTGATATAGCCTGTGGATCTGAGGATTCTGCAGGGGAAGGGCACTTTGTAGTTCTTTATTTTGTTGCATTAATTGCTTGTTTTGCTCAGACAG
>CANSLW010000186.1 GCA_947647815.1 uncultured Dorea sp. | reverse complement strand
GAAGAGTGCAATTGAAAAATTGCGGGGGTATTTTTAAGTTGTAGATAACAGGAATTGGATGGATTCGTCTGTCTGATTCCTGTTTTTATGTTTTGTTGAATGCGGTCTGCCTGTCTGCAGGACATGCATTACGGAATACCAGGACGGGTATGTCCTAAAGGAATCTTTATCTTCTTAAGAGAATCTTTAGAAACAGAAGAACAGGTCAAGATTATCTTCAGAATAAGTTTAGAAATACATGGCAGGGTTCTTTAGAATTTTAGAATAAGATTATATTCATAAGGATGACTACACAGAGTTTATATTTACTGAAATGAAGGGGGATCCGTATGAAGGTATTGATATTAAGCGGAAGATTTGGATTTGGACACGAGATGGCAGCGAATGCAGTCAGGGAGGAATTTAAACGACAGGATGACAGTGTTGAAATTATACAGAAGGATCTTCCCAGCTATTTTTTTCCACACCTCAGCAAGATTGTATATAAAGTTTTTGGTATGGTGGCAGAACGTTATCACAGAATCTATAATCTGGTATATAAGATGTCAGAGAGAATGAATTCAGGAGAGAAGCCGGGTGGCCCGCTAATCTTCAGGATGTTTCAGAAGATGATGGAAGAATATACGCCGGACGTGATTGTATGTACCCACCCTTTCTGCGAGAAGGCAGCGGCAACCTATAAGGCAAAGACAGGCAGTCAGATTCCACTGGTTACCTGTATTACGGATATAAGTGTGAGCATGGAATGGTTTTCCTGGCAGACGGACATCTACCTGGTTCCGACTGTAGAGATTAAGGATCACCTGCTCAGCCTTGGAATTATGCCGGAAAATGTGTTGGTAACAGGAATACCAGTACGTCAGCAGTTCTTGAAAAAGCAGGAGCCTGAAATCCGTGCATGCAGGAGATATATACATGAGACTATTAAATGCAGAAGTGATGTATGTAATGATGCAGGAAAGGAGTCATCGGGCGAGATAGTGGATAACAATTCTAAGAGGCAGATTCTGATCATGGGCGGCGGTTTGGGTATTATGCCGGAATTGGAAGATTTGATATACACTTTACATGAAATACCGAACGTCAGGACGACGGTGATTACAGGAAATAATCAGAAGCTTTATGAGACATGGACAGGCCGTTTTAAAGATGTTGAGGTATTGGGATATGTCGAGAATATCGGAACTTATATGAGGCAGGCAGATCTGGTAATCACGAAGGCGGGCGGAATCACCCTGTTCGAACTTATTCACAGCCAGGTTCCGATGTTCATCATCCATCCATTTCTGGAGCAGGAGATTGCGAATGCCAGATATGCACAGGGAAAAGGCTTTGCCAAAGTAATCTGGGATAAACAAGATGATTTTACAGCCGAACTAAAAAAAATATTAGAGGAAACAGATGGATTAGAAGAGATGAGGCGGTGTATGGTTAAGGCACACCGGGAGATGATGGATACAAGCCTTGAAGAGGCAGTTTGGGAAATGAGAAGGCAGGGACTTCACTACATGTCTGCATTCAGCTTTGCAGGCTTCAACAGAAAATCCATGGAAATGCCAGCCGTGCATTCTATGTCCATGTCAGTGGTTGGACCAAGCATACTGTGTCTGAAAAATCAGCGTTTATTCAATATGATAGAGCATTAAGGAGAGACAACAAATGAGTGAAAAACATATAGCAATTCTGATAATTGGATTGATATTAATAAGTACCGCTCTCTGCTACAGTCTGATACCCTCAGCCGGTTTAAAATATCTCTGGAAAAGAAAAAGCAGGAAAAGAGCAAGAGAAGGACAGGCAGGACGGCGGTTATATCTTACTTTTGACGATGGGCCGAGCAAAGCGTATACTGGTCAGTTGTTATGTCTGTTAAAACAGTATCAGATTAAGGCGACTTTTTTTGTAGTTGCAGAATTTGCCAGGGAGAATCCGGATCTGGTTGAATGGATGGCGGAAGAGGGACATCTTGTGGGAATTCATTCCGTACAGCATAAGAATGCACTTTTCCGTGGCAGAGAGTTCATCCGTACAGATTTAAAAGAATCTGTAGAGACATTGGAAGATATGGGATGTAAGGTGGATTATTACCGTCCGCCATGGGGACATTTGAATCTGTGGACTTTATTATTTATTAGATACTGGAATCTGCGATTAATCCTATGGGATGTGATGGCAAATGACTGGTCGGCGTTAGAGACGGCGGAATCCATCAAAGAGAAGATTCTAAATCGTGTATTTCCGGGAGCAGTGTTATGTCTTCATGACGGAAGGGGAAAAGCCGGAGCGCCGGAAAGAACAATCGAAGCGCTGAGGGAATCCATTCCGATCCTGCTTGAACAGGGATATTCATTTGAAAGGATGGATGCATATGAATACTAATTTATCCATGCATAAGATGATCAGATATGGAATGCTCTTCTTTCTGTTTGCGGCAGCAGTTATTTTTCTTCTGATGCGGGGAACAGATATCAGAACAGTGAGCGACGCCCTGGCTGAGACTTCTCTGCCATTTCTTATAGCCGGGGTCCTGATGGCGGAAGTATTTCATCTTGCAGAAGGAATTAATCTTCGTATCCTGCTTAATTCCTTCGGATATCCGGTTACCTTCTGGCAGGGCATGAAGTATGCCTATATAGGCTTCTTCTTCAGTTCTATCACGCCTTCTTCTACGGGAGGACAGCCGGCACAGCTCTATGCGATGAAGAAGGACGGAATAGAGATTGCTCATGGAACATTAGCGCTCATTGCTGAACTGACCAGTTTTCAGATTGCAGTGTTCTTTATGGAAATTATGGCTCTCAAGGCAGTCCTGCTAAGAGAGGTGAAGCCGCCCAGGATTCTTTTGATACTGGCAGTACTTGGTTTTCTGATGAATATACTGTTTATTACGGGTCTTTTATCAGTACTGTTCTCGCATAGATTGAAAGATAGAATACTACGGTTCCTGAATAAGGTAATCAACTGGCTGCCAGTCAGAAATAAGAGGGGATGGCAGAAGAAACTTGACGGTGCGTTCCATGACTTCCAGACCTGTGCGGATCTGATTCGCAGGAATCCGAAAGTAATGGGAAAAGTGGTCGCAGTCAGTATCTGTCAGGTCATCTGTTGGTTTAGTGTTCCGTTCATGGTATATCTGGCTATGGGCGAGAGTGCGGCGGGCTATTCGCAGGTATTTCTGCTCCAGACGGTCTTATTCATGACAACGGCGCTGCTCCCATTCCCAGGAGCGGCAGGAATCAGCGAATATGCCTTTGTAAAATTATTTGCAGGAGTATTCACCAAGCATCCCATGGCAGTGGCAACGCTGGTGAACCGGGGAATCAGCTTCTACTGCCTGCTCCTTGTCAGTGCGGTGATGGCAGCAGTTCTGTGGAAATACAAAAGCTCTGAGAAAATATCTCCCATGAAAAGGTCTCTGTAGAAAATACATCCGGAGGCCTTGTTCTGTTGTTAAGTATGAAGTAAAATGAGAAATAGTGCTATCATGACAAAGGAAGAGGCGATATTATGGAAAAGGAAAGATATTTGATAGGAGAAGTCAGTAAAATGACAGGGGTGTCAAAAGATACTATTCATTTTTATGTTAAATATGGACTATTGACTCCTGATTATATTAATCCAAAGAATGGATATGGTTATTATTCTATATGGAATATATGGCAGCTGGATATTATTACAATTTGTCGGAAACTGAGTATTCCATTAGAGCAGATTAAGAAAATTCTTTCGTCGCATGACAATGCGCAGATTACAAATCTTCTTTTAGAATATCGCAATGAGGCTTTGCGATTAAGCAGCTATTTTAAACAGGTTGCAGATGATATTTTGTGGTATGATGAAGAAAACGAACGGGTCCGGAATGGAATTTTATCTGAAGAAATCACAAAAAAATGGCTTGAAGAAGAGGTTGTTATTGCTGGTGTAGAAAAACAGGATAAAGCTGTTTATACTTCTCTGCTAGAAGCGGCAAAAGAAGAATTGCGTCTTGCGGACACTATCCAAAGACAATATGGGTATATCCTGGATTCAGAACAAATTAGTAACGGAAAGTTTATAAAGCAAAGGGGATATATAAAGATTGCAGGTAATCAATATCATCATGTGAAGCCGGAGAATTTGTATACAATACCTGCTGGAAATTATGCTGTATTTCTCCTGCATATTGAGGAGGATAAGGCGGATTTTACCCCGTTGTTAAGATGGCTTAAGAACAATGGTTATAAGACTGATATAATTTATGCGGAAGAAATTGGATTAAAGTTATTCAATTATGTAGAATATGATTGTGAAATTAAAGCTCATTTGATTTAAAACGTTTTTTCTATACCCTCTTGACTGTGTAGTAACTACACGCTTTATACTATTTGAGAAATTAGGAAACTAAAGAAAAGGGGATAGTATAATGACTAGAAGGGATGTACAGAAAAAGATAGCAGTGGTTTTAACATTGATGATGATATTTTCTGTGGTGTTGTTTCAAAGAACTGAAGCAGCAGAGGCGCCATCAGAAGAATTGACAGAGCCTGTAATCCAATATATCTATAATGAGAATTCATGTCAGTCAGTACCGGGAGTGCAGAATATAGCTGTTTCCTTTCAGGAAGGGCTTAATATTACCAATGCTATATTAATTTATGAACGGGAAGATACGACAGAAGAGATGTCGGCTGCAGTCAGTGATATACAGGAAGAAGCGGCGTTATTTTCGATTGAATATGATAACTTCTCCCAGGCAGGTATCTATCATTTGACAAAAGTAAATGTGGAAGTGGATGGTGTGAACCATGAGATTGATCTGGATGCAATTGGAATAGACTGTCGGTATGGCGTGAACCAGGAGTGTGAGACAAAGCCAGACGCAGTCATAGATGAGAGTGCATCAATGACAGATAATGTAAGAAATGAGGAAACAGAGGCCTCTTTTCTGTCATTAGATGAAAATGGGGAGCTTACTGAGAATGATACTATAGATGAGGCGATAGAGACTGCAAGTGAAATTGAAATGGAGGCAGTTATAAGAAGTTATCATGCGCCAGCTGTGTATTCGGCAGGAAAAGCCAAGAATCCTGTAATTGTTCTTGATCCAGGACATGGGGGAACTGATGTTGGTGCCATTGGAAATGGAGCATATGAGAAAAACCTGACGCTGAAAATCACAAAATATTGTAAAGAAGAATTAGAGAAATATAACGGTGTTAAGGTGTATATGACAAGAGAGACGGATAAGTCGGTAAGTGGAACGGCGAATGCGGCAACGGATCTGGCTGCAAGAGTTAATTTTGCCAGACAGAAGAATGCAGATATCTTAGTAAGTTTTCATCTTAACTCGGCAGGTGTTTCTGCAAATGGAGCGGAGGTATATTATCCCAATAGCAACTATAAACCGGAAGTAGGAAGTGAGGGAAAAGCTCTGGCACAGAAGATTCAGAATGAGCTGGTTGCATTGGGACTCTATGACCGCAAAATTAAGATTCGAAATAGTGAGAATAACAGTACTTATAGTGATGGTTCCCTGGCGGATTATTATGGACTAATCTGGAGATGCAAGGAGGCGGGTTTTCCGGGACTCATTGTAGAACATGCATTTATTAGTAATAAGAATGATTTTGATAAATATCTGAGTACAGATGGTAAGCTGAAAAATCTTGGGCAGGCAGATGCACGAGGAATTGCAAAATATTTTGGATTGGAAAAACCACAGCCGGCAGGCTGGATATTAAGCGGAAGCCGCTGGTGGTATCGCCACAGTGACGGGGGATACACCAGATCCGGCTGGGAGCTGATTAACGGAAAGTGGTATTATTTTGACGAGGCAGGCTGGATGAAGACGGGCTGGGCGCTTGTGAACGGGACCTGGTATTATCTGGAACCATCAGGAGCGAT
>CANSLW010000185.1 GCA_947647815.1 uncultured Dorea sp. | reverse complement strand
GTATTTATAAGATGCTGGCCGCGCATATCGTACCAGGCAATCATTCTGTCAACAGGTTTTCCCTGCGGGTCTATAGGGACAATACTTTCACCAAAAGAAGATATTCCGACAGCGACGGGCAGATATTGGGGCGTCAGCAGTTCGTCCAGGCAGCTGCAGAGTTGAAGATAGATCTCGTCCGCGTCATACTCTGAATATTCGGGAATGGAATGACAGACTCTGACACGACGGTGGCAGATGCGGATCAGTTTCCCGTTTGTTTCATAGAGTGCGGCTTTCAGATGTGTGGAGCCAGCGTCAATTCCTATCAGTACTTCTTGTTTCATTGGGTGTTTTCCTCTCTTTCTCATCATTTGCCCCGTGACAGGGGATTTGTATTGTAACACAGGTAATGCCGTTTTCTGAAGAAATGATAATATCAGAATCATTTCCATATATAGATTCCATCTGCTTTGCAAGATTCAAAAGGCCGATTCCGGTGTGAGTCCCGTCTTTTAAGCCATTCTGTATCTTTTTGATGGATTCCTTTGATATTCCAATGCCATTATCCTGAACCAAGATCTGAAGTCTGTTTCCCAGATCCTTTCCAATAATATGGATGAAGCCATTTTCCGGTGTTCCCCTGAAACCATGCTTGATGGAGTTTTCAACAAGGGCATGAAGGGCGAACTTAGGAACATTGCATGAAAGCAGAGAATCTGGTATATCTATCTTCACATCAAGATTGTCTTCATATATTTCACTGCATAGATGCAGGTATTCGATTACACGCTCAAGTTCGCAGGACAACGGAACGATATCGTCATTGTCATCATAGATATTATAGCGGAGCTGATTGCTCAGAGAGAGAATAATGCGGTTGGTTTTCTCACGGGAGCCGTAAAGGTTTTCTGTCTGTATCAATTGAAGGCTGTTGAATAAAAAATGAGGATTTATTTTTGAAATCAATATCCTGTTTTTTGCCTTCTGGAGAGTGAGCTGCATCTTTGTCTGTTGTTCATTCAGCTGACTGATATCTTCTAGTAATACGTTGAAATTATCTGCTATAAAGATAAGTTCGGAATACTGATAGTCCCCATTCAGCAGATTATGCGGGACAGAAGTTAATTGTTTGATGTCCGTTACCAGACGATTAATAGGCCTGTTCAGATTTTTCGAGATATAGATGGTTATGATCATGTTCATCAGGACGGATAATATTACAATCAAAGCAATATTTTTTAAGAGACTTGAGGTCTCCTTATTGATATCAATGTTGATAGAGCATAATACATTACAGGCCGATGTCTTGGAAGGGAGAAGAAGGAGTATCGGATCTGAAGGATTTTGCTTAAGTGGCGGGGCAGTGTCTTCTATCAGAACGGCGTCTTTGATCTGTGGAAATTCTGTTCCTTCATCCCCTCTCTTATTATGTGCAATAATCATATTCTCCTGATTGATCAGGAACAGATCCCCGTATTGAGAATGATATCCATTCAGCAGGTTGTTCCAGAATTCTTCAAGAGTGATGTAATAGAATACCACGCCGATCTTTTGCTGCATATAGTTGTAAACGGGCTGGCTTATCACGATGGACGGGATACCCTGATTAGATGAATATTCGGTATAAAAATCGGTCTGCATGTAGAAGATATTGGTAGGAAGGCTGCGGTCATATTCTAAGGCATTCTTATACCAGTCTGTTTCGAGAAAAGGATAGGAGAGATTTATTCCCCATCCGGATTCCCGGTTTATCAGCAGGCCGTTTTCCATGACTATGACAACATCGTTAAGGTCTGAATGATTGTCAATGGAACTTTTAATAGTGTCAACGATTCGGGCTTCGTATTTTAGAGTATTGCTTATCTCTCCGTTTTCGTAACACTGGGATGCGCTTTTGAGGACGTCACTTTCAGCAATAGAGTTCAGTATTGCTTTGTGAGACGACATATAGCTGTCAAAATACGATCTGGCCTGTTCCATAATGGTATACGTATAGTTATAAGAAGAGTCCATGATGATTTGTGTCGTATTACGGTAAAACAGTGCGCTTATAGTAAAAATTAATGCCATATTGCAGCAAAAAAAGTAAAGTGCGAATTTATTGATAAAAGATTTGCTCTTTTTGAAAAAATATTCTTTGTATTTCAAGTAATCCCCTCCTGTTCTGGTTACTATTTATCCTATCATAGTCAAAATATATATTCAATCAATTGGATAGGATATGCAATATTTTATTGTTTAATTGCAATAAATTCTATTAAAATCTAAAAATTATTTTGCTATTATTGCAATATCAAATAAATTACAGAAAAGATAGAAAGAGGAGGGAAAAATGCAAAAAAAAGGAAAAATTTATTTGGACCGACAATATGAAATAGGGGAGGTGGATAAGAGAATCTACAGCTCCATGATTGAACACATGGAGAGAGTTGTATATGGGGGCATCTATGAACCAGATCATCCACTTGCAGATGAAGACGGCTTTCGCAGGGATGTGATTGAGTTGGTGCGGGAATTACAGATTCCGATGATACGTTATCCGGGAGGCAATTTTTTGTCAGGGTATAACTGGGAAGACGGAGTGGGGCCTGTGGATAAGCGCCCGGTGCGTTTGGATCTTGCATGGATCGCGGAAGAACCGAATCTGGTGGGGACAGATGAATACATGAAATGGGCGGCAAAGACAGATACAGAAGTGAATATGGCTGTCAATCTGGGAACAAGAGGAGCCGATGCGGCGAGAAATCTTGTGGAGTACTGCAATTATGAAGGAGGCAGCTATTGGAGTGACTTAAGGAAGAAAAACGGGGCAGAAAAACCTTATGGAATCAAGACATGGTGTCTGGGAAATGAGATGGACGGTCCCTGGCAGATCTGCCACAAGACGCCAGAAGAGTATGGAAGGCTTGCGTTAGAAAGCGGAAGGCTTATGAAGAAGGTTGATAAAAATATCGAGCTTGTACTTTGTGGTTCCAGTAACACCAGTATTGCGACATATCCGTCCTGGGACGCTAAAGTTTTGGAAGAAGCATATGATATCACGGATTATATCTCCCTTCATAATTACTTTTCTATTGTTGACAGCAATATGAAGGATTTTCTTGCAGGAAACATAGAGCTGGAGAGACAGATAGAGACAATTATTGCGACATGTGATTTCGTGAAATCAAAAGTAAGAGGAGATAAAACAGTCCATCTTTCCTTTGACGAGTGGGGAATCTGGAACAGAGAAGAGACTGCAAACCGTGCAAAATGGAAATTTGACTGGAGTGATAAGAATGCAATCAGCGAAGGCAGTTATAATTTTGCAGACGCTTTGCTTACAGGGGCTATGCTGATGTCCTTTATCAATCACAGTGACCGGGTGAAGATAGCCTGTCAGGCGCAGCTGGTGAATCACCTGTCATTGTTTAACTGTATCAAGGGCGGGAAGATCTGGAAGCAGACTATCTACTATCCGTTCTTATATACATCAGTGTACGGGAGAGGAACCGCATTGAAGACGATTATGGATGGTCCTGTATACAGCTGTGAGAGTTACGAACGGGTATCTGTTCTGGAAAGCGCGGCTGTAATCAATGAAGAGAAGAGGAATCTGACAATCTTCGTGTTAAACCGTGATACAGAAGAGGATCTGGAGACAGAATTTGTGTTCAGGGGATTTGAGGAACTCAGAGAGATTGAACATATCGTGTATCATGATGAAGACTTAGAGGCAGTCAATACTCCGGAAAACCCGGATTATGTAATCCCTCATAAGAAAGCGGCAGGCAGGATTGAAAAAGAAAGTTATACCACGGTTCTTGAGAAGAGTTCGTGGCATATGATCAGATTTGAATATTAATAGGAGGAAAAATTTATGAAGGCAAAAAAGATTATAGCGGTCATAATGGCGATAGGGTTAATGTTTACATGTGCAGGGTGCGGCAATTCAAAGGAGTCTTCTGATTCCACAGACGGCGGCGCGGCGAAAGAAGAAAGCGGCAGTTCAGGCGCTGTAGAGATTGAATACTGGTCCTTGTTCACTGGCGCTGACGGAGAGACTATGACGAAAATGGTTTCTGAATTTAACAAGGAATATGATGGAAAGATTAAGGTTAATCTGGTAACACAGGACTGGGATAACTATTATACGAAGATCAAGACGGCTATCCTTGGCGGACAGGCGCCTGACTTATGCAATTCCCATGATGAATATGTAAATGGCCTTATTAAAGAAAACATCATCGTTCCTATGGATGAAGCATGCGAAGAGACAGGGGTGGATATCCAGTTCGGCAACTATATAGACAAGGTGAATCAGTTAAAGAGTGATGATAAATATTACGCAGTTCCAATGGATTGTCTTCAGCTGATGCTTCATTATAATAAGACGATGATCGCAGAGGCGGGGCTTGCTGATGAAAATGGATTGCTTAAATTAGACGATGGCTTAGATGGTTTTCTTAAGGCAGTAAAAACGCTGGATGAGAATCTGGACGTACCGGGATTTGCAGTGGCAACGGCAGGTTCTATCCCGATGTATCTGTTCAATTCACTGTATTACCAGTATGGCGGAGAGGGCAAATTTGTCTCTGAAGACGGAAAAGAATGGATAGCAGACAAAGAGGTTGGACTTAAGGCTATGGATGCATATCAGCAGATTCATCAGAGCGGCCTTCAGAATGTGGAAAATATCTCAGACCTTCTTACCCAGAAAAAAGTAGCTATGGTAATGGAAGGTGCATGGCAGATGAATTACTTGTATAAAAACCTTGGAGATGAATACGGGGTTATGTCACTGCCTAAGTTTGGCGATGTGTACAAGACCGCTATTTACAGCCATACTTTCGTTCTTCCGAATAATGAACAGAGAAGTCAGGAGAAGACAAAAGCAACTTTGGAATTCGTGAAATGGTTCTGTGAAAACAGCGACCAGTGGGCGGAAGCCGGATCGGTTCCTGCATATGTGCCTGCTCAGGATACAGAATTATTCAACAGCTATCCTATGCACCAGTACTTTAAAGACGCTGTAGAATATGCTACGCCGTTTACCGGAACAGCGCCGTTTGCCTTAAAGGGTTCTGCAGAGATTAATGAACCCCTTGGAAAACTGGCAAGGGCGGAGACTACGCCTGACCAGTGCTTTGAGGAAATCACGCAGAGGTTGAATACGTCGTTCAATTAACAGAGTAATCTGTCCGGCGTACACTGGGCATAGGCATATGCCCAGTGTATATTGATACCATCGTATGCAAAATGGTTGCCAGTGACAAGCATTTTGTATCTTATAGTGATTTCAGGAAAGGAGGGATCATTTGAAGAAAAAAATAAAGAAATTCGAAGGATTTTTGTATCTGGCTCCGTTCCTTTGTTTTTATCTGGTATTCACGTTTGGAATGTTGATTCTGACGGGGGTGTTAAGTTTTACGGATTATAAGATCCTGGGGGATGCTTCTTTTGTGGGGATTAGTAATTATACACGTTTGTTCTCAGATCCGACGTTCTGGCAGTCGCTTCGAAATACTACGCTTTTTGTAGTTATATCGACACCCGTATTAGTGGGAGTGCCGTTTCTGCTGGCATTGCTTATTGAACATCCAAGGCTGCCGCTCAGAGGATTTTTCAGGACAAGTTTTTTTGCGCCGCAGGTTATGGCGGTGTCCATGGTGGCATATATCTTCCTCTATATGTTCCAGCCTTATACCGGTCTTGTGAATAACATATTAAAGGCATTGGGGATGCTTGGAGAAAAGAGCGAGGTATACTGGTTGATGAACCCGGCGTTAGTGTGGATTGTCATCGTACTGGAGACTTTGTGGTGGACCGGAGGATTTAATATGATTCTGTATACCGCAGGTATGCAGGAGATTCCGGAGGAATATTATGAATGTGCCGCCTTAGACGGTATCTCATACTGGCAGAGAGTACGTTACATCACGCTGCCGTTGCTGGCGAGAGTGCATATTACGGTACTGTTTTTACAGCTGATTGCTTCTTTTAAGGTATTCGGGCAGATATTCCTGCTTACAGGAGGAGACCCTGCCGGATCTACAAGGACGTATATCCAATACTTATATGAACAGGGATTCCGGGTCTTTG
>CANSLW010000184.1 GCA_947647815.1 uncultured Dorea sp. | reverse complement strand
CTTAGAAGTCTGTCCATTCTCTTCCTCAGCAACAATACATTTTCTCCTGTTGGTCTCAAGTCCCTTTGTAGTGGAGGCAATCAACGGATTTGGAGAAGTTCCAAGAGACATGATCACCGTATCAAGCTCAATCTCATACTCAGAACCTGCGATCTCTACCGGACGTCTTCTACCGGAAGCGTCTGGCTCGCCAAGTTCCATCTTGATGACTTTCATTCCTTTTACCCAGCCATTCTCATCCACAAGGATTTCCTTTGGATTGGTCAACAGGTCAAAGATTACACCTTCTTCTTTCGCGTGATGTACTTCTTCTACTCTGGCCGGAAGCTCTGCTTCGCTGCGTCGGTATACGATATGAACCTCTGCACCGAGACGAAGAGCAGTTCTTGCGGCATCCATAGCCACATTACCGCCGCCGACTACCGCAACTTTCTTACCTGCCACGATCGGTGTATCATAAGAATCATCAAATGCCTTCATCAGGTTACTTCTTGTCAGATACTCATTTGCAGAAAATACACCGTTTGCCGTCTCTCCCGGAATTCCCATGAACATTGGAAGTCCTGCCCCGGAACCAATGAATACTGCCTCAAAGTCTTCCTCTTCCATCAATTGATCAATAGTTGTAGACTTGCCGATTACTACGTTTGTCTCAAACTTAACACCTAATTCTTTTACTTTCTCGATTTCTTTCTTTACGACTTTATGCTTCGGAAGACGGAACTCAGGAATTCCATATACAAGCACACCGCCCAGCTCGTGAAGAGCCTCAAACACAGTTACTTCATAACCTAATTTTGCCAAATCTCCTGCACAGGTAAGACCGGACGGACCAGAACCGATAACCGCGACCTTATGTCCGTTGGTTTTCTCAGCCTTCACAGGTTTAATGTCATGTTCCAATGCATAATCCGCAACGAATCTCTCAAGCTTACCGATGGATACCGGATCACCCTTGATTCCACGGATACACTTACACTCACACTGGGACTCCTGCGGACATACACGGCCGCAGATAGCCGGGAGTGCAGAAGATTCACCGATTACCTTATAAGCTTCCTCGATATTTCCTTCTTTTACCTGGGAAATGAATCCAGGAATATTGATAGATACCGGACAGCCCTCAATACACTTTGCATTCTTGCAATTCAGACAACGGGTTGCCTCTTCCATTGCCTCTTCTTTATTATATCCATAACATACTTCTTCGAAGTTTGTTGCTCTTTCCTTTGCATCCTGCTCTCTTACAGGAATTCTCTTTAATACATCAGCCATTAGTTGTCACCTCCGCAATTGCCGCATCCACCATGGTGGGTGTCGCCTTCTTGTACTTTCAGTATTGCACGGCCTTCCTCCGTCTTATACATCTGTTGTCTCTTCATCGCATTATCAAAGTCAACAAGATGTCCGTCAAACTCTGGTCCGTCTACACATGCAAACTTTACTTCGCCGCCTACGATCACACGGCAGGCGCCGCACATACCAGTTCCGTCAACCATAATCGGATTCATGCTGACAATCGTAGGAATATCAAGTTTCTTGGTAAGAAGGCAGGTAAACTTCATCATAATCATCGGTCCGATTGCAACACAGACATCGTACTTGTTCCCTTCTTCCACCAGCTTCTCAATCTTTGTCGTAACCATACCTGCATGGCCATATGTACCGTCATCTGTACAAGGATAGTAGTTTCCGGCAACTGCTTCCATCTCTTTCTCTAAAATCAGCATATCTTTTGTCTTGGAACCAACAATAACATCTACGTCAATTCCATGTTCTTTTAACCATTTTACCTGCGGGTATACAGGAGCTGCTCCAACACCACCAGCTACAAAAAGCATCTTCTTATTCTTCAGACTCTCAATATCTTCTTCTACAAATTCAGATGGACATCCTAATGGTCCGATAAAATCACGGAAGGAATCTCCTGCTTTCATCTCTGCCATCTTCATAGTGGATGCCCCAACCTCCTGGAACACGATTGTGATGGTTCCGGCTTCTCTGTCGTAATCACAGATTGTAAGCGGAATTCTCTCGCCTTTTTCATCCATCTTAACGATTACAAATTGTCCCGGCTCACAATGCTTTGCCACACGTGGTGCTTCTACATCCATAAGATAAATCTTATCAGCCAGTTTTTCGGCTTTCAATATCTTGTACATCTTACGTTCCTCCTAAAAATTTTATATAATTATCATAATGCATCTTTGCACAAATATCAAGTCTATCTCCTTCTATTTTCTCGTTGCTATTCTGTCGTTCCAAACCAATATTTGCTATTTAACATGTGAATTATAATAATTTCCCATTTAATTCAAAGAATTTTCTGCAAAAAATGACTGCAGGCAAAAAACTCTTCGCCCACAGCCATTCTTATACCATATATGCAAGGAAACCTGCCGAAAACTCTCCTGAATACTATGACACCGGAAAACTTACATCATTAACAATTATTTCCGCAATCTCATCTGGATCTACCAACCGGTTAAACGCAGCCTTATACCATACATCCGCCCCAAGTACATATCCGTTGTTTGCAACACAATTTTCCTTATCAGACACAATATAATTGCTTCCATCTTTATATTTAATTTCAAGATACTTCAGATAATAAGGGTCTTGTGCTTCCTCTGCAGAGAGTCCCATACCTTTAGACATATCCACACTGATAGAAACCGGCGAATATTCCAGATAACCTTTTTCTCCCATATCAATATTCCGAACCGGAATCTGTCCCTTGTCTGATAATGCTATCTCCTCCGTCTCAATCTTTGCCGCCGCCTCCTGATATTCTTCACCGGACAATGCAAATAATTCTCCTCTGGTACTCGGATATTTCTCAATAGAAAGTTTCGGAATATCTCCTTCTTTTATACTTTCCGACCACAGAATATATTCTGAACAATATAAAATATCTTCTGTACTCTTCTCTATATCTACATAGATGTTCTCACATCCAAATGCTGTCTCGCCACAGTCAACATAAAAATAAAAGTCCGCATCATCCGTGAAAGAAGCACCTTTTGTGAGATTCATATCCATATCTCCTTTAAGAGCCGTCACACCGCCTTCCCGCTCCAGTGTAAAGTACAGCAATGCACCGTTTTTATCATAGGCAAAACTTTCAAGCGTCAACGTATGTTCTCCTATCTGCTTCGTAATTGGCTCTTCCATCACCCATTCTCCAAACAGCGCCTCAGCCTTTGCTTCATCTACTGCGACATATTCTTTCGATGGAATATCTACAGCAACTTTACCGCCTTTTCCGTCATCAATCTCCGTATGAATCACATCTGTAGATTTTTTCGTCGCATTTCCAAACATTCCCTCGAAAAATCCCGATTTCACAGACGCATATACCGCACTTGGCACCGCACAGCAGACAAAAATCACAGCTGCCGCCGCCACACGCATGTTTTTCCTATATGAAGTCTTCTTTCCGCTGATTTCATACCGCCGTTCTAATATCTCATAAGTATCTCTAAGTCTTTGATTTACCACGTCTGACACCTGAACATCCCGGCTTAATATCTCACTCATATGCTTTTCTGATCCTTTCATACCTACACCTCCTAATAACATAATACCTGTTTTAATTTATCCCTTCCCCTTCTAAGCCTGCTCTTTACCGTATTCTCATTGACATCAAGAATCTGTGCAATCTCACCTGTACGAAATCCTTCTCCATAATATAATAAAAATATCATCCGATATTCTTCGGGCAGCTCTTTTATCAGTTCATAGAATTCTCTGTCATTCTCAGGCATCTCATATGCTGTGTCTGTTACCTGTTCTGATATCACATACCGTTTTCGCTGCCTTAGGAGATCTTTACATTGATTGATTAAAATTCTGGTAAGCCACGTCTTAAAATACGATGTATTCTTCAACTCCGTGATATGCTCATATGCCTGAAGCACCGTATCCTGCATAACGTCTGCAATATCTTCCTCACTGTCCAGATAACTCTTCGCCGCTTTATAGAGCGCTGTTTTATGCTTCTCCATCAATTCCACAAATGCTCCTACATCATTCTTTTGAGCACGTTTTATAAGCAAAGCATCCATAAGTCGTCCTCCTCTCTTTTGCATCTACACTTATTAGACGTTTTATGATGCGTTTTAGGTGCATAAAAATATATTTTTTTTAAAAAATCATCTATCTTTAGATAATAAAGCCTTCTCTCTGCACCAGCCCCAATATCTAAAGATAGATGATATCTAAAAATCCTCTTTCCTGCGCTGCATTCTAATCTCACGGCGCATCTTAGCCTTCTCCCAATCCTGCTTATCTTCTTGTGTTTCAAGTTCCAGACGCGGCACTTCTACTGGATTGTCATAATCATCCAGCGCTACCATTGTAAAAAAAGCCCTGTTAATCAGGATTCTGTCCCCTTCCAGACTTTCTACATAAGAGTCTACTTTCACTTCCATAGAAGTCCGTCCTACATACGTCACTTTCCCCTTAATAACTATAACATCTTTCTGATAGGCGCCTTTTAAAAATCTAAGATTATCTACCGATACCGTAATCACATTTCTGCGCGTATGACGCTTTGCCACAAGCGCCGCAATTTCGTCCATCCATTGCATCAATATTCCACCAAAGAGACGCCCCGCCGCATTTAAATGATTCGGACGGACCATATGAACCGTTTCTACAACAGATTCCGATACCCGTCTGCTCTCTTTACTCACTTTCATATCTCCTTTTACTGCTAAAGATAATTTTAAGCTACTGGTCACAGAGTAAACAATAACAATTCTAACATATCCCTTCATTCTTTTTCTGTCAAGTCCTTTTATTGTTCCTTTAAATTTGCTATACTTGCACTATAAATAGTAAACTATACTTAAATTTTAATAATGGAGGCCGCACACTATGCTAAGAAGAGAAAAAAATATAAATGAAACTGTTAATCTGCGAAACATTAAACTGACGATTGAATATGACGGCAGCCGCTATCAGGGCTGGACCCGTCTTGGCAAAGAAGAATCCAATAATACTATTTCTAATAAGATTCTGGAAGTTCTGCGAAAAATGACAGATGAGACACAGATTGAATTGAATTGTGGATGCCGTACAGAAGTAGGGGTTCATGCATATGCACAGATTGCAAATTTTAAGACCGCATCTGATATGAAAGTTTCAGATATGAAGCATTATCTGAACCGCTATCTCCCGATGGATATTGCTATTATAGATGTAAGGGAAGTCTCAGAACGATTCCATGCACAATTGAATGCGATTTCAAAGACCTATGTATACCGCATGACTATTGATGATGTTCCCAGTGTATTTGACCGGAAATATACATATCACTGCTTTAAATCACCTGACAAACACCTGATGCAGCAAGCCGCCGTCCTATTAACTGGAACTCACGATTTCCGCAACTTCTCTTCCGTAAAAAAGAGCAAATCTACAGTACGAAAGCTCTATGATATCGATATCTACGGCGCCGGTCAGGAAATGCAGATTCTCATTCATGCAGATGATTTCCTTCATAATATGGCACGCCTTATTATTGGCACACTCTTAGATATCGGTTTTGGAACCCGATCTAAGGAAGATATCGAAGATATCTTCGAAGGAATCCAGACACCAAGTTCTCCCTGCGATCCGAAAGGGCTGTATCTTCAAGAAATCACATATAAGTAACAGTTCAGCCCCCAAAAATTGTCTGTTTTCAAATAGACTTTCTTCGTTAGGCATGATATAATACAAGCTACCATAATAATTACATAGTCTCGAAAAGAGGTGGTAGAGTGACAAACAATGAATTACTATTGGCAATGTCTAATTTATTAGATACAAAACTTAATGCCAAATTACAACCGATAAAAAATGATATCAAATCTATCCGAGATGAACAAACGCGAATGAACGATGAACTTGTGATTGTAAAAAATGAGCTGACCATCGTTAAAGATGAACAAATCCAGATGAAACAAGATTTGGCTGCTGTCAAAAAGGATCTGGCCACGGTCAAAGATGAGCAGGGCAAGATGAAACTCGATCTGGCTGCTGTCAAAGACGAACAAATCCAGATGAAACAAGATTTGGCTGCTGTCAAAAAGGATTTGGCCACAGT
>CANSLW010000183.1 GCA_947647815.1 uncultured Dorea sp. | reverse complement strand
TCTGACTGTCCGCAGTAGACATCGTTGCCGCAAGGATACCCGCGAGGATGACACCGCCCAGAACCGCGGCGAGGAATCCATTCTGGCTGAGCAGGTTCGTAAGTATAATAATAATACGTTCATTCTGTCCGTCCGGGACATCTATTGCACCTGTATTTGCTACGGCCAGACCTACGATACCTATGAAAATCGCAACAGCCATAGCAATCGTTACCCATATAGAAGCAACACGCCTGGAAAGTGTCAGTTTATTTTCATCTTCAATAGACATAAACCGAACTAAAATATGCGGCATACCAAAATAACCGATTCCCCACGCCAGTAATCCAACAGCCGTAAGCGGAGAATATGAAACTGATGTCTTTGCAACCGCATCATGTATTGCCGAGAGGGACAAATATCCAGACAATGACTTTGCATTATCCATAACCGCGCCCATACCGCCTGCTGTAGTTACACCAAATGTCACAATAGAAACCAATGCAATTGACATTACAATACTTTGAATCAAATCATTAGTTGCTACTGTCGTAAATCCACCCGCAATCGTATAAACTACAATAATGATTGCAAATAAAATCATTCCGGTCATATAATCCAGTCCAAACAATGAATTAAACAGCTTACCACATGCTGAAAATCCGGATGCTACATACACGACAAAAAAGACTACAATAATAACCGCTGAAATCGCTGAGATAATATTTCTCTCATCATGGAATCTTTTTGCAAAGAATGTAGGCACTGTGATTGCGCCAATCTTCTCTGAATAGCGTCTTAATCTTCTTGACGTAAAAAGCCAGTTCAAATATGTTCCAATTGCCAGACCTGCCGCCGTCCAGAAGGCATCCGCCAAACCTGTCAGATATGCAACTCCAGGAAGTCCCATCAAAAGCCAGCTAGACATATCACTTGCCTCAGCACTCATGGCTACAACCAAGGCTCCCATCTTCCTGCCTCCAAGATAGAAATCCTCACTGCTGCTGTTCTTCTTTGCATTATAAATACCCACACCAATCAACAGGCACATATACGCAAGAATTGTCAACAAAATAATAATACTCGTACTGTTCATACATCCCACCTCATTTTCTTTTTCCGGATATTTTCTTGAATATCCTTTTTGAACATTCTCTTCTGCCAGGTTACGGCATATTTTCTGCTCTTAGAGAATACCTGATACACCGGCTTCGTCCGGACATGCCATCATCTAAAACCCATTCAGACATATTCTAAGGCCAGAAAAATAAGAAAGACAAGGCAAGACGTATTATTATGTAGTCTTCCTTGTCTGTCTTATAATATAATATACTACTTAGTTAATTTTCTGTCAACCAAAAACATTATTTTTCTTAATGTTTCCATTACATTTTATTATGGCAGGAATGTGAACAGTTCTCACATCCGCATCCACAGCCGCCTCCATTTTTTTTCTTTCTCCAGATACTTCTTAGGGCTAATGCCGCAGCTGCTAATACAACAAGCCCCACGATTGACGTTGACAGAATGCTGCTTGCCGCTAATGTCATAAACTCCCCTTCTTCCTTTTCATAATATTATTAAGCTTTTGCTCCGTTGGCTCTCACACTGGACAGGTTTACATGCAGCGACGTACTCTCTTTGTACGGACGGAACAGCAGGTAGAGGAATCCGATAAGGATAATAACTGCCACGATAGTTCCAAGTCCAAATCCACCGCCTGTGAATAACATGCCAAACTGATAGATACACATAGACACCAGATAAGCAAATACACATTGATATCCAATTGCAAACCAGGTCCATTTCACATTGTTCATCTCACGTTTGATAGCTCCAATCGCCGCAAAGCAAGGCGCGCATAGAAGATTGAATACCAAGAAAGAATATGCTGCAATCGTCGTCATACTTGCCGCCAATGTTCCCCATATCTCTTCTCCGTCTTCTGCTACTTCTGCAAATCCATAGAGGATACCGAAGGTTCCTACAACATTCTCCTTTGCCACGAGTCCTGTAATCGCCGCAACAGCCGCGCGCCAGTCCCCCCATCCGAGCGGTACAAAGATCCATGAGAACAGTCTTCCGATATTAGCCAGGAATCCATCGCTTAAGTCTTCTACCATACCGAATTTGCCATCTACAATACCGAAGCTTGATGTAAACCAGATAAATATGGTTGACAGAAGGATTACTGTTCCTGCCTTCTTAATGAAGGACCATCCTCTCTCCCACATACTTCTTAAAACATTTCCCACGGTCGGCATATAATAAGCCGGAAGCTCCATAACGAATGGCGCCGGATCACCTGCGAACATTTTCGTCTTCTTCAGGATGATTCCTGAACAGATAATTGCGGCAATTCCTACAAAATATGCGCTTGGCGCTACCCATGACGCCCCGTCAAAGAGTGCTCCTGCTATCAAAGCAATGATTGGCAGCTTTGCACCACATGGGATAAACGTAGTCGTCATAATCGTCATCTTACGGTCACGGTCATTCTCAATCGTACGAGATGCCATAACTCCTGGAACCCCGCATCCTGTACCAATTAACATCGGAATAAATGATTTACCGGACAGACCGAACTTGCGGAAGATTCTGTCCATGATAAATGCAATTCTCGCCATATAACCACAGGACTCCAGGAATGCAAGGAAAATAAACAATACCAACATCTGCGGAACAAACCCTAATACAGCTCCCACACCGGCTACAATACCATCTAATATTAATCCCTGAAGCCAGTCAGCGCAGTTAATGTTTACCAAGAAGTTCTCAATTGCCGGCGGAATAATCTCTCCAAACAGAACATCGTTCGTCCAGTCAGTTACAATTGTTCCGACCGTTGATACGGATACATAATATACAATCCACATAACTACCGCAAAAACAGGCAATGCAAGCCAACGATTTGTAACGATTCTATCAATCTTATCAGAGATTGTCAACTTCTCCCGGTCTGCTTTCTGAAGACAGCTGTCAATCACAGATGCTATGTAATTATAACGTTCATTGGTAATAATACTCTCCGCATCATCATCCATCTCTTCTTCTGCCTTTGAAATAATATTCGACACATCTGGCATCTGGCTCAACATCTCACGAATCTTGTCATCTCTTTCAAACAGTTTAATCGCATAGAATCTCTTTTGTTCCCCCGATATACCGGTTATCATTGTCTCAATCTCACTTAGGAAGCTCTCTACTTCCGGAGCGAACTCATGAACCGGCGCCACTGCACTTTTATTTTCCGCAATCTTTACAGCCTTTTCTGCCGCTTCTTTGATGCCATCGCCTTTTAACGCAGAGATGGACACCACTTCACATCCCAGTTTTTCAGCTAACTGCTTCGTATTAATCTGGTCGCCGGATTTTCTGACAACGTCCATCATATTAACTGCCATTACGACAGGAATTCCAAGTTCCATCAGCTGTGTACTCAGATAAAGGTTTCTTTCAAGGTTCGTTCCGTCTACAATATTCAGAATCGCATCCGGACGTTCTGCAATCAGATAATTCCTGGCAACCACTTCCTCTAATGTGTACGGCGATAATGAATAGATACCTGGCAAATCCATGATGGTAACATCCTTATTGTCCTTTAATTTTCCTTCCTTCTTCTCAACAGTAACTCCCGGCCAGTTTCCGACAAACTGGTTTGAGCCTGTAAGCGCATTAAACAAAGTTGTCTTTCCACTGTTTGGATTACCGGCTAGTGCAATTTTCACTCCCATTTTTACTCCTCCTGGTCTTTATTTTTTTATAATCTATTCATCACTGTATCTCTATCATCTCTGCATCTGCTTTTCTAAGTGAAAGTTCATATCCTCTGACAGTCACTTCTACCGGATCTCCTAACGGCGCAACTTTCCTTACGTAGACAGAAGTTCCCTTCGTGATTCCCATATCCATAATCCTGCGTTTTACCGCTCCCTCTCCGTGTAATTTCACAACTACTACACTGGAATCGCATTTCACATCTTTTAATGTCTGCATGCTCCTTCATCCTCCTATACTATGATCTTATTTGCAATCCCTTTACTTACTGCAACCCTGGAATCTTTCACTTGAACGATTATGTTCCCACCATTACTTGATATAATTCTTACCTCTTCACCTACGGTAAATCCCAGATTCTCAAGAAATCTTTTTGACTCATCCTTTCCTCCGATTCGCCTGATTGCAGCAGCTTCACCTGATCCCAGCATTGTTAACGGCATCATAATCCCTCCTTACAGATGTACTACCATTTCCTTGTGTATCAATTCCATATCTTCCAGTAATTGTACCATCCGATACACAGTTGCAATACCAACCTTACGGTCTCTTTCCTTAGCAGCGAAATAGATCTCCTTGCAGGAAGTGTATTCATTCTCTAATATAACCTGAAGAAGCATCTTCCTCTGCACAGTGATTCTATACCCCTTTTCCCTCAACTGCCGGATTACGGCTTCTGCTTTCTCTTCCTGATTCATATCCTGCCTCGCAATTAATGATATTGATTATCATTTACATTGATATTGTATTCCAAATGATTTTGATTGTCAATATTGTTATTGAGAATATTTTATCAATAATGCGAATTACTTATGTTCTCTGAGCGCATAAGGAGCAAAAAAAAGAAGAACTGCCACAACAGTTCTTCTTTCTTCTTATTCTTCTGTTAATTCTATTCTTCTACTAATTCCAGCACGTCTTCAGAAATCATATCCTCAGTTTCTGAAGTCTCCTCAGGATTGTCCACTACATCCTGATTATCCATCATCTCTTCCATATCAAAGAATTCTTCATTCTGTTCCAGGTTCTCTTCGCCCTCTTCTTCTACTATCACTTCATCATCCATAGCCAGTTCAGAATCCAGATGAATATCACGGTATTTTCTCATACCTGTTCCGGCAGGAATATGCTTACCTATAATAACATTCTCCTTCAGGCCAATCAACGGATCAACTTTACCCTTGATTGCTGCCTCTGTAAGAACCTTGGTCGTCTCCTGGAAGGATGCCGCTGATAAGAAGGAATTCGTTGCAAGAGATGCTTTCGTAATACCAAGCATAATCTGTTCACCGGTTGCCGGCTCTAAACCTTCTTTTATCATTGCCGCATTCGTATCTTCGAATTCCAGTCTGTCTACATTCGTGCCAGGCAGGAATTCTGTGTCTCCCGCTTCTTCGACACGCACTTTCTTAAGCATCTGGCGTACGATAACCTCGATATGCTTATCATTGATATCAACACCCTGCAGACGGTATACCCGCTGTACCTCCTGAATCATATAATCCTGTACAGCGCGAAGTCCCTTAATTTTCAGGATATCATGCGGATTTACGCTACCTTCTGTCAGTTCATCACCGGCTGCCAGAACCGCGCCATCCTGAATCTTGATTCTGGATCCGTAAGGAATCAGATAAGCCTTTGACTCACCGGTCTCATTATTGGTTACAATAATCTCACGCTTCTTCTTGGTATCATTAATATTCGCAACTCCGGCAAACTCTGTGATGATTGCAAGACCCTTCGGCTTTCTTGCCTCAAAAAGCTCTTCGACACGGGGAAGACCCTGTGTGATATCATCACCGGCAACTCCACCGGTATGGAATGTACGCATCGTAAGCTGTGTACCAGGTTCACCGATAGACTGTGCAGCAATAATACCAACAGCTTCACCAACTTGTACTGGTTCACCTGTCGCCATGTTGGCGCCGTAACATTTTGCGCAGACCCCATTGTGTGATTTACAGGTAAGGATTGTACGAATCTTAATCTGCTTCAGCGTCTCACCGTTCTCATCCACACCCTTCTTCATAATCAGCTCTGCACGCTTCGGTGTCACCATATGATTGGCTTTTACCAGGATATTTCCATCCTTATCCACAATATTTTCACACAGGAAACGTCCTGTAATACGCTCCTGCAAACTCTCGATTTCTTCATTGCCGTCCACGAATGCCTTTACATACATTCCTGGAATCTCGGCACCTTTCTCCACGCAGTCCATCTCATGAATAATCAGTTCCTGCGATACATCAACCAGACGTCTGGTCAGGTATCCTGAATCGGCTGTACGAAGAGCTGTGTCAGACAATCCTTTACGCGCTCCGTGGGCGGACATGAAATATTCCAGTACGTCCA
>CANSLW010000182.1 GCA_947647815.1 uncultured Dorea sp. | reverse complement strand
CAGACAAGGATTAGTTTCAAGGTTTTTTGAAGCCCGTTGCCGGACTTCGTTGCCGCATCCCTTTGTCTGGCTTATTTCATGTGCGCGAGCAACGAGCCAAGCGGATATGCTTGCATATCCATTTGGCGACTGCCGCGACAACGACAGTTATGGAGGACAACTGCCTATGGCGAATAAAAAAATGAATGTTGATGGAAAAAGTTATTCTGATATTCCGGTCTGGCGCAGATACACGCTGACCATTGAAGATGCAGCCGGATATTATCATATCGGTGAAGGAAAGCTGCGAATGCTTATTGACACGCATCCTAATGAGGATTTTTATGTGATGAATGGAAACAGAGCTTTGATTAAACGTGAGAAATTTGAACGGTATCTGGATCACGCAACTGCTGTTTAAAATTTCCTGATAAAGAAAACGGCAGATTGCCTGTATCCCATGATAAAGCTATACGGAGAGCCAAATTTGTGATATTATGATATTGCAAGTCTGGCTCTCCTTTTTTGAAAGGAGAGATTCGATGAGTGAGAAAAGAAGAGACAACCGTAATCGGATTTTGCGTGAGGGCGAGTATCAGCGCTCAGATGGGAGGTATCGGTTCCGCTATATTGACGAGGACGGAAAAGAGAAAAATGTTTACAGCTGGCGTTTGGATAAGAATGATCCAATGCCGAAAGGTAAGAAGCGGGAACTTTCGCTGAGAGAAAAAGAAAAGCAGATTGAAGCGGATTTATTTGACCACATCGTAACCAATGGCGGCAATTACACGGTGCTGGAATTGGTGGAGAAATATGTGTCTTTGAAAACAGGAGTCCGTCATAACACAGTTGCCGGATATAAGACTGTCATCAACGTCCTGAAAAAAGAAGCGTTTGGAAAGCAGCGCATTGATAAGGTACGCTTGTCAGATGCAAAGGCGTGGCTCATTAAGCTTCAGCAGGTGGATGGCAGAGGATACAGTTCCATAGCAGATACTATGACGCAATCTACATTCTTTTTCATACGGGACTTCGTATTTCGGAATTTTGCGGACTGACAATACCTGATATTGAGTTTGAGGAAATGCGTATTAAGGTAGACCATCAGTTGCAGCGTACATCACAGATGGAATATGTGATTCAGGAGCCGAAAACGGAAAGTGGTGTCCGCTATGTTCCCATGACAGAAGAAGTAGCAGCGTGTTTTCGCAGAATCATTGCGAAACGGGAAACACCAAAAGTGGAGCCTATGGTAGATGGTTATATCCGCTTTTTGTATCTGGATAAGAATGATATGCCAATGGTTGCCCTTCACTGGGAGAAATACATGCAGCATATCAGTGTAATACTGAACACCTATACGCATGAGAATTTTGATGATGCGAAGGAGGAACTGCACCGAGTAGCAAACGGCTGAAAAAGCCCGTTGGTAAAGCCGCTTACTTTACCAACGTATTTACCAATTTTTCAGGGATAAATATGAGAAAGTATGGGACGATTTGAGAAAATACTCTGGAAACAGAGAATTTCGGAACAGACTGAAACCCCTTTAAAATCAAGCATTTGAGAAGAAATACAGGATATATAAGGAGTTATAGAAAAATGATAAAAGTATTATTCGTCTGCCACGGCAACATCTGCCGTTCCCCCATGGCGGAATTTGTGTTCCGCGACATGGTACAAAAGAGAGGCATATCAGACCAGTTCTATATAGCCTCCGCTGCTACCAGCAACGAAGAACTGGGCAATCCGGTTCACTATGGAACAACGAACAAATTAAAAGCATACGGCATCAGCACGAAGGGAAAATATGCCATCCAGTTAAAGAAGAGAGATTATCAGGAATATGATTATATCATAGGGATGGAGTATCGGAATGTCCGTAATATAGACCGGATTATAGGTTCAGATCGTGAACACAAGGTATACAAGCTCTTGGATTTTAGCGATAACCCCAGAGATATTGCTGATCCGTGGTATACAGGCAATTTTGACAGGACATATGACGATGTTCTGGAAGGATGTGAAGGGTTGCTGAATTACCTGATTAGCAACGGAAACGTGGACCTATCATAAAAACAACAATCATAGAAATAATTATCATGATGTTGGTCTAAAGGTATCTTACCACATAAATAATAAACCGTGCAGAGAAGTTACACTTGTAAAACTCTGCACGGTTTATTTTATCGGACAAGCTGCGGAAACATCTCTTTGTTCCGGCGCTTGCATTCATACATGATCTCATCGGCCTTATGAAGAATGTCTTCGTAGGATATGTCATTTTCCGAACCATCGATATCTACTACGCCATAACTGAAACTACACTGGTATTCGGCGTATCCTCCGGTTTGGAATTCTCTGAGGATTTCTGCCATTTTCAAGTCTATGAGTTCCCGGATGCTGCCGCTTAATACAAGGCAGAATTCATCGCCCCCAATCCGGGCAAATGTATCCTCGCTTCGGAAATTTGCTTTGATAAGTTCTACAAAATTCTGGATATAGGTATCGCCTTCCAGATGTCCGTAGGTATCATTTACGTATTTGAGACCGTCCAGGTCAAGATAGCAGAGTGTGGTTTGCTGTTCTTCTCGAAGCACCATCTCCATATATTCTTCAAAGAACAGACGGTTCTTGATTCCTGTTCCCGGGTCGTGGTATGCTTTGCTTGCAAGATGATGGGCGGCCCTTTTTTCATCGGTTATGTCCATGATAATATGTACGTAGGAAGAGTGTTCTTTCCATTCAATAGGGAAAGAAGTGATACGGTAGTGGGTGTCAGCTGCGCCGTCTATTTCCCATACTTTATATTGTTCTTCGCAGTTCCATTTTAAGATTTCGTGATGGAACGGAAGACGTTTTTTACAGGCGCTGCAGAATTCGGAGTCTACGGTGCCTTTCTGCTTTCTCTTATTGCAGTATAAGATTTCTCTGGTATCCGTATCTACAACCAGAAGCCATTCTTTACGTTTGCTGAGCATTTCTACCATCAGCTCATTGTAGCCTTCAATCATCTCCGCATGGCTTTGTGCTCTGAGTGCTTCGCCCCGAAGTCGTTCTTCGCGTTCCTTAAGCTGTCTGGTCATCTCGTTAAATGCGATGGAAAAATCGCCCAGATAAGCAACCTGTTGGGAGTAATCTCCTTTCGCAACCTGCTGCGCCTGCCAGGTAAGATGATTCAGATTTGCATGTAGATTCTTAAGATTCTCGCACAGGAAATTGTCCTTGCCCGGGAATTCGACAGACAGATTTCCTTTGGAAAGTTCTGCTGAATAAGCAGTTAATTCTTCTACTTCATTTTGCAGGGATTTTAAATCTCTTTTTAGGTTCTGATAAGGTTCGCTCAATTCGTGGACATGGAAAGAATCTTTTATCTCTGCCTGGAATCGGCATACGCGATCCCCGGTTGCCCAACAGTCTATCTCTACGGCAGTGTATGGATTACCGGTATAGGTAGAGAGAATTCCGGATATGAAGCCTTCATCATAGTTGCAGACAGTCTCGCCAAGCGTTGGGAGGCCGGAGCAGTCAGCGTCTTCAGAAACAGTGAGTATAATTTTGCCGGTATCTTCTTCCATCTTCTCAATGCGGAGAACTCCCATTCTCAGACTTACCATCTTTTTTTGTAATTGTGCAGCAAATTCTGAAAAAGGCAGGGACAGATCCAGGTACTCTCTGGTAAAATATTGTCCGGCGCGATAGCCTGCATTCCGAAAAATACGAATTTGTTCATCTTTTCCAAATTGTTCAGTCAGTTCTTCGCGAAGGGAATATTCTAAAAGTCTGTAGACGGCAACTGGGATCGTCTCACCAAGATGTTCACGGCCTTCGGCGGGTGTCTGTAGGTAATCTGCAAGTTTCAGATTTATATGAGTCTTCGTTAATGTATTATCTTCCACAATCATTTCACCTCTCTGTAATTTGCTTTTTATTCTAACATATCTTTATAATACTTACAATTCATGAAGATAAAATTAAATGTAGATTTAGAAGCAATTGCGGGTGGCAGAATAGTTAAGGAAAGGCGGGAAATACATTGACACGCCAGCTGTGGAATATTATGATAATGAATGAAAAAATATCGGATATAACAGAATAACAGGCAGGAGGAAAAGTGATGTCGATGAGAATTAACCATGAGCTGCCGCTTCCGGAAGTGTTGAAAGCGCAGTATCCTATTTCTGATAAAGTTCAGGCAATAAAGCAGAAAAGAGATGAAGAGATCCGGGACATATTTACCGGAAAATCTGACAAATTCATCGTTCTGGCAGGACCATGTTCAGCGGATAACGAAGAGTCCGTATGTGAGTATGTGAGACGATTAAAGAAGACAGCGGATCAAGTTTCTGACAGACTGATGATTATACCAAGAGTTTATACAAACAAACCGCGGACTACCGGAGATGGATATAAAGGAATGCTGCATCAGCCGGATCCGGAGAAAGAACCAGATCTTCTGGCGGGTATCATTGCGATTCGTAAGATGCATATCCGTGTAATGGAAGAGACAGGCTTGTCTACGGCAGACGAGATGCTGTATCCGGAGAACAGAAGCTACTTAGATGATGTGCTTTCTTATGAAGCAGTAGGGGCAAGATCGGTAGAGAATCAGCAGCATCGTCTGACTGCAAGCGGTATGGATATTCCTGTAGGAATGAAGAATCCAACCAGCGGCGATCTTTCAGTAATGCTGAATTCTGTTACGGCGGCACAGCATCCGCACAGATTTATTTACCGTGGAAATGATGTTGAGACCAGTGGAAATGAATTTGCACATACAATCTTAAGAGGCGGTGTGGACAAGTATGGCAAGAATATTCCAAATTATCACTATGAAGATCTTGCGCGTCTTGCGGAAATGTATGGGAAATGGGATCTTAAGAATCCAGCGGTAATTGTGGATGTGAACCACTCTAATTCCAGCAAACAGTTCAAGGAACAGATTCGTATCGTCAGTGAAGTGATGCACAGCAGAAATTATAATCCGGAACTTAAGAAGCTGGTGAAAGGGGTCATGATTGAGAGTTATCTCATAGAAGGACGCCAGGATATTACGGAGAATCTTGTATATGGACAATCTATTACAGACCCCTGCCTTGGATGGGAAGATACGGAGAAGCTGATATTTGGCATAGCTGAGAAATGCCGGTAACTAAAAAGTACGGATGCGGTTCTGTTTTGTGAGGTTCTATTTTGGACTTTTCGCTTGTACTGTTAAGTATGAGGTGTAAAATTATACTATGGTAAAAGGTTCACTAAAATGAAGGGTTTTTTTCATTTTTCTTCCGGAACAAGAATTTAAACACGGTCCGGACCAATGGCTGGATAAAGAACAGCTGGGTGAAGAATGCGAACGGGAGATTAAAGCATACCAGTTTCATCCAGTTAGCCAGCAGTGTGAAGATGTTGAATCCTGCATAATAGGGATAATAAAACCATGTAGCCAGAAAACTCATTACCGGGCACATCAGGCCTACGGTTGTGCAGATGACGGCGCTCTCGAAGATGACCGGATGAGTTTCTGCCGGATTAAAGTTCTTGCAGGCAAGTTTAAAAGAGCAGGGACTGCCCATGATGCATTCCAGGCCATAGGCAAAGATAAACTCGATCAGTACGATTGCCCAGATTGGAAGCATCTTCCCGAACATGCTGATGCCGCCCTGTGCATTGATGGCGTGGATGACGGAATCTGCACCGGTCACCTGCATAAGCGTGGATCCGTTGATAACATATAAACTATAGAATACATAAGCGTGAACCGTTACCAGAACAGTCAGGAAAGCGAATACCATCCTTTGAAATTGATTACTTGGCATAAAAATCCTCCTTAATTACATGCATAAAAAATACAGGCAGATTTCTGCATACTCCAATCCGGGATAAAAGTCATGTTCCGTAATCAGATTTACGTGCAGAGCACTACCTGTGTCATCATGTATGTCTTTATTTTATTTGCTTTTGCATTTTATCATGTTCACTTATTAAAAGTCAAATGTTATTTTCGGAAATATTTTTACCGAAATATTTTTACAAAAAAATACAAAAAATTTAGTAAATGTGCAATTTGCAGCCAGGAATCGGAATGCTAAAATGACAAAATAACTTCCCCGGTCCACATATTGGCTCTTGATCCG
>CANSLW010000181.1 GCA_947647815.1 uncultured Dorea sp. | reverse complement strand
GTGCATTATGCCATGCAGCCGTAACGACTGGATATAATCTTGGCGCAAAGTGTATTATAACACCTTCTGTATCTGGTGTGACAACCAGAGTCGTATCTAAGTTCAAACCACGTATGGATATTATCGGTGTTACGCCAAATGAGGCAACCATGCGCAGGATGCAGATTTATTGGGGAGTAAGGCCGTTAAAATCTATCCAGTTGAATTCTACGGAAGATGTATGCAATGGCGCAATTGATTTAGTATGTGCAAAGCAGCTGGCAGAGTCTGGCGATATCGTCGTACTTACAGCCGGGATTCCGTCTACGAATGTTACGGCAGATAAAGGCGGCGTAAGTAATATCATGAGGATTGCAGTTGTCGAGTAAGGATTTTGAAAATACGGGTAAGAATATATAAAATATTTGCCATTGTCAAGATAGCTGATAATGGCAAGTTTTTTTGTATAACAATTCAGCCATATAGGATGTTTTTATACAAAAGATTTTCAGGTCTATTGACAGAGTGAGTAAAATAGATTATAGTGTTCCTTGTGAGAACTACTAGAAGAGAAAGATTGAGGTATTATTTTGGAACAAACAGCATTTATTGAACACCTGATGAAGTTTGATCTTACTCGTCAGGAAGCGAATATATATCAATGTCTGCTCACAGAAGGGAAGGTGACCGGTTATGAGGTCGCCAAGCAGACAGGAATATCCAGATCTAATGCATATAATTCTCTGGCAAATATGACAGACAAAGGCGCTGCTTATCTGGTAGAAGAGGGAAGTACGCGAAAATATGTCCCTGTTCCTCTGAATGAGTTCTGCAGGAACCGGATCCGCAGATTGGAGGAATCTAAGAAATGGCTGTCTGAGCATATTCCCTCAGAAAAGACGTATGTTGAAGGATATATTACCATTGAAGGAGCGAATCATATACTGGATAAGGTGCGTAATATTCTAAATCAGGTGGAGGAAAGAGTCTACATTAGCCTGACAAGGAATTATCTATTGCTTTTTGTAGGCGAACTGGAAGAACTGGTTGACAGAAAGAAGAAAGTTGTGATAATTACGGATCAGCCGACATCATTTGTCAGGGCAAAAGTATATGTAGGCGAGGACAGAGAGATGAGGATTGGCGTAATTGCAGATTCCAGATATGTTCTTACGGGAGAGTACGGAGAAGGGAGCCGGAATACATGCCTGTATTCAGGGCAGAGGAATTTTGTAGAATTATATAAGTCCGCGCTTTCCAATGAGATAAAATTACTATCAATGCGAGAGGAGAATCAGTAACAATGAAGAAAGAGACATTTGTGACGAAAGAACAGCTTGAGGAGATTGTGAAGGAATATCCTACACCATTTCATCTGTATGATGAGAAGGGAATCCGTAAGAATATAAAGGCATTAAAAGAAGCATTTTCCTGGAATCAGGGATACAAAGAATATTTTGCTGTAAAAGCGACGCCAAATCCGTTTTTGATTGATATCTTAAGAGAATATGGCTGTGGATGTGACTGTTCCTCATACACTGAGCTGATGCTGTCAGAAGCTATAGGCGCGAAAGGAGAAGATATCATGTTTTCTTCTAATGATACACCGGCAGAGGAATTTATCTACGCAGATCAGTTGGGAGCCATTATAAATCTTGATGATATTACACATATTGAGTTTCTGGAGAAAACAATCGGATATATTCCGGAGACTATCAGCTGTCGGTATAATCCGGGGGGATTATTCAAGATCAGTAATGATATTATGGATAATCCTGGAGACGCTAAATATGGAATGACAACGGAACAGCTGTTTGAAGCATTCAAGATACTGAAAGAAAAAGGAGCGAAGGAATTCGGAATTCATGCGTTTCTTGCGAGCAATACGGTTACAAATGATTATTACCCGATGCTTGCGAAGGTGCTGTTTGAGGTGGCGGTAAAGCTTAAGAAGGAGACGGGCGTACATATCAAGTTCATCAACCTGTCGGGTGGAATCGGGATTCCGTATACTCCGGACCAGGAGCCTAATGATATCCGCGTGATTGGCGACGGGGTCCGCAGGGTCTATGAAGAAGTCCTGGTTCCGGAAGGCATGGGAGATGTGGCTATCTATACAGAACTTGGCCGTTTTATGATGGGGCCTTATGGATGTCTGGTTACGAAAGCAATCCACCAGAAGCACACACATAAGGAATATATAGGTGTAGATGCATGCGCCGTGAATCTGATGCGTCCGGCGATGTACGGGGCGTACCATCACATTACGGTGATGGGCAAAGAGAAAAAAGCATGCGACCACAAATATGATATTGCAGGCTCTTTGTGTGAGAATAATGACAAATTTGCAATAGACCGTATGCTTCCTAAAATAGATATAGGAGACTTTTTGGTGATACATGATACAGGGGCACATGGATTTGCCATGGGATATAATTATAATGGAAAACTAAAATCAGCAGAGCTTCTGCTGAAAGAAGATGGTTCGGTCCGGTTGATACGAAGAGCAGAGACACCGGCTGATTACTTCGCAACATTTGATTGTTTCGAAATAGGTAATAAGCTGTCGAAATAAGTGAGGAGATAAGAGTTGATTTTCCATAACAAAAGGTGTAATATATACGTGTGTGTAAAAATATAATAATATATTGCACATTACTTTGTGAACCAGGAGGAGAAACATCATGAAGAAAAAAGGAATATTGGCAGTGTTGTTAATTGTCGTTATGACGATACTGTGCGGCTGTGGAGGTATGAGCGCGGAGGATGCCCAGTCTTATGCAAAATCTGTTTTGGATGCCAGCTATAAAGGAGAATTTGACAAGTACATAGAATGGACAAAGTCTTCAGAAGAGGAAGCGAAGAAGCTGTATGAAGGAAATATTGATGCAACAATGCAGCAGGCAGGATTTGCGAGCCTTGGTCTGTCTGATGAATTGACCGAAAATTACAGACAATTATTCCTGGATATGATTAAGAAGGTAAAATACGAAGTAGGAGAAGCAAAAGAAGTTGGCGATAAAGAATATGAGATTGACGTAACGATTGAACCGTTTGCTGGTTTTGAAGGTGTTGTATCCGAAGCAGAGACGGTGGTTACAGAAGAAGTAACGAATATGACAGAAGTTCCAGATCAGAATACAATTAATGAGATGTATTTTCAGAAGATATACGATTTGATGTCTGAGAAAGTGGCATCTCCGGTCTATAATGATCCTGTTACAGTTACAATTACTGTAAAGCCGGATTCTAACGGGGTATATTTTATTGAACAGTCGGATATGCAGGCATTGGATAGTGCTATGCTGCCAGCGGAAAATCTGTAAGACGAATATTATAAGAAGATGCTTTGCTGTCGGATTCTGGATTCTGGAATCTGGCAGCTTTCTTTTTGCTTGATAGGATGGGATGCTGTGTATATAATATTAATAAAGTGATTATTCCCGCGAAGCAACGTGGGTGAAGCCTGGTGTATCAATGTATCAAATAGAAATAAGTAGAGGAGAGTCAGAATGAAGAATATAATATTTGATATGGGAAATGTATTACTGAATTATGATCCGGATGTCTGTCTAAAAGAGATTGTTGAAAATGAAGAGGATCGAGAACTGATTAAGCGGGAATTATTCCAGGGTCCGGAATGGATACAAGGTGATCTGGGCTATCTTACAGATGAGGGACGCTTCGAGGGAGTCAGTAAGAGAATTCCCGGACGTCTTCATGAGGAATTGAGACGGTGCGCCGTAGAATGGGATATGTGTATGCAGCCGGTTCCTCAGGCGAAGGAGTTCTGCGATTATCTGAAGGGAAAAGGATGCGGTGTTTATGTATTATCTAATGCAAGTAATTCCTTTTATAAATATTTTCCCAGGTTTGCGCCTTTTGATTATTTTGACGGAATTGTGGTTTCCTGTGATATTCATGTAATAAAGCCTGATATCCGTATCTATCAGTATCTACTTGAAAAGTATCATCTCCAGGCCGAAGAATGCTTTTTTATTGATGATCTTGAAAAGAACATAGCAGGGGCAAAGAATGCTGGGATAGAGGGCGCGGTGTTTCGGGGAGATTTTTGGAATTTGGAGGGACTTAGAATTGAATAAAGTAAAAAAGATAATAAAAGAATGTTTTAGTATGATTGTAATACCGGCTATGCTTGCCTTGTTCTGCGGCAAAGTGCTGATTGTTAATGCGAATATACCGTCAAGTTCTATGGAGAACACGATTCATCCTGGAGACCGTGTTATCGGTTCACGCCTGGCATATCTGGGACAGGAACCACAGCGGGAGGATATCATTATATTCAGATATCCTGATGATGAATCGCAGATTTTTATAAAGAGGATTATCGGACTTCCAGGTGAGGAGATAGAGATTGTGGATGGACAGGTATATGTCGATGATTCGTCAGAGCCGCTTAATGAGGTTTATCTTAAGGAGATGCCTCAGGGAAGTTTTGGGCCATATGAGGTACCTCAGGACGCTTATTTCGTAATGGGAGACAACCGGAATAATTCGCATGATTCGAGATTCTGGGAGAATCATTATGTAGATAGAGAAGATATCCTGGCGAAAGCTGTTTTCCAATATTATCCGAGAATAAGTAAAGTAGAGTAATAAGGTGTTTTAAGAGGAGAAATCAGATGAAATACATACGACGAATCTGCTGCGCAATTTTGATATGTCTGGCGGCCAATATGCCATTACTGTATCACAGTGTAATTGTTCCGAATAAGAGAAGTGCTCTCTTAATGCTTCCGTTAATTTTGGGACTTGTTGTGATAAATGTGCTTCCGGCGGTTTCTCACCGAAAGATTCCGGGAAAGAGGCTTAGAATATGTGCGGATGGGTGTGAACTATTAATTTATTTTCTCATATCAGCGGCAGTATCGGTGATTCTGCTGCTTGTAATGATACCAATACTATTTGGGGAAAATAAGCTGTTATGGTTTGCGGATCTTATCTGCGTGATTCTTGTCGAGGCATCTGTATTCTGGTGCGGGATGATCAGGGTGTATCTGACATCATCACAGATTGGGGTTAAATGGCGGACGATAGGAATCTTATGCGGCTGGATACCGGTTGTCCATCTGATTGTGCTGATGAAGATTATCCATATGGCTTCGGCAGAGTGGGAATTTGAGAGTGAAAAGATTATGCAGGCTCAGGAACGTAAGGAAGAGCGGTTATGCAAAACAAAATATCCAATCTTGATGGTACATGGAGTGTTTTTCCGTGATTTCAAGTATTTTAATTATTGGGGACGGGTTCCGAAAGAACTTGAGACATATGGAGCCACGATATTCTACGGGAATCACCAGTCGGCGGCTTCTGTTGCGGACAGCGGGCAAGAACTGGCGGATCGTATAAGGGAGATTATCGCGGAGACTGGATGTCAGAAGGTCAATATCATTGCGCATTCGAAGGGCGGGCTGGATTCCAGATATGCAGTCAGCCGTCTGGGAATGGGGGAATACGTTGCGTCTCTGACAACGATTAACACCCCGCACAGGGGCTGTATCTTTGCAGATTATCTGCTGAATAAGATTCCGCAGGCTGCGAAGGATAAGGTTGCCGAAGGATATAATATTGCCCTTAAGAAGTTAGGCGATGAGAATC
The DNA here is from genome assembly GCA_947647815.1 of uncultured Dorea sp. Classification (GTDB taxonomy): domain Bacteria; phylum Bacillota; class Clostridia; order Lachnospirales; family Lachnospiraceae; genus Sporofaciens. The sequence goes on along the minus strand of CANSLW010000181.1, from coordinate 607 downwards.
CGGATTTTATGGCTGCTGTCACAGACCTCACAGCTTCAGCGTGTGAGGAGTTTAACAAGAATGTGCCTGATAAGCCGGGAATTTTCTATCAGAGTGTAGGGTCTAAACTCAATGTGGCGTCGGGAGGACGGTTTCCGCTTAATTTCTCTCATGAACTGGTCAGGTATTTTGACGGTCCTAATGATGGACTGGTGGCAGAGAATTCATTCCCGTGGGGAGAGAATTATACTTTCCTGACGACGAAAGGAAAACGGGGAATATCACATGGGGATATGATTGATCTGAACCGGGAGAATATTCTGGATTTTGACGTGAGAGAATTCTATGTGGATCTGGTGAATGGGTTGAAGGAGAGAGGGTATTAAGAGATAGCATAATAAAAACAGCCACTGACGGTATGGCTGTTTTTTGACGTATTTATTAAGCAATTCCGTTCACGGCTTTTGCCAGACGGGAAATCTTTCTTGAACATGTATTCTTGTGATAAACGCCCTTGCTTCCTGCCTTGTTAATCTCAACAGTCGCAACTTTGAGAGCCTCTGCGGCAGCCTGTGCGTCTTTGTTCGCAACAGCAGCCTCGACCTTCTTCCCGTCCGATTTTACCTCC
>CANSLW010000180.1 GCA_947647815.1 uncultured Dorea sp. | reverse complement strand
TCCCTCCGACTTTAGCCGCCGCCAGAAAGACATACTCCGGTTTCTCATTCTCGAAGAAGCTCTCCACTGCGTCCTGACGGCAAAGATCCAGTTCTTCATGTGTACGTGCTATCAGATTCTCATACCCCTGCCGTTTCAATTCCCGGACAATTGCCGATCCTACCATCCCCTGATGTCCTGCAACATAGATTTTCGAAGTCTTCTCCACTGCACATTCTCCTCCCTCGTCCAGTTTAATGCCAACTTATACGCTCAAAATCCTCTTTCAAGAGTCACTTTCTTCATATCATATTCCACCATAATGCGAACCAGATCTTCGAAAGAAGTCTTTGTCGGATTCCAACCAAGTTCCTTCCTCGCTTTCGCCGGATCTCCCCACAAATTCACAACATCAGTCGGACGGTAAAAATCCTGTGATACTTCAACTATCACTTTCCCGCTCTTTTTGTCTATTCCCTTTTCACCCATGCCTTTACCATGCCATTCCAGCTCAATACCTGCATAATGGAATGCCAGCTGTGCAAACTCACGAACCGAATGCTGAACGCCAGTAGCAATCACATAATCTTCCGGCTGGTCCTGCTGCAGGATTAGCCACATGCACTCCACATAATCTCTGGCATATCCCCAGTCCCGCAGGCTGGACAGATTGCCCAGATAAAGCTTCTCCTGTACTCCTTGTGCAATCCTCGCTGCTGCCAGTGAGATCTTGCGGGTAACAAAGGTCTCCCCTCGCCGTTCTGATTCATGGTTGAACAAGATGCCGCTGCAACAGAACATATGATATGCCTCACGGTATTCCTTTACAATCCAGAAACCATACTGCTTCGCGACGGCATAAGGACTGTAAGGATGGAACGGGGTCGTCTCACTCTGCGGCGCTTCCTCCACCTTACCATACAGTTCTGAAGTAGACGCTTGATAGATGCGGCAGGTTTCCGCCAACCCACACAGGCGGACTGCTTCCAGAACCCGGAGCACACCGGTCGCTACAACATCCGCCGTATACTCCGGTACATCAAAGCTTACCTGCACATGGCTCTGCGCCGCCAGATTATAGATCTCATCCGGACGGACCTTTGCGATAACTGACATGAGGCTCATGGAATCGCTCAAGTCCCCGTAATGCAGATGCAGCTTCTCATCACCTTCCAGATGCACAATGCGTTCTCTATAATCTACCGAAGAACGGCGGACGATACCATGAACTTCATATCCCTTCTCTAACAGGAATTCCGCAAGATAAGAACCATCCTGTCCGGTAATGCCTGTAATCAACGCTTTCTTCATATGAATCCTCAACTCCTCACTCTAAAAACGTAATTCCCGAATATTCTGCAAAGTCTCGCCATACGGTCTGTCCTTTCCAAACAAAAGCGTCGTTCCCAACACAAACCCCGCTACGCCTTTCGGCGCATATTCCAGAATCTTATCCGCACTGCATGCTCCGTCCCAATAGATCTCAAAATCCATATCTTCTTTCAGAGCCAAAAGCTTCGTTATCTTCTTTCCTACATATGGCAGATACATCTGCCCCGCATTACCGGGATTCACAGACATCACCAATACTTTTTTTACAATACGCAGCATCTCCATCACCGTCTCTACCGATGTCCCCGGATTAATGGCAATCCCCGGTATCATCCCTGCGTCTATGATGTTCAGCAGCGTTGTAGATGGATGATATTCCGCTTCCGGATGGATATAGACCGTATCCCCCTCCCGCAGGTGCTCTAAAAATAGATGAATACGGTTGTTTGGGTGCTCTATCATCAGATGAACATCTAATGGTTTCTCCGTTGCACCGGCTATATAACGCATATCATTTAAAGACATAGCAAAATTCGGGACATAACGTCCATCCATGATGTCAATATGGAAAGAATCTATGCCCCCTTCTGCCAGTTCCTTTACTTCCCGCTCCAGATTCCCATAATCGGCGCACATCATAGACGCCATAAGTTCAAACTGCATATCTGTTACCTCTTCTTTTTTTAATTCAAAATTCTTCAGGATATAGCTATGATCGCCTCTGCCGGATGACTCCTGCTGCCATTCGTTTTTAATCCATATAGAATCAACCATTCTCTTACATCACATGGCATATAAAACAGTCTCCGTATCTCCTGCGGAATAGTGGCGGAAATACAGCCTGTAATCCTCCCTCATCTCCAGGATCAGCCGCGGCAGCTCCCAAATATCCTCCGGTTTATGATAAACGCAGACTGCCAGTTTGGGCTTGTACTTCGTAATCGTAGCCCTTGCGCCTTCCAGGGCATTTTTCTCTGCCCCCTCGATATCCATTTTAATAAAAGACGCTTCTCTTCCGCACAGGATTTCGTCCAAAGCTACAACTTCTACTTTCTCTACATTCTCTTCCTCGCCCGTGGCAATATGGGAATCAGCCGTCCCGTTTGCGACAAAAGAAAGCTCCTGTTCCCTATCCCACAGCCCCTTATTGATAATCTCAAAATCACCGATATCTCTCGACAGCATATTCTGCCGAACCCGTTCTATGTTTTTTCTGTCTGGTTCAAAGCAAAGTATCTTCTTATATCTTTTGCCGCACTGCTGCACAAATCTTACCGCAGACGTTCCATCACAACTTCCTCCATCGACAAAGACTTCATTTTCTCCATATGTCAGATAAGGAAGATCAAAATACTGCCGTCCTTCCGTCGCATCGTACCATGCCGTACCATCCATAATATTCTCCTTGGGTATCCCCAGCTCTAACAACTGTCTTCGCATCTCACAGAAAAGAGCCTTTGAAGGAAGTACAATCTTCTCTCCCGAATAAATATTCATAAAGTCCTGCAGCTTTAGTACCGGGCTCTCCATATAGGTATCAGCTTTTGGCCTGTTATCTAAAAATCCCTTCCAGGCCTTTGCTCCCCCGGTCTTCTCATATAGCATCTTTCCATATGCTCCGGCACCAAATATCCACGCCTTTCCTTCCAATCTTAAGATCTGTTCTTTTAATTCAATCCATCCTACATCTAACTCGGAAATTCTTAGATATTCCTCTACCATCCATTCGATATGCGACGCATCTCCCGTCATACTATATAAAAAACGAGAGCAAAAAATATCTTTTGACATATCGTCTGAAATCGCCTGATAAATTTTTTTAATCTCCTCTTGTCCAACCATCGTTGTTCCTCCCTCGAAATCGAAAACGTTACTGCCTTCTTATTCTTTTCACCCTGTTGTCAGTCAACACCCTTGCTGAAAAATACGGGACGTCAAACAAGCGACGATGCGGAGCATCTGGGGATGTGCCCCTCTTGGCAGTCGTAAAATGCCTGCAAGCAATCACTTGGCTCATTGCCTGCGTGTATCAAACTAGAAACCTGCATCCCGTATGTACGATATTAAGTCTCTCACGGTTATACAGAAAATATAATGTAGATAACGACTCTCCCATATATCCGATATATCTGTCTGCACGCTCTCTTCCTCTTGGAACGCTGAGTTCTTCCGTCCGTTCCAAAACAGGGAACAGCCAGTTACAATAATCCCGGAGCACATCCTTGCGCGCCAGTATGATGTTATAATTGTACAGGTACTGCTGCTTAAGCACCTGTACAAAAGATTCTGCATACTCCGGATGAACCTCTTCAAGCGCCCTTAACATTGCTTGCCAGTCCTTATCTTTTAAGTATCTCCTATGATGTTCTTCTATATCCGGCTCGTATGGCATCGGATAGGGCAGCACAACGTCTACATCATTGTCCTCCAGCCGCAGTATGTCATCCTCGCTCAGGTTCAATATTCTCCGGTATTGAACCAGACCGTAGTATTGAAAATAATCGTTTTCTTTCTCCGTATACAGCTTGTTTTTCCAGATCCAATACAGACCGGTCAATTCACAGTAGTTCACATTCTTCTCAGATATTCCCTCGCCCCGGCAGTCAAGGATGTCTGCGACTCGTTCTTCGCACAGAGCCGCTCCGACCTGAATCGGCGTAATCCATGCCGGTAGGTCATAATTACCGCTTAAGGGCTTGTCCTTATAAAACTTTGCCATATACGTGGTAACGGACGCTTTGTGATATCCGACAGGAAGTACTGATAATGGAAGGAACAACTTATCTTGAATATGGTAATATCCCATCAATTCCGCCCATCGAAGAGAATCCATTCTTATAAAATAATGCAATCCATGTGATTCAAGTATTTTTTCAATCTCTCCCATCACATTCTCAGGCGTAGCTATCAGAACCTCTGTATTATCTTTCTCTTCCTGTGAAAGATTATCTGCAAAGGAATCTATCTGCAATACTGGAATGCCCGCCAATATGGGTGCATTCACACCTCTCTCTGACACAAGAAAACAACGTATGTTTCGATTCGGACAACAACTATGTACCGCCTTATAAAGTCCAAGCGCAATTCCCTGTGCTCCGAATATTGCTAATTCCATAAGACTAATCTCCCTAATATACTTTAATAACTCTCCTGCCAGATAATTGGATTATCGATAAATTCCGGTGTCAGCCATCTGATTTTATCTTCCTCTACTCCCAGCTGTATCATATAATCTTTCATCTGAATTGCTGCTTTCTTGCGTGTATTTGCAATCAAGATTAGGTCATATGTATCCTGGCATTCTCTGATATATTCCGGTGGACATACAGCACATTCCGAATCAGTATAGTTTTTCCAATTTAAATCTATCCAGGCAATAACCTCAACTGTTTTCCTATTCTCAAAATATTGATATAAACTTCTGCCCATTGCACCTGCGCCGTAGATAACAAGTCTGCTACCATTTGCAATCTCGCCATATGGAGGAAACTGACACCTTTCCAAAGTAGAAAACTGATGAAGTAACCGATAGTTTTTTTCGTACTGCGTTAGTTGAATATCCAGATGATATTCTGGTTTACAGTCTTTCCACATATATCTTAGGCTGTCAAGTAAATTCTCTAACATGCGCTGTTCTAACTTACGAATCGTCTTAGTCATAGAATTCGCATGCTGCACATAATGATAAGCACAGATATCTGTTACACAAATCTTATCCGCCTCCATAGCGCACGGATAAACAGCCAATACATCTTCCCCTATACTTATGGAATTTTCAATTCGCATCTCCACCGCTTCCATAATATTACGGCGGATTATTTTATTCCAAAGGTGCGGCTGTAAACCATACTCAAAAAATTCTCCTGAATATATAAGTCTGGGTAAAATTTCTTCCTTATCGTAACATCCCGAATGAATATAATTAAACACTTTGCTTTTGCTATTACCTATATCATGAAAATGTCCTGCAGCAACAAGGTCTGCGTCTGATTCCTTCTGCATTCTAACCATTTGCTCAAAATAGTCCTCATCAATCCAGTCATCACCATCTACCCAGCCAATGAACTCTCCACGTGATATGCACAATCCTGCTTTTCTGGCGCTGACCAAACCACCATTTTCCTTATGCAAAACAACAATCCGTGAATCTTTCTGTCTATAATCTTCACAAATCCTATAACACCCATCTGTCGAACCGTCATCCACTAAAATAATTTCCAGATCTGCTAATGTCTGCCTGCGAATACTCTCTACGCATCTTTCCAAATATTGTGCAACATTATACACAGGCACTATAACACTAAGCATTCGATACTTCCTCCATTTCTCCAATCAACTCTGCAATTGTCCAGATATCTGCAGATAATCTCGCCTTCAACAAATCTGATATTTGTTTCTCATCTTGTACCAGACTGATAACGACAGCATCAACCTGCTTAAGTTTCTCCTTTGGTGAACATACTGGAAACTGCTCGTTAAAGTAAGGTGCATTCATATCAATAAAATAAGAAACCTCAAATTTATCCTCAGAGAGTTCCTGATAAAGTTGTTTTCCCAAATTGGTTACGCCATATATTGCTATTGTTTTGTATCCTTTTTGGTATAAATAATATGATATATGTACTTTATTGTTTTTTATAGAAAGCCATGAATCATAAATACAGGACATGCGCTGAAATTTCCCCAAAAGCTGTATCCGCGTCTCTGTCAAGTCTTGAATCGTCTCAGCCAAAGCATTCGTGTCACTTTCTGAAAACACATGATTTTTTCTTATAACATTCAGAATCTCCTGTTCCGAACGATACATTTCCAAAACCCGCAGCGATGCGTTATTACCTTCTACAACATGCTCAAAGAGTGTCTCATCGTTCAAAGTGAACGACTTTCCCTCTTCCATCATGCAAAGCCAAAGCATCCAATCATCAGCCCCATTATTTTGCAGTATATTTTC
>CANSLW010000179.1 GCA_947647815.1 uncultured Dorea sp. | reverse complement strand
CAGATATGCTTACAAGAATCCGTAACGCAAATACTGCAAAACATGATACAGTAGATGTGCCCTCATCCAAAATGAAACTGGCTATCGCGCAGATTCTGTCAGATGAAGGTTATATCAAGAAATTTGAAGTGGTGGAAGACGGTTCATTCAACACGATCCGCATTACTTTGAAGTACGGTGCAGACAGAAATGAGAAGATCATTTCCGGTATCAAGAGAATTTCCAAGCCGGGTCTTCGCGTATATGCGGGCAAGGAAGATATGCCGAAAGTTCTGGGTGGTCTGGGAATCGCTATCGTTTCCACAAACCAGGGAGTTATCACAGACAAGAAGGCGAGAGAGTTAGGCGTAGGCGGCGAGGTGCTGGCGTTCGTGTGGTAGGGTGAGAAGATTTCACCCGGAAAAATGCTTCACATTTTCGCAAAATATAGAATACAGGAGGTACGGGCATGTCACGTATAGGGAGAATGCCAATCGCGGTTCCCGCAGGTGTCACTGTGGAGATTGCAGAAAATAATAAGGTGACTGTAAAAGGTCCTAAGGGTACTCTGGAGAGAGTACTTCCATCCGAGATGGAGATCAAGATGGAAGGTGCGGAAATAACCGTAACCAGACCGAACGATTTGAAGAAGATGAAATCTTTACACGGCCTCACCAGAACACTGATCCACAACATGGTAGTCGGTGTGACAGAAGGTTTCCAGAAGAAACTGGAAGTGAACGGTGTAGGTTACAGGGCGGCAAAAGCCGGTAAGGTGCTTACCTTATCTCTGGGTTATTCCCACCCGGTTGAGATGACGGATCCCGAAGGCATTGAGACGGTACTGGAAGGCCAGAACGTAATCATTGTAAAGGGTATCGATAAAGAAAAAGTTGGTCAATTCGCGGCTGAGATCAGAGACAAGAGAAGACCGGAGCCTTATAAGGGCAAGGGTATCAAGTATGCTGATGAAGTAATCAGACGTAAAGTTGGTAAGACCGGTAAGAAATAACAGATAAGGAGAGTGTAAAAATGGTTAGTAAAAAATCGAGACAGGAAGTTCGTGCAAAAAAGCACAGAAGAATGCGTAACCGTTTGTCCGGAACTGCTGAAAGACCTCGTCTGTCAGTGTTCAGAAGCAATAATCATATGTATGCTCAAATTATCGACGATACAGCCGGAGTAACTCTTGCTTCCGCCTGCACGCTTGAAAAGGAAGTGAAGGCTGAACTGGAGAAGACGAATAACGTTGACGCGGCGGCATATCTGGGAACGGTAATTGGTAAGAGAGCACTGGAAAAAGGCATCAATACGGTGGTTTTTGACAGAGGCGGTTATATATACCAGGGTAAAGTAGCAGCATTAGCTGATGCGGCCAGAGAAGCTGGCCTTACATTCTAGGAAGGGAGAAACGTACATGAAGCGTACAATCATAGACATAAGCAACATGGAATTAACCGAAAAAGTTGTTACCATCAAACGTGTTACTAAGGTTGTAAAGGGCGGACGTAATATGCGTTTTACGGCTCTTGTGGTTGTTGGTGACGGTAATGGTCATGTAGGTGCCGGCCTGGGAAAAGCTACTGAAATCCCTGAGGCCATCCGGAAAGGCAAAGAGGATGCCATCAAAAATCTGGTGAACGTTGCCATCGATGAGAACAACAGTATCACACATGACTTTATTGGAAGATATGGTTCTTCAGAAGTTCTGTTAAAGAGGGCTCCCGAAGGTACCGGTATCATCGCGGGCGGACCGACGCGTATCGTCTGCGAGCTTGCAGGAATCAGGAATATCCGTACAAAGTCCCTGGGTTCCAACAATAAGCAGAACGTAGTCCTTGCGGCAATTTCAGGCTTAAGTCAGTTAAAGACTCCTGAGGAGGTTGCAAAGAGCCGCGGTAAATCCGTAGAAGAAGTTGTAAGCTAGAGAGGAGAACCAAAATGGCAGATAATAAAATGTTAAAAATTACTTTAGTAAAGTCTCCTATTGGTGCGATCCCGAAGCAGCGTGCAACTGTCGTTGCGATGGGGCTTCGTAAGATGCATCAGACAGTGGAAATGCCTGATAACGGAGCAACCAGAGGCATGATTCAGAGAGTAAGACACTTAGTAAAAGTAGAGGAAGCTTAAATAGAGAAGGAGGTGTCATCAGAATGGATTTATCTAACTTGAGACCCGCGGAAGGTTCCAAACACAGCGATAATTTCAGAAGAGGTCGTGGACACGGTTCAGGTAACGGCAAAACAGCCGGTAAAGGCCATAAAGGACAGAAAGCTCGTTCCGGAGCACCCAGAATTGGTTTTGAGGGCGGTCAGATGCCTTTATACAGACGACTTCCCAAGAGAGGCTTTAAGAACAGAAACAGAAAAGAGATCGTAGGCATTAATATCAGTGCTCTTGAAGTATTTGAGAATGATGCTGTAGTAGATGTACAGGCATTAATGGACAAAGGCATTGTGAAAAATCCCAGAGATGGAGTGAAAATCCTTGGAAACGGAGAACTTACCAAGAAGCTGAACGTTAAAGCGAATGCTTTCAGTGCAGCGGCATCTGAAAAGATTCAGGCACTTGGTGGAACAACAGAGGTAATGTAATGCTTACAACATTAAAAAATGCATTTAAAGTAAAGGAAATCAGACAGAGAGTTCTGTATACGCTGGGAATGCTGGTAATTATCAGGCTTGCTTCCCAGCTTCCTGTACCTGGGGTAAACAGAGACTACTTTGCAAACTGGTTTGCGCAGCAGACGGGAGATGCTTTTAATCTCTTCGATGCTTTTACAGGCGGCTCATTTCTGAGCATGTCGGTTATTGCCCTCAATATTACGCCGTATATCACATCTTCCATCATCATACAGCTTTTGACGATTGCGATTCCGAAGCTGGAGGAGATGCAGAAAGACGGAGAAGAGGGCAGAAAGAAGATCACGGCGATCACCCGTTATGTGACGGTGGCGCTGGCGCTGGTAGAATCGAGCGCTATGGCGATCGGCTTCGGACGGCGCGGCCTCCTGCAGAACTACAATGCGCTCAATGTAATCACAGTTGTTGTCGCCTTGACGGCGGGCAGTGCGTTCCTGATGTGGATCGGTGAGAGAATCACGGAAAAGGGAATCGGAAACGGTATCTCTGTGGTCCTGACGATCAATATCGTATCCAGAATGCCGCAGGAGCTGGTCGGACTATTCAAACAGTTTGTCACAAACAGGGAGATCGCTCCGGCAGTGGTAGCTTCTGTCATTATTATAGCAGTGATCGTTTTAATGGTAGTACTTGTTATTATACTGAACTCCGGAGTTCGCAAGATACCGGTACAGTATGCGAAAAAGATGCAGGGCAGGAAAATGTACGGAGGAAATTCCAGCAATATTCCGCTCAAGATCAATACTGCCGGTGTTATTCCGGTTATCTTTGCATCTTCCCTCATGCAGTTTCCTGTTATCATTTGCTCCCTGTTCGGGGTGAATGGCGGAACGGGATTTTGGGGCAAGGTGCTTCGAGGCTTAAGCTCAAGCAACTGGTGCAGGCCGAGTGAGCCGATCTACAGCATAGGCCTTCTGGTATATGTTGCACTGGTAATCTTCTTTGCTTATTTCTATACTTCTATTACGTTCAACCCGATCGAGATCGCTGAGAACATGAAGAAGCAAGGAGGTTTCATACCGGGTATCAGACCCGGCAGGCCCACCAGCGAATATCTGACAAAGATATTGAATTACATCATCTTTATCGGAGCCTGTGGTCTTACTATCGTGTGTGTATTACCGTTTTTCTTTAACGGTGTGTTCGGCGCAAGCGTATCCTTTGGCGGTACGAGCCTGATCATTATTGTCAGCGTAGTAGTGGAGACACTGAAACAGGTAGAATCCTTGATGCTGGTTCGCAATTACAAAGGATTTTTGAATGATTAAAAGCGATGACTGACGGTCTTATGCTATGATATGGGATGGAGATTCTCCATCCCATAATCGGCATGATGAGAGAAGTATGAAAGGGGCAGGGGTATTAAAATGAAGATTATTATGTTAGGGGCGCCCGGTGCGGGCAAAGGAACACAGGCGGAGATGATAGCGGAGAAATATCATCTGCCGCACGTTTCTACAGGAGATATTTTCCGGGCGAATATTAAGAACGGTACGGAACTCGGAAAAGAGGCAAAGAGCTATATGGATCAGGGATTGCTCGTTCCGGATGAGTTGACCGTGAAGATCCTGATGGACAGAGTGTCCCGGGAAGACTGCAAAAACGGTTATATTCTGGACGGTTTTCCGAGAAATATTCCCCAGGCGGAGGTGTTGGACAAAGCGCTTGCGGAGCTTGGGGACAAAATTGACCATGCCATCGACATGGAAGTGCCGGATGAGAGAATCATAAGAAGGATGATGGGCAGACGCGCCTGTGTATCCTGCGGAGCTACTTATCATGTCGAGAATGTACCGCCCAAAAAGGAGGGCATCTGCGATAAGTGCGGGGACGCGCTGATTCTCAGAGATGACGACAGGGAAGAGACGGTAAAGAACCGTCTGAATGTTTATCATGAACAGACACAGCCGCTGATCGAGTTCTACGAAAAAAAAGGTATTTTGAAAACGGTGGACGGAACGAAAGATATGATGGATGTGTTTAAGGAGATTACGGAAATTCTGGCATAGATTGATACTGTGCAGACTATGTGATGTTAAAGAAGGCATGAATAATGGCAGTTAGTATAAAATCAGCGAGAGAGATCGAACTTATGCGGGAGTCCTGCAGACTTCTGGAGATCGTGCACGATGAATTGGGAAAGGCGATCCGTCCCGGTATTTCCACTCTGGAGATTGACCAGATGGGAGAAAAAATGATTCGGGATATGGGATGCATTCCGAATTTCAAAAATTATAATGGATATCCGGCTTCCATCTGTGTCTCTGTCAACGACGAGGTAGTACATGGGATTCCCCGCAGGGAAAGAATATTGATGGACGGAGATATTGTAAGTCTGGATGCAGGACTGATCTATAAAGGCTATCATTCCGATGCGGCGAGAACTTATGCGGTGGGAGAGATCAGCAGAGAGGCGCAGCTTTTAATAGAAAGAACACGTCAAAGTTTTTTTGAGGGAATCAGGATGGCGCGGGCCGGAGGGCACCTCCATGACATCTCCAACGCGATAGATGACTATATCAGTCAGTTTGGCTACGGCATCGTCAGAGATCTGGTGGGACACGGAGTGGGGACGTCTCTCCATGAGGATCCCCAAATCCCCAACTTCCGTCAGAGAAGAAAGGGAGTCAGGCTGGTGCCGGGCATGACGCTGGCGGTGGAGCCCATGATCAATCTTGGGCGCGCGGATGTGGAATGGCTGGACGACGACTGGACTGTTGTGACGGAGGACGGAAGTATTTCCGCTCACTATGAAAATACGATTCTGATCACAGAGGGCGAGCCGGAAATTTTAACGCTCAGCCACTGACTAAAACTGGAATAAGAACTGGAATAAAAATGACTGGTTATATGGCGGTATCCCTTGCGGGACATGACAGAAATAAAATATATCTTATTGTTGGCGAAGAAAAAGAGTATGTATATTTGGCGGACGGGAAAATAAGGTCCTGCGAACATCCGAAAAAGAAGAACAGAAAACATATTCAGATCATAAAAAAGTATTGTAACCCTGCGGTGCAGGAAAGGCTGCTCCGGGGGGAGAAAATTGATGCGGGTATCATTATTCAGGAGGTTAAAGCATGTCAAAAGCAGATGTAATTGAAATTGAAGGAACTGTGGTGGAGAAATTGCCGAATACGATGTTTCAGGTGGAACTGGAAAACGGACACAGAGTACTGGCACATATCAGCGGTAAGCTGCGACAGAATTTTATTCGTATACTGCCCGGCGATAAGGTGACGCTGGAGCTTTCTCCCTACGATCTGTCGAAGGGAAGAATCATCTGGAGAGACAAATAAGAATAATTACAAATAATTTTGCTTGCAATAGCAGCGTGTTTATGATACAATGAGAAACGGTCTTTTTGAAAGGAGGGAACACGATGAAGGTTAGATCATCAGTAAAACCGATTTGCGAAAAGTGCAAAGTTATTAAGAGAAAAGGGAAAATAAGAATAATCTGCGAGAATCCGAAACACAAACAGGTACAGGGCTAAGAGCCTGTTCCAGATTTTACTTTTTGATACCGAGAGGTATTCGGAAAGGTCGGATATTTTCCGGCTGGCTTTGGCATAGGGGCAGGAATTTCTTGCCGCCTGGTATAAAGCCCAGTCAATTAGTAACTTAACCATCTAAGGCAAATCCTAAGAAACAAAGAAAGTGGAGGAAAAATGGAATGGCTCGTATTTCAGGTGTAGATTTACCCAGAGACAAACGTGTCGAAATCGGACTTACCTATATTTATGGTATTGGAC
>CANSLW010000178.1 GCA_947647815.1 uncultured Dorea sp. | reverse complement strand
ATATGCCGGGAGGAGATCTTCAGGTAGAGATTGAGAAAGACTGGACGGTATATATGACGGGGGACGTATTCTATGTTGCAAAATTGACATTGAGTAATGAATTCGCAGAGAAATTACGCAGTGTTTAGGATTGACAAAGAGGATATGTTGGTATATATATATTTAGTGATTTATTAATTAACAAGTAGGAGGATGTTAAATATGGATAGAGAAAATGTATGGAAATCTTATACTGCTGACGAGCTTAAGGAGTTAGAAGCAGTAAACCAGAAGTATAAGTTATGTCTGGATGCAGGAAAGACGGAGCGGGAATGTGTTGATACTGCGGTAGAGATGATTGAGAAAAAGGGTTACAGAAGTCTGGAAGAAATGAAAAAAGCAGGCAGGCCGCTGCAATCTGGTGATAAAGTATATGCGGTGTGCATGGGTAAGACGATTGTGACATTCCACATAGGTAAGAAACCGTTGGAAGAGGGAATGAATATTTTAGGTGCCCATATTGACTCTCCTCGTATAGATGTGAAACAGAATCCATTGTATGAGAATGAGGAACTGGCATATCTGGATACTCATTATTACGGCGGAATCAAGAAATACCAGTGGGTTACTATTCCGTTGGCGATCCACGGTGTTGTAGCAAAAAAGGATGGCACTGTGCTTCATGTAAATATCGGTGAAAATGAGGAAGATCCAGTATTTGTTATTACAGATCTGCTTGTGCATCTGGCAGCGCAGCAGTTGGAGAAGAAGGCAAAGGAAGTAATCGAAGGGGAGAAACTGGATCTGCTTCTTGGAAGCCGTCCGATTGAAGAAGATGAGAATCTTGAGAAAAAGGAAAAAGAGGCTGTAAGAGGGAACGTTATGCAGATTCTGAAGGCGCACTATGACATAGAGGAAGAAGATTTTGTGTCGGCTGAACTGGAGATTGTTCCAGCGGGAAAGGCAAGAGACTGTGGAATTGACAGAAGTATGATACTGTCTTATGGACAGGATGACAGAGTATGTGCCTTTACATCACTGTTTGCTGCATTAGATGTAGAGGAAATAGAACGGACAGCCTGCTGTATCCTGGTAGATAAGGAAGAGGTAGGAAGCGTAGGAGCAACGGGTATGCATTCACGTTTCTTTGAAAATGTGGTTGCTGAATTGATTGCATTACAGGGAAGTGAGTCTGAATTAAAATTAAGACGTTCTCTTCAGAATTCCAGAATGCTTTCTTCTGATGTAAGCGCTGCCTATGATCCGATGTTCTCAGAAGCATTCGAAAAGCGTAGTGCGGCATTCTTTGGCAAGGGACTGGTGTTTAATAAGTTTACCGGAAGCAAAGGAAAAGGAAATTCCAACGATGCGAATGCAGAATATCTGGCACAGATTAGAAAGATTATGGATGAGAACAAAGTGGCATATCAGTTTGCTGAACTTGGAAAAGTAGATGTAGGTGGCGGCGGAACCATAGCTTATATTATGGCAAATTATGGAATGGAAGTCATTGACAGTGGTGTTGCGGTGCTTAGTATGCATGCCCCTTGGGAAGTAACCAGTAAGGCGGATGTATATGAAGCATACAAAGGTTATAAAGCATTTATTGAGTCATAAAAAATCGCCTGTGTACCGGGAATGGATTTCTGGTACACAGGCGATTTTTTTCAGAGCCTTTTATTCTTTCCTGATTTTTGGTTTCTTGTGTCCTTATGAACGCCACGGAGGGCTTCTGTCATTCCTTTTACGGAAGAAGAATATTCCGACGGAGACATACCGGTGGCAGCTTTGAACTGCTTTGAAAAATAGGGAAGCGAACTGTAAGAGAGGAAATATGCAATCTCTGTAAAGTTCATGGTTCCGTCGCGGATGATATCCTTGGAACGTTGGATTTTCATGCGATTAAAATAGTCAATAGCTCCACAGCCCTTTTCTGAGTGGAACAGGGATTGAAGAGAGGAGCGGCTGATGGAAAATTCATTGCATATATCTGCAAGCTTCAGCTGTTCACAAATATGTAATTCCATAAATTGAATGATTCGGTCCATACGCTCCATCTTGGCGGATTTCTTTTCAGGAGAATCCTTTGGAATTGCCGACGAAGAAACAGTACTTTCTGGATGGTTCCGGATACATGTGATCAGGAATAACTCCAGATAGAGAATAATCAGCTGCTGCGAAGCAAAGGGAGTCTTTTCCCTGATCTGAACCTGCTCTATAGTTGGAATATGCATAGGAGTAGAAAAGGTCTTTTTGCCTTCGGATATAATATAAGAGATCAGAGCGCGCTCTTCATTGGTCAGTGTATAATTTTTGTGTACAAAATGCTCCATTGCCGGAGAATCGCATATGAATGATATGGCAATCAGATTTGGTGAATTTTTTCCGATGGACTTGATTGCATGAAATTCATTTGGCTGATGGAAGATAATATCTCCTGTATTCAGTGTCATCCATGTATTGTCATAACGCACGGACACAGTTCCGTTATCAACATATAAAAATTCCCAAAAATCATGGGACTCTCCCTGAAAAATGAAATCTCTCATATATTCAAAATAATGGAGAGTTACAATAGAATCAATCTGAATCTCTTTTTGTAATTTCGTTCTGATATAAGTCATATATACACCTCCTTTTTATTATTGTAACAGAATAAAGATAATTAGACAATAAGCATAGACAATTATGTAAGCGTAATTGTGCAAATTATAATATAATATTTTTCAAATAAAAGAGAAAACAAGCATAATTGCTAATTGGAAGAGGATGATATGATAAGAATTGAGGTAAATAGTATAAGATTATCATTTAATGAAGAAAGTCTCAGGTTTGAATTGTGTAAGGGAGAGACAGTATGGGAATGGGAGAGGTCTTATGTTCCATATCTGGAGTACGAAGGAGGAAAACTGGAATTTGCAGATGCTGTTTCTATTTGTCATGAACGGGTGGAGAATGGAATAGGGACAGGAATCAGAAGCAGATATCAGGGATTTCGTATCGGGGAGACGGAAGTTCCTTATTCATTTGAGACTTATGTGTGGATTGAGCGGGCAACAGAGGATATCTTCTTTGAATGGATACCGCTTTGCGAAGAAGGCATGAGAGTTAAACATGTGTACTGGCCGGGAAAGATGGCATTTGAAGAGAAAGAAGAAGACTGGTACACTCTGTTGAATCTTCAGCAGGGGCTGTTGATTCCTAATACGTGGAAGACGGAATTGGGAGAGATTATCTTTGACGGTCACTTCGGAACGGCAGGAGGATACATGCCATGGTTTGCACAGGTTAAAGGCCAGGAAGGATATCTGGCGTTATGTGTGACTCCCTGGAATGCAGGATATCAGGCAGAGCATCCGGCAGGAGGGCCATATACTCATGTGAATGTCTGGTTTGAGCCGAGCCTTGGCAGGATGGAATATCGCAGGATTATGAGATACTCATTGATGAGCGGCTGTGATTATAATGATATATGCAAAAAGTATCGCGCATATGTGAATGAGCAGGGAAGACTGCGTACTCTGAGGGAGAAAGCGGCAAGGGTTCCGGCTGTAGATAAGTTGATTGGTTCAAGCTTTATACATACAGGAATTAAGACTCATGTCAGAGAAGATTCGGATTTTTATGATAAGGAATATCCGGATAAGAATAATCATCTGACAACTTTTGCAGACAGAGAGAAACAGATGAAAGAGCTGTATCAGGCAGGGGCCAGAAAGGTTTATCTCCATCTGGACGGCTGGGCGCAGCCGGGATATGACAACCAGCATCCAGATTATTCACCGGCGTGTGAGGAGGCCGGCGGCTGGAAAGAGATGAAGTCCCTTATAGACACGATACATGATTTGGGATATCTTTTTGGAATTCATGATCAGTACAGGGATTATTATCTGTCGGCGCCAAGTTTTGATGAGGATTACGCATGTCGTCTGACTGATGGAAGTATTCCTAAGCATCAGCGGTGGGCAGGGGGACCGCAGTCATTTTTATGTGGTACGCAGGCGCCTTATTATGTAAAACGAAATTTTGCGAAGCTCCAGGAAAACCAGATAGAATTGGACTGTGCATATCTGGATGTGTTTACCTGTAACGAAGGTGACGAGTGTGATAATCCTCGGCACAGAATGACCAGAAGGGAGTGTTATGAGGCAAGGAATCAGTGTTTTGAGTATCTGATGTCCAGAGGGATTCTCCCAAGTTCGGAAGAGGTGAACGACTGGTGTATTACGAGTATGGTATTCAGTCATTATGCACCTTATGATTTCATGATGCGTAAACCTGGAAGCCCGAAGTATGGAGTGCCGGTGCCGTTGTTTAATCTGGTGTATCATGACTGTCTGATTGAACCATGGATGATGGATAAGGTAAGCGACAGAGAGGATTATATGTTGTATGCGCTTCTAAACGGCGGGGCTCCATATCTGATCAGGGACGGCGCTTATCCGGATTTTGACGGTTCCTTTGAAGTCCTGTCTTCGAGTCTGAGAGAAGATATCAGAAGATGCGGCGTGGTAAGTGAACTGCATGAAAGAGTGGCAAAATGTGAGATGGTGTGCCATGAGATGGTGGACGGGGATTATGATATCCAGAGAACAATCTTTGCAGACGGAACTACAGTCACGATTGATTTCAGAAGACAGACATATGAAATAATCTATGGAATAGACAGAACAGAAGAAGAGAAAAAAATAGGATAACATAAAAATAGAATGGAGGTAATTATGAATAAACCAGTGAAAGTTGCAATTGCAGGATTAGGCAGCCGGGGAAGAGACACTTATGCAAAGTCGGCAAAGCTTCATCCGGATAAGATGGAAATTGTTGCGGTTGCAGATATTGATCCTGAGAAGGTAGCGCTTGCGGCAGAAGAATATCATGTACCAAAGGAAGCATGTTTTTCCAGTGCGGAGGAGATGTTAAAAGAAGAGAAGCTTGCGGATGCCATGGTTATTGCGACACAGGACCGCCAGCATGTAGGGCATGCCATAGCTGCGCTTGAGAAGGGATATCATCTGTTGCTTGAGAAACCGGTATCACCGGATCTTGAAGAATGCAGAAAGCTTGCCGAAACAGCGAAGCGATGCGGCCGGAAAGTAGTAGTCTGCCATGTGCTCCGATATACGCCGATTTATCAGAAGGTAAAGGAATTATTGGATGAAGGCGTGATAGGAGACGTTGTCTCAATCATGGCTTCTGAGAATGTGGGATGGTTTCATCAGGCACACAGCTTTGTACGTGGCAACTGGTCAAATTCAAAGGAAACAAGCCCGATGATTCTGCAAAAATGCTGTCATGATATGGATTTGTATCCATGGCTTGCAGGAAAGACCTGTGAATCACTTACTTCTTATGGAGACACATATCTCTTCAAGAAAGAAAATGCACCGGAGGGTTGTACTGAGAGATGTCTGGACGGATGTAAAGTAAAGGAAGAGTGTCCGTTTGATGCGGAGAATATCTATATGAATCATGAGCCGATTGGTTACCGTAAGGGAAACAGACATTGGCCGCTGGATGTATTAGTGCCGTCAGGACCGACAGAAGAGTCGCTTATGAAGGAACTCCGGGAAGGCAGATATGGCCGGTGTGTATATCATTGCGACAATGATGTGGTAGACCATCAGGTGGTAAACCTGAATATGACAGATGGAACGACTATGAGCTTTACCATGTGTGCATTTACTCCAGAGACTTCTAGATATGCAAGATTCATGGGAACAAAAGGTGAGATTAGGGTAGATATGGTAGGTGAGCCGGAAGACTGTGAACTCAGTATATGGAGATTTGCAGGCAATTCACCGGCAGAGTATATAGATGTGGCGAGCCTCGGCGAGGATTTCTCTGGACATGGCGGAGGAGATGACCGTATGGTAGTGGAATTCTTAGATACCATCAGCGGTGAAAAGGAAGAGAGTTCTTATGTGACTTCTCTTGACAGGTCTCTAGAAAGCCATTACTGTGCATTGGCAGCAGAGTATTCCAGAACACATGGCGGATGTTCGGTAAAGATCAGGGAATTTGCAAAGACTGGGGCAGACAGACAGGGTATGTAAGCTTTTGGGATATACAAGAGCTTCATAAATATTCAAATTCTAAAAAAATAAAAAAAGAAAAGGAGTGATTTGATTATGAAAAAGAATTTGAAAAAATTAGCAGCGCTTGGAATTACGGCGGCAATGATGACATCAATGCTGGCAGGATGTGGCGGCAAAGAAAGTGGAGGAGAATCATCATCTGACGGAGGAAGCAAGGGTGGAAAGGTCGAGCTTACAATGGCTGTATGGGATTCTGACCAGGAACCTGTAATGAAGGAGATGGCAGAGGCTTATACCAAAGAGCACCCGGATGTAACAATCAAGACACAGCTTACAACATGGACAGAGTATTGGACCAAGCTTGAGGCAAGTGCTATGGGCAATTCTTCTGCTGATATTATTACTATGAATGTTCTCCATGTAG
>CANSLW010000177.1 GCA_947647815.1 uncultured Dorea sp. | reverse complement strand
CAGTCCGCTCAGGCTATGCTTGCTCAGGCTAATCAGGTACCACAGGGAGTTCTTCAGTTACTTCAGTAATTAATTGAATTTTCATATGGGGAAAGGCTTCTTTTTCGGAAGAAGCCTTTTTCTTAGTTATATAATTATTTTGAAAAGGAGCGCATCCTATGAAATTACAGCTTACCATCTCCCTTCTCGTATCAGACCGAAGAGATAATCTGAAGAAGTGTCTGGACTCTATCCTTCCGCTTCTGAAGGAAGTAAACAGTGAACTGATTATTGTATTTACCGGAAAGGATCCTGAAACTCTGGCAATTGCCAGACAGTATACCAATCATATCATCCCTTTTACCTGGTGTGATGATTTTTCAAAAGCGCGGAATACCGGTCTTGAAGAAGCAAGCGGTGAATGGTTTCTCTATCTGGATGATGACGAATGGTTTGAGGATACAACAGAGATTATTCAGTTCTTCAAAAGCGGAGAATATCGCAATTACAAGACTGCAATGTATATACAGCGTAATTATGACGACTGGGAGGGACGGTCTTATAATGACGCCCAAGTGGGACGTATGTGCCAAGTGCAGTCTGACGTCCGTTTTATCTCTCCGATTCATGAAGGACTATATCCCTTTGATGATCCTAGAAAGATATTGGGCAGCTACGTTCATCATTTCGGTTATGTTGCAAGCGGATCTGCATCTGAGGGACGTAAGAAATTCGAACGTAATACAGCTCTTCTTCATAAGGTCTATGCCGAAAATCCAACTGCACATATCTGTATGCAGTTAGCTCAGGAGTATCGTTATGTCGGTGAGGATGAGAAAGCCATCGAATACTGTCGGGAAGGCCTAAAACTTGCAGAGAAAGAAGACCGGGTTCGTATCTATGAAATGTGGATGCAGGTGCACTTGCCTGTTATGCTCTCTTCCATCGGAAAAGATGAAGAAGCCATGAGGGAAGGTGAACGGCTTTTGCTGTCCCCACATCTTTTGGAAGTCGGAAAAGCGCATATCCAGAGCATCCTCTCTACCCTGTCCTGGGATTTGGACGAATATCGGAAAGGTCTCCGATATGTCAAAGGATTCCACAAGACGATGCAATATCTGGAACGGCATCCCGAAAAGGCAGAACGCCAAACCGGCGGTTCAGTCACCTATACGACAGCATGGGAACACGCCATGCCGGCATATGCGGCAGGCCTGCTCTGTGCGGCGGCGCTGGGTGATATGAAGCGGTTCCAGGAGATTATTGTCTGGGCGCCATGGGACGATGAGAAACTGGTAAAAGCCCACTATGACACTCTGGAGAAGATGAAGGTAATGTGTCCTCATCTGAAAGAGGGAATTTTGGAGGGATACTACAGGCTTAAAACAGACAATCCCTATGTTAACCTGCAGAAGTCATTATATGTGGAAATGAAGAAAGAAGCAGAAGCGACAACGGTGGAAACAGATACACCAGAACATACAGAGAAGGTGAGGAAGGCAGAGATGCGAGAAACAGATGAAGCAGAAAGATACTTCAAGATCTGCGCTGCAAACTGCCCTCCCGGTTATATGTCCCAGGTCGTGGAACTGGCAGGACGGAACGGTTTCTCACTGAATCCGCTGCTGGAGCAGATTTCTATAGAAGAGTGGGATGCATATACGAAAGAAATCGCCGGGCAAATGGAAGTTGCAGATATGCCGGGATTCTTACAACATGTGTTGCCTCAGATGATAGATTATCCCATCTATGCCGGAAGGTTAGAGCAGAGCCTGTTGGAAAAGCAGCTGGCATTGGGAACGGTCGATATGGATGAATTCATGGTTGATCTGACGAAATATTGTACGAGTATACGCAGGGAAGCGGATACATTATACAGAGAAGAGATACTTGCCAATCCTGATTTCTATGCACTGCCATACCGGTATAAATTCGCACTCCTGATAGAAAAAGTACTGGAGAACATTGAAGCTGGCAGGTATGAGGAATGTATTGCGCTGCTGCGAAAATCCATCCATGTTTACCCGCAGATGACGATTGCGCTGAGACGTCTGGGAGAATATCTGGAAGTCAAGATTAAAGAACCCAAACAGCCTGTTTCTGATGAATTTGTTGTCCTTGGAAATCAAGTAAAACAGGTTCTTATGGGCTTGATTGCCAATGGGCAGTGGGGGGAGGCATACGGTGTGGCAGACCAGCTGCTTGCGCTTTTGCCGGGAGATCTGGAAGTATTGAAGATGAAGCAGGAGATTATGCAGCATATGTCCTAATAGAGATACCTTATTCCCATAAGCAACGAGCCGGGTAACTGCTTGCTTTTACATGGAGTAATTGTGCTGATTGGATTCTGGATGCAGTTGAGGGAATGAGATGAGACTGCGTATAGGATTGCATATTGGGCTTCAGGAGTGTTTTAATAATTATTGAATTGTAAAATGGGAACAAATATTTGAATATATGGATAGAAAATTAAAGAAAAAGAGTCTCTTCTTGGTAGATTTAAGAAGAGACTCTTTTCTAATGTATATATCTTAGCATCTTAATATTTCGCCATATCATCTACAAATGAGCTGACATGATTAACTGTCTTGGCCGGAGCCGGAGCTGACACTGGTTCATCCATATTCACTGGCTCATATGTATTGTTTGCCGTATATGAATCAAAAGAATCGTAAGGTTCATATGTAGATTCATACGGCTCATATGTATTAGAAGAAACCGAACCGGTGGAAACTGGGGCGGCATCTGCAAGTTTGCCGGCAGACGGTGCGGCGGCCATGCCTTTTAGACGGAAACGTCCTACCAGGCTCTTAAGCAGGCTGGACTGACTGAATAATTCTTCGCTGGCGGCAGCGCTCTGCTGTGCTGTGGCAGAATTTGTCTGAATAACAGATGAAATCTGATCGATTCCCAGAGTAACCTGAGAAAGTCCCTCTGCCTGTATATCGGTTGCTTCTGTAATGGAAGCCATGTTCGCTGTAATCTGCTGTGCGCTGGTAACAACTTTCTCAAGAGATTCCTGTGTTTCTGCTGCAATCTGGTTACCTTCAGATACGGCATTCAGAGAATTGCTGATCAGTACGGTAGTATCCTTGGCAGCTTCTGCACTCTTGGATGCAAGGCTTCTTACTTCATCTGCAACAACAGCGAATCCTTTTCCAGCCTCTCCTGCACGTGCGGCTTCTACGGCAGCATTCAGGGCAAGGATATTAGTCTGGAATGCGATGTCTTCAATCGTCTTTATAATCTTCTCAATCTGGCTTGAACATTCGTTAATCTTGGTCATGGCAGTCATCATGGATGCCATCTTGGTACTACTGTTATTTACTTCGTTCCCTGTCAGTGCAATTAATTCATTGACATCACGGGATTTCTGCGCGGTCTGGTTTACCTGCTCTGATAAATCGCTGAGGGTAGCAACCAGCTCTTCAACGGAACTAGCCTGTTCAGTTGCGCCCTGGCTTAAGGCCTGTGCACCGCTGGAAACCTGCTCGGAACCATCAGCTACCTGTTCGGATGCCTGATGGATCTGGCTCAGGGCATCATTCAGGGAATCTATGATCTTGGCTCCAGAATGCTTGATGGATGCAAATTCGCCGAGATAATCCATATCCATCTCTACGCTTAAGTCGCCTTCTGCAAGGGAATCCATCCTGCTGCAGATGTGGGCAATGTAATCTGATAATGTCTTCAGTACAAAACGGAGATTCTCGGCAAGCACACCCAGCTCATCTTGAGACTGGTATGCAACATCTGAGTGCATATCGCCTTTTGCCATTGCTTTTACCGCATCTTCAATCTCTGCAATTGGACGAGTAATATCTCTGATAACTCGTACCTCCATTATGACTGTAAGTATAACGCAGAAAGCGGCAAGTGCAATGAGGATAAGGCTGCAGTATCTTTTAGTAGTCTGGCCGGAAGCATAATAAGCATCTGCTTCGTTCTTGGCTGCGGCGATTAATTCCTCTGTAACAGTGGCGAAATTAGTACCTGCATCAGCATACTCGCCATTCAGTATAGCGATAGCGCCGTCCCGGTCGCCGGCATTCAGGCAGTCAAGAGCAGCCTGTCTGGCCGTTATTAATCTGTCAACGGCATCTTCTGTAGATGCAAGCAGCGCCGGATCTCCTGAATAAGATTCCTTAAGTGTATCAAGGGCGTTGTTCATCTTTGTGCTTACTTCGTTAATTTCGTTAATAAGCGCCTGAGAAGTCGCGTCATCCGTTGCTACGGCGGCGCGGTACATATTCAGCTGAATCTTGCGTGTGGATGACTGCGCCTGCAGAGAAGATTCTACCATAGGATAAGGTGTGGTGTAGAAATCATCCAGTCCGTCAAATACACTGCTTAATCCGATATTGGCTGCAATGATTGCAATAACAAAGAACAATACCGTGATGCTGAATGAAAGAATAAGTTTGCTCCTTATTTTCAAGTTTTTTAACACAATTCATTCCTCCTACTACTTTAAAGTTATAATCATAATGTATATTACTTATTCTATAACTATTTTACCGGATTGTAAATATCTGTTTAATAGTAAAAATGGTAAATTTGTATATTTTTTTAGAAAGAATAGGTTAAATTTTACAATCATAAAAAAAATGACACAAAAAACTTTTCAAAGAGAGTTAAAAGTGGTATAAATATAATGTGGATAAAGTATCTATATATACTAACACGCACCATAAAGGAAAGTATCTTTTTGGGAAAGAATATTTTGCAATACATTGTTTTATTATTACTGGTAGAGAGATTTCACAATACATTGTTTTTGTTATTATAAGGTGTCCCGGGAAGGTATTTTTTTGACCTAAAATATACTTTGAAGATAAAAGAGTTGACAGGAATTACCTGATGTATATTGCATAGTATATATATTAAATTTAAATAAACTCAATGACAGTGCGGCTGTAGGAAGAATAAAGAAAGAACAGGTGGCAGAGATTATGGGAATGGATTATAAGATTTATGAGAACTGGTACAAGTATATGAGCAATGTTTATAACCAGATACAAGGAGTCTCGGGAACCGCAGGGCGGTCAGAACTGGGACAGACATCTTCAGCGGGATTGAATTCATCGGATACATTCCTGGACACTTTGCTTCGGATTAATGCCTTGAGGAATCAGGAGCTGGAACCAAGTGTTACGGAGACTCAGACTATAAGTTCTGAACAAAGTATGGATGCAATCTTTGCGGAGGCGGCGGAGTTGTACGGTGTACCGCTTAATCTGCTGAAAGCCATGGGAAAGGCAGAATCGGGATTTAATCCGAATGCAGTATCTCCGGCAGGGGCGCAGGGTGTTATGCAGCTGATGCCGGCAACGGCGGAGTCATTGGGGGTGGAGGATCCCTTTGATGCAAGAAGTAATATTATGGGAGGCGCCAAATATATTTCTCAGAAACTGAAACAGTATAATGGCAATATAGACCTTGCTTTGGCTGCTTATAACGCAGGAAGTGGCAATGTAGCGAAGTATGGAGGCGTTCCTCCGTTTTCGGAGACCAGAAACTATATTGCAAGAATCAAAGGTTATATGAATTCGGATTTGACTATTGACAAGACTGTGAATGTTAAGACCGCGGAGAAATATGGTTCAGATACACAGGCAGTTCTGACGAATGGTAAGAGGACCGAAACAAATAATAACAGTACATATAAGATGTCTCAGACAGATGCACAGTATTTTGTAAATCTGATGCAGTTACAGATGCTCAGCAGGGCGGCGTCGTTAAGCTCACTGAGCTGGTCATCCAATATTTCAGATGAGCAGGATTCTTTCATATTATAATATATTAGCTAATATATTAATTGCATTATAAGGGAGATTGCCAAATTAATATAGACCTATGAAAAATGATATGTAAAATATGTAAATCCTGTGAAAAGTGTGGACATTTTGAATTGATACGAGTATAATAAAACGGAAATAGTGGCTTTTTGTCGTGTTTTGTTGTTTGTTAGATTTATTAGCGGCAAAGAGTAGACAGATATAGTATTTGTTTTTTATTTCAATAGTATTCATAATAAATGTAAGGAAGTGATAGATTATGTTATTTGGAAATACAATTGCGATGTCTCAGAAATCGTTGGATTTTCTTTGGAAACAACAGGAGGTCCTGGCGCTCAACATTGCTAATGTGGATACACCGGGGTATAAGAAGAAGACAGTTACGTTCGAGGAAGAATACCGGAAGAGATTGATAGCAGCAAGCCAGACAAAGAATACAACTTCAATCCGCAAGGCGATTGAGCAGGCGGACTGCCTGGTGTACAGCAGGGATGATTCGGGAAGAGTTGATGAGAACAATGTGAATGCGGATGTTGAGAACACGAAGATTGCTAGAAGTACACTGCATTATCAATATCTATTGCAGTCTGTGAGTAACGATATCAAGAGATATCAGAGTGTGGTTAAGTCACAATAGATAAGTAAGAACAGCTAGAAGCGATAAGAATGTAAGGGAAGGATTGATA
>CANSLW010000176.1 GCA_947647815.1 uncultured Dorea sp. | reverse complement strand
TGCTTTTATATAACAGGAGAATAGACATTCTTTTTCTTGATATCCAGATGGGAAAGATGGACGGGATGGAGACAGCAAGAAAATTACGTGACCGCAGGTTCAAAGGATTTCTCATCTTTATAACAATTCTGAAGGAAATGGTGTTCCAGTCTTTTGAGGTACAGGCATACGATTATCTTGTGAAGCCGGTCGAAAAAAAGCAGTTTGAAAAAACAATGGGACGGCTGCTTACAGCCATACAGAACGCCAGTGAGTCGAACCTGCTTGTTCAAAAAGGATATGAAAGTATCATCATTTCCTTTGACGATATTCTTTTCTGTGAGATTATGGATCGGAAAGTATATCTGCATTTGAAGTCAGGTGATGTAATCGATTACTATGATAAAATGGAACAGCTTGAAAAGAAGCTTGACAACCGTTTTTTCAAATGCCACAGAAGTTTTTTGATTAACCTGAGATATTTAAAAAGCTATAAAAATGGAATTGCATATATGGAAAATGAAAAAGAGATACCCGTATCACGTCTGCGAAGCAAAGAGTTTTCCGATATTATTCTGCGGTATATGCAGGAGTGGAGATCTTGAAGTGGAAAAGAAAATCTTAGTATGAGTATAATGATATAAAATTCCCTGCTGCCTGGAATATAAAACTGGGGCGGCAGGGAATTTCTTTGTTTTTTGTGCGTTTCAAAATATTTTATTCTTGCCTGGCTTTGATTCTGTTGGCATTGAAGAGTTTTGTAAGTTAATTCGGTCGTGCTCAGATTTGATATTAGGATTTTGAAGAAATACCTTTGAAAATAATATGTTTTTGATATTTTTATTGTGGTACTATCATTTCTAAGATGTGGCGCATGAAGAAAAAGCTGATATTTTATAGAAAGTGCTTGATTATGGCTGGAAATGAGGTGGACAAATAGAAATGATAGAAGTACAAGATTTAAAAAAGGAATACAAGATTGCAAAAAAGAGTGCAGGGATCGCAGGGAGCCTCAAGCATCTGATTATGCCGAAGTATGAGACATTAGAAGCGGTGAAAGGCATCTCTTTTCACATCAATGAGGGAGAAAGCGTGGCGTTTTTAGGGGCAAACGGCGCGGGAAAATCGACGACCATCAAGATGCTGACCGGAATCATGAAGCCGAGTGCAGGAAACATAAGGGTCATGGGAAGGGATCCGTTTGCCAACCGGATAGAAAATGCAAGGAAGACAGGCGTAGTCTTCGGACAGAAGACACAGCTGTGGTGGGACATTCCTGTAGTTGAGAGTTTTAACTTGTTGAAAAATATCTATGCATTATCAGAGGAACAGTATGTACGGAATATGGAGAGGTTCAGCGCGATATTGGGGCTGAATGATTTCCTGTCACAGCCGGCAAGAAAGCTGTCTCTGGGACAACGGGTCAGGGCTGATCTGGCAGCCTCGCTATTACATGAGCCGCCGGTCCTGTTCCTTGACGAGCCCACCATCGGGGTTGATGTAACGGCAAAGCAGAAGATTTATGCATTTCTAAAAGAGGTGAATCAGGAAAAGAAGACTACCATTCTGCTGACCAGTCATGATATGAAGGATCTGGAATCTCTCTGTCACAGGCTGATCATACTGGAAAGGGGAAAGATTCTGTTTGATGATTCGATTGAAAAGCTGTTTGACAGATATGATGGCGGTATGACATTAGAGCAGATTATTATTGAGTTGTTTGAACATGGTACGGATGCCGTATCATATGTGGAAGAACAGGAAATATGAGGTAGGTAAACGATGAAGAAATATCTGGCTTATATACGATGTGGATTTTTAGAGGGCTGTGCTTACCGAAGTACATTTATTACGGGGATGCTGGCGAATTTTATCCAGGCGGTCGTATTATATTATGTTTGGAAGAGTATTTTCGCATATCAGGAAATTGTGAATGGATATACATGGGAGATTATGAGACAGTATGTGTTTGTTGCATTCTTATGTAACAGTGTTTTTTCAATGGGATTCGAGATGAATATTGCGGAACGGATTGTGAAGGGAGATATTATACTTGATTTACTGAAACCGTTGTCTTACAGAGGGATGCTTTTCTTCCGTATGCTGGGGACGGCAGGTATGGAATTTGCGGTGACGTTTTTACTGATTGGAAGTATCTATCTTGCGGTTAACGGTACGCGGTATCTAAGCGGAATCCGTGCAATATTGTTCCTGATTTCACTTTTTCTGGGAATGGGA
The DNA here is from genome assembly GCA_947647815.1 of uncultured Dorea sp. Classification (GTDB taxonomy): domain Bacteria; phylum Bacillota; class Clostridia; order Lachnospirales; family Lachnospiraceae; genus Sporofaciens. The sequence continues at coordinate 4,335 of CANSLW010000176.1, read as the reverse complement.
GTGAAATTCTGTATCCAGTATTTGTTTTCACTGTTGTGTTTCTATACGGATAACTCCTATGGAGTGACGAAAGCGAGGGAGATTCTTACGAATTTCTTCTCAGGAGCTTTGATTCCGCTCTCCATGTTTCCAGGGGTTTTAAGAGAGCTTGTCAGATATCTGCCGTTTCAGGGAATTGTCTATACGCCGTGCTGTGTGTTTATCGGCACTTTTTCCATAGAAGAATGCGTTTCTCAGATTCTGTTGCAGATTGTATGGATTCTTCTTCTGAGCCTTGCAGGAACTCTGTTCGGAAAGAAAGCGTTTGGTGTGATTTCTATGTATGGGGGATGATTATGGTTTTTAACCTAGAGTTTTTGGCTGAAAGCGGATTAGCAGGCAAGGTCTGCACCAATGAAAGGACTGGAAGGTATGAAGAAATGTAGAAAGTATATCAGACTATATATCTTGTTTCAGATACAGAATATCAAATCACTGGCGCAATACCGGACGGATTTTCTGATGATGGTATTTTTTACGCTGTTTTCCCAGGGATGTAATCTGGGATTGATCGGCATCATCTACAGCAATATCCCTGAGGTGGGGGGATGGACGATGTGGGAGATTTTCCTTCTCTATGGATTTTTACTGTTCTCCGAAGGATTTATTAATTTTTTCTTTCAGGGGGCGTGGAAGATTACGAATATGATCCACATGGCGGAGCTGGACCGCTTCTTAGTAAGGCCGGTGCCCGTCGGCTTACAGCTTCTGACAGCGAAGATAGATTTTGACGGATTGAATAAGATGGTGATTGCCGCTGCTGTCCTGATTGTGGGGTTCATAAGATGCGAGGTCAGATGGAATCCGGTCAAAGTGATTCTGTTTCTGCTGTTTTTACTGGAAGCATGTGTCATTAGAGTATGTATGATATGGATTGCAAGCTGCGTCTCATTCTGGATGGAGGGAAAGAAGAACAGCCTCAATTATTTTGTGATTTCTTTAGGCGAGATGGCGAAGTATCCGCTGATTATCTATCCTCCGGTATTCCAGGGAATCTTTGGATATCTGATTCCTTATGCCTTTGTCAGCTATTATCCGGTCGGATATCTGTTAGGAAAGGCAGAGACGGGGGCAGGCGCTTTTATTATCCCGTTTTTCTGTATTGCGATGCTTGCGGCATCTTGTCTGATGCTGCGGGCAGGGTTAAGGAATTATGAAAGCAGTAACTATTAATTACAATCAGAGGAAAAGCCAGAATGTGGCTTGAAATCAATTCCGTATCACACTATAATGAAAACAGATGAAAATGGAGCTTCATATGATAGGAAACAAAAATATTTTTTTAGACCGGACAGACGTCAATAAATTTTCTTTTCAACTGAACCATTGTGGAATCCAGGAATGTACGCCGGGGTATACCTATGGTTTCCGCTCGGAGGCCTATCACCTGATTCATTTTGTACTGGAAGGAAACGGCTACCTTGAATGGAATCACAGGTTGATGAATGTACAGGCCGGCCAGGCGTTCTATATTCCTTCAGGGGCTTCTGCGAGATATTATGCTTCGTTGACGGATCCGTGGAAATATGGATGGATTGGATTCTATTCGAATGCTGCTAATCCTTTTATTACCCTTCTATTTGGAGATGATAACGTAATTCAGCTTAAGATGCCTGCGAAAGAGATTGAGAAGAATCTTCTGGCAATTATTGCTGTAACAGACAAGAGGGTATCGGAGTACTCGCAATATGACCAATTTGTTTTTCCAGGAAAGCAGTTTACTAATATCCGGAAGCTTTCGGATTCTCTGATGGCCAACAGTCGGATGCTGGATTTCTTCTCAGACCTTTTAAGTTCTCAGGTATCCAATGAGTCAGAGGAACATAAGGAGGAATCACCTGCACTGCGGGCGAAGGCGTTCATGGATGCTCATTACAGTGAACCCATTAAGATGCAGGAGGTAGCCGATGCCTTGAATATTCATCCTAATTACCTGTGTTCGGTCTTTAAGAAGACGTACGGGCAGACGCCAAGCGATTATCTGCGTTCGATTAGGATGGCGCAGGCGTCGATGCTGTTGCTTCTGACAGATTATTCCGTGTCCATGATTTCGGAATCCTTAGGGTATGCCAATCCATTCCAGTTTTCTGCCGTTTTTAAGTCTTATCATGGAATGTCGCCTTCGGCTTACAGGAAGAAAGGATGATTTTTTTGAATTTTATATAGATCTCCTGGTTTGTTGATTCTGTATATAGTGATGTTGGGGTCAAAAGGTATTTTGACCCTGGTATCATATAGTGTACTTAAGCAGTGATGAAATGTCAATAAATATGTGGTTAGACCAGGACCATAAAAAAGATGTCGTCATATTTGGGAATTGTGTCAATTTACAATTCGAGAAATTTATCGGAAAATATAAAGTAAGAGAAAGTACGGAGAGTGGTAAAAAGCAGGGAAACGAAAGGAGAAAAGATATGCCGGAAATGAGTAAGGCAGTCATCCCGCCGCATATGGGAGACAAGAAACCAAGTGAGAAGATCTTAAAACTGGGGAAGAAGATTACAGACGTAGCGGCTCACAAGTTAAAGGGGGTCACGGTAGAAGACCCGGAATACTGGGGGCTTGCGGAGATTGTGACCGAGGAGATGGCGGATATTGCGCTTAGGATGAAGGTCCGTCATCACTACAGGATTGAAGAACTCTGGAAGATGAACAAGATAGAGGAGGACGAAAAGGAACATTTCCAGAAGGTATTAGATGAGATGAGCTACATAGGACTTCTGGAATATGATTACGGCAACAACTATGATCATTATGGATCAATACCTGGACCGACGGACCGCAGGTATTGTCTGCCTATGTTTGTTCCGGGTTCTGCCGAGCTTTTCAATATGGAGGAAGGACCGGAGGGAAATAAGCGCTTAAGAGAACATCCGGCGCTGGCGAGCTTCTTTGAGCGTATGACATTTATTCCGCTGGATGGGATTACCCACATGGTTCCGCCGGGCGGCGCCGGAATCGGCATGCATGTGATTCCGGTTGAGAAGGCAATTTCCATGGAGAATGGGACTATCGATCTGGAACATATTTCTTACTGGCTTAAGAAGTACGAGGGACATATCGGAGTGGGGCAATGTTCCTGCCGTGCCAGCCGCAAGGTTCTGGATGAGGGCTGCGCGGATGACGAGATGAACTGGTGCATCGGCGTCGGCGATTTCGCGGATTATTGCCGTGAGACCGGGAAAGGGCACGATATCACTTATGAAGAGGCGATGGAGATCTTCCGTAAGGCAGAAGATAACGGATTCGTGCATCAGATTACCAATATCGACGGAGAAAATAAAATCTTCGGAATCTGTAACTGCAATGTTAATATCTGTAACGCCCTTCGGACGTCTCAGTTGTTCAATACGCCGAATATGAGCCGCAGTGCATTTACTGCAAGAGTAGAACGGGAGAAATGTGTTGCCTGTGGGAAATGCGTGGAGTATTGTCCGGCAGGGGCTGTGAAGCTGGGGCAGAAGCTGTGTAAGAAGGACGGCCGCGAAGTGCAGTATCCGAAACATGAACTTCCGGATAAACTTATCTGGGGCAAGGATAAGTATGATGAAGAATACCGTGACAATAACCGAATCAACTGCTATGAGACCGGAACTTCTCCGTGTAAGGCAGCCTGTCCGGCACATATCGCAGTACAGGGATATATCCGCAAGGCAAAAGAAGGGAAATATCAGGAAGCGCTTGCGCTGATTAAGAAGGATAATCCATTCCCTGCAATCTGCGGACGCGTCTGTAACAAACGATGCGAACTGGCATGTACCCGTGGAACGATTGACCAGGCGGTGGCGATTGATGATATTAAGAAATTTATCGCGGAACAGGATCTTCACGAAGAGACCAGATACATCCCGCCGGTGGTAGTTGCATCCAGCCGCCTAAAACAGTGGGATCAGAAAATAGCGATTATCGGAGCAGGACCGGCAGGGTTGTCCTGTGCCTATTATCTGGCGACGAAGGGATATAAGCCGACGGTGTTCGAGAAACATGCCCGTCCGGGTGGGATGATGACCTACGGTATTCCGTCTTATAAACTGGAGAAAGATGTTATCGAAGCAGAGATTGATGTGCTTCGTGAATTGGGCGTGGATATCAGATGCGGTATAGAGGTTGGCAGGGATATTACGCTTGAGGAGCTTCGCAGGCAGGGATATCAGGCATTCTATGTTGCAATCGGATGTCAGGGAGGTAAGATACCGGAGATACCGGGCAATGATGCCAAAGGCATTGATATTGCAGTCAGTTTCCTGCACCATGCAGCAGAACATCAGGAGCAGAGAATGGAAGGCAGGGTTGTGG
>CANSLW010000175.1 GCA_947647815.1 uncultured Dorea sp. | reverse complement strand
ACCAATTCTCTGAATGATATGATATATTTAAATACAGTTCACACAATGTAAAGGAGCTTCTAAGACATGAACAATCAGGCAGTCTATTATAGTGTAGGACCTCTTCTGTATTGTCCTGCAGATAAAAAATCCATTGCATCCTCTATTAGATCACAGAGATTTGGAACGGGTTATTCTCTTGCGCTTTGCCTTGAAGACACCATCAATGATAATTTTGTTGAAGAAGCGGAGAACCAGCTAATTTCATCCATAAACGAGATCTATGATGCATTACAAAATACAGATTTTTACCTCCCAAAAATCTTCATCCGGGTACGAAGACCTGAACAGATCAGAAGACTTTCTACTCTTTTTGGCGGCAGCAATGAGATTATAACGGGATATATCATCCCGAAATTCACAACAGATAACGCAGACAGATATCTCGAACAGATTGCCTTTCTAAACGGCGGCGCCGGGACAGTCAAATACGTAATGCCAATCTACGAAAGCTCTGCAATTGTAGATCTTCGTGTACGTTATGATGTTCTATACAGCTTAAAAGAGAAACTAACCTCTCTTGAATCCTATGTACTAAATATACGTGTAGGCGGAAACGACCTGTCGCATCTGTTCGGTTTTCGAAGAGAGCCTGACGAATCTATTCATCAGATTACTCCTATTGCAAATATTTTCGCAGACATCGTCACTGTATATGGAACCGACTTCGTTATCTCCGGTCCTGTCTGGGAGTATTATGCCGGAGAACGATGGGAGTCTGGGTTAAGAAAAGAGATAAAGGACGACAAGTTATGCGGATTCATCGGCAAAACAGTGATTCACCCTAATCAGATTAAGATTGTAAATGATGAATACAAGGTATCTAAGAAAAATTATGAAGATGCGCTGAATATCCTTAGCTGGAACACCAACGAGAATTCCTATGTCTCGGGCAGCAATTCCGGAGAACGGATGAACGAATATAAGACACACCTTAACTGGGCGCGCAGAACACATTTTATGGCAGAACATTTCGGCATAATCTAATCTGATGCATTAACCTGTCCATTGTTCGTAAAAAAAGTGACAGAAACGTCAAAAGCCGGCCTATAAAGGCTGAATTGCCTTGACCGGCTTCTGCAGCTTTCGATATAATTATATATCCCCCATCTTTTTTATCAGTCCACAGCATTTATAATGCTTTAATGGATAATACTCAACCGGAACCTGTTTTTCTTCTGCAAGCCTTACCACATGCCGCAGTTCCCGGTTATCTCTATATCTTTCATCTACAAGAACTTTCCACGGGACTCTCCTGAGTAAGACTCTGGTAGTTTCCCCAATTCCAGGCTTCACCAGATTAATATCATCAATCTGGCATCTCTTCGCCACCTCTCTGACCTCGTCTATTCCAAGGCCTTCTGTCTTCACATCCTGGATTTTTGCCGATAATCTGAATTCCCGTTCAATAGAATCAATAAATTCATAAGATAAATCCGCATCCTGTAATTCTCCGTAAAATACCGCTCCATGAAAATCATCTTCCCCTATAATATCACTGCGCAGGAACGTCCTGCTAATCAGTCCTGATACCGTACAGTTCAGACACGAACTGGGAATCAGGATATCCTCATGTGTTCCGCAAAGCTCCGTCACATTTGCCGGGTCCGCGATAACAGCAATCTCGGAAGACACACCCTCATATTCTTCTAAATCACTCTTAAGCTCATTTAAAATAGCACCTTTGCCGACCCACCCATCTACAAACAACAGCTGTTCTGCATGATAATTCTTCAGCAAATATTTCATTGCATTATGGTCGATTCCGCGCCCTCTTATGATTGACAGGGAATAATGTGGAACATCTGCGTGATATTTGAACTTTATATATCGTTTTATCAGAATCCCAATCGGTATCCCTGCTCTGGCAAGAGATACCAGGACAACGTCTTTCCCTCTTGATTCCATGATTTTATCCGCCAGTTTTCCTACTGCCTGCGCAACAGAAGCGGAGTATATTTCCAGGGCTTCTTCATATATCTTCATATACTGCTCTGTCGGGACATATTCGATAGGGAGCATCTCACAGTAGTGCTTTCCTGACTGAATCAGCTCTTCCCTTTCTGATGTCGGCTTGGGCTTTACCAGTCCTGTAATATCCTTCAGCAGAAGGATAACGTCATTTTCCATATAAGAACTTCTCATATTAACACCACCTGACCAGATTAACATCTCTGTTTTTCTTCTCTATGGCATGGACCAGAGAATTAATCCCCGCCTTATCAACACTATGAGCATCCGTAATAATAAATACCCTGTCATAACTGTCTATATCATAGATATATGTTACCCTGTCCTTATCATACAGGCTTCTCAATTCATATCTTGTCTGCAAAGGATAATTATGGTCTGTCGAAACTGCTATCGGGCTTCGCGTAGTCGAATGACATCTCACCGCACACCCTTTTTTCTCCATCTGTGCTGCCACAAACAGGGCCGGATACATGAATTCCTCTGTTCCGATTACCAATATTCTCTCACTTTCATCCAATGCAAACGTCGATTCTATATCCTTCCAGAGAGCTTTACAATACTTCTCATAGTCAGATGCATCTACAAGCCTCCTCGTATCCGCCCATCCGCCAAAACTCACTTCATTCACATGATTTACAGACTGACTGCTGATATCACAGGCTTCATAATTGCCATTTTCATGATATTCCTCTGCAATCCTGCCATATTCCTCATGGTTAATCTTAAGAATATAATGGACTCTTATCCCTCTTTCTCTGTATATCTTAAGATGCTCTTCTGTCATACCATTCAAGATAGACGCAACGGAAAACTTTACATTTATACCATATAATTCTTCCATTATATTGATGATATTAATAATCGTATTTCCTGTCGTAACTTCATCCTCAATAAAAATAACACGGCTGACCTTATCTATAACCTTATCAATATCATCTTTCACCAGTTTCTGTTCTGTAGCATGACTGTGGGTTTCTGAGAAAAAGAGATATTCTACACCCGGAATCATCTCTCTTGTCGTCTGGATATACCTTGCTCCTAATCGAATCGCTGCTTCTGCACCAATTGCAGTTGCCGTCTCCGCAAATCCTATCAACAAGATATCCTCATCCTTATACTCATTAATAAAGGTATCAGCCAGGGCGTCAAACAACTTAAGCGCTTTGCCAGGTTTTACCGGTATGTGCTTCCCCTGCAGAGGGTCTATCACAAGGTAATTCCTCTTCTTATTGTTCTCCCGCTTCCCGACTGATACCAGTTCTTTTTCTAAATACATGCTCATCTATGTTCCTTTTCTATAATCTCCACACAATTATATGTGAAAATCCGAACATCTTCAAGCCCTTCTATTCTATATAGCTATGGTCCTTCTGTTTTGTATACAAAATGCGTACGGAATTCAGCACACATAACATTGCCACACCTGTATCAGCAAATACAGCCATCCACATATTCGCAAACCCAAAGAATCCAAAAACCATGACCAGGAACTTAACAACCAAGGCAAACACCACATTCTGCATGGCGATTCTTCCGGTTTTTCTGGCGATATCCACCGCTTCCGGTATGGCATCCACAGAAGAAGTCATAAATACAACATCCGCCGCCTCAATCGCCGCATCCGCGCCGCTTCCCATCGCCGCTCCCACGTCCGCTCCTGCAAGTACAGGCGCGTCATTAATTCCATCACCTACAAACATCACGGCGCCATGTGTCTTACGAATCTTCTGTAGCCTGCTTAACTTATCCTGGGGCAGAAGCTGTGCATGAACCTCGTCAATCCCTGTCTGCCTGGCGACTGCCATGGCACTGTCCTTAGCATCACCTGTCAGCATTGCCGTAACAAGTCTCTGCTCCTTCATCCTCTTTACTGCGCGCTGCGCTTCTTCCTTAATCACATCTGCAATAACCAGATATCCTTCTAACTGTCCGTCAATTGCTATCAGTACTTCTGTTCCATAAGCGCTTCCCTGGTAATCTGACACATCAATCTGATATAATTCCATCAATCCCGTACTTCCGCAAAGCACTGTCCCTTCCGGGAATACTGCACGGATTCCCTTGCCGGATATCTCTTCCGCCTCTTTTGGCCTGACCAGAGACAGATTCCTTCCTCTTGCCTCCGTCACAATGCTTGTCGCAATCGGGTGTGTAGAACCCAGTTCACAATCTGCCGCAATCGTAAGCAGCTGTTTCTCTGTCAGACGATTAAGAGTTACTGTCTTCTGTACCACAAAGTTCCCTTTGGTAATGGTTCCTGTCTTATCCATGACAACAGCCTTCACGTCTTTCAACGCTTCAATCGAAATACCGCCTTTAAATAAGATGCCCTGCCTTGACCCTGCCCCTATACCTGAGAAGAAAGCAAGCGGCACGCTCAGCACCAGTGCGCACGGACAGCTGATAACCAGGAAGGTAATCGCCGTATAGATCCAGTAATTCCATTCTCCGGTAATCAGAGACGGAACTACGGCGGTAAGTACTGCGGCCGCCACAACCACCGGCGTATAGATTCTTGCAAATTTAGTAATAAAACGGTCAATCTTCGGCTTGCTGGCTGCCGCATTCTCAACAGAATCCAGAATCCGGGTTACCATAGACTCTCCTAACGGCTTCTGTACTTCTAACTTCAGTACGCCCGTGTCATTTACACAGCCTGAGTAAATCTCCTTTCCAGGAAATACCTTCACCGGCACCGGTTCACCGGTCACAGGAGACGTATCAATCTGGCTCTGGCCTTCTACAATCTTACCATCCAGCGGAATACGGTCTCCCGGACGAATCAGAATCACATCTCCCACTTTCGCATCTTTTGCCGGAATATCCTTCACATTGTCCCCGTGTACCAGACTTACAACCTCCGGCCTAAGATCTACAGCCTCCATAATCTGCGAACGGCTGCGGCTGACCGCAATATCCTCAAAGACTTCACCAACCCGGTAGAACAACATAACGCCAACAGCTTCTGCAAAATCGCCAATAGCAAATGCGGCAAGAGTTGCCACACTCATAAGAAAATTTTCATCAAACACATGGCCTTTGGCCAGGTTCTTCACTGCCGTCCACACTATTTCTAATCCTAAGATCACATACGCCGCTACAAACAGGACTGCGCTGATCATAGAGTCTGTCATCGTATGTTCCAGCACTCCTCCCGCTATAAAAAGTATCGCGCCTGCCGCTATCGCTATAAGATCCTTCTTATTCTCTGCAATAGGATTCTCCTTCGACTTATGTATTGCAACATCATCTTCCCGTAAAGTCACCGTAACTTCCGATTCAATAGATGAACAGATTCTTTGAAATTCCGGCAGAAGTTTCTCCTGATGATCCGCCGCCACCACAAGCTGCTTTGTCGCGAATGTAATCACTGCCATCTTAACTCCCGGCAATTCCTGAATCTGTCGCTCCATCTTTGCCGCACAATTAGCACAGCCAAGATTGTCTAAGATATATGTCCTCTTCTCCACACCTTTTGGCATAGAATGCGTTTCATGCCGATGCTCTTCATGAGCATGATCATGGTGGTCATGACCGCATCCACACCCGCATTCTCCATGGTCATGATGATGCTCATGGTGGTCGTGGTGGTCATGTCCGCATCCACACCCACATTCTCCATGGTCATGATGATGCTCATGATGGTCGTGGTGGTCGTGTCCGCATCCACACTCCTCATGGTCATGATGGTGATGTTCATTCATTTTTTTATTATTCTGTTCACTCATAGCCATCTCTATCCTTTCTTCAAATTCCTTCCATCCAGACAGTTAAGTCAAATATGCCGGCAGACACATTTTCCTCAACATATGAATAACTATTCATATGTTCATATTTTTAATATACTCATTCTTTACAGATTTGTCAACATAAATTATAAAGAAAAACCTCTATAAAATAACCGGAATCATCCAACTATTCTATAGAGGCTTCATTTTCTCATCTTACTACTTTAACATTCCCAGAATCTCATCCTTCGGCGCCGCTCCGACATTCCTCTTCGCAATCTGTCCGTCCTTGAACACAAGAAGCGTCGGAATTGACATAACCTTGTATTCTCTCGCCAGCTCCGGATTCGCATCTACATCAACTTTACAGATTTTAGCATCTGTAACCTCACCCGCAATCTCTTCAATCACCGGCCCTATCATCTGGCAGGGGCCACACCAGGCTGCCCAGAAATCAACCAGCGCCGGAACTGCAGAATCCAGCACCTCCTCTTTAAAATTCTCCTTCGTCAAATGTATTACTGCCATCTTTATCATCCTTTCCTATTATTTTCATTCAAATATTATTCTTATTATAACCCAATCTACAGAAAAACTGTAAATAATCTTTATAATTTACTAAATTTTTACAATCATATAGATATTTTCTTATATTCCAAATATATTTCTCCAAATTATATCAAATATATTTTATAATCTTTGTAACGAATCAACGAGTCATGCGTCTAATAGACAGAAAGGAGAGTGACGGAATGAAAATAGATTTTGAAGAACTTTATAAACAATTTTTCAGAGACGTGTATCTATTCGTTCTGGCAATGAGTAAGG
>CANSLW010000174.1 GCA_947647815.1 uncultured Dorea sp. | reverse complement strand
AAAGAATGCGTCAAAAAGCTTGCAAAAAAGCCATGCAGCAACAATACAGCCTGCCCCGAAGAACTCATTTATTTTTCAAAAATATTATATCCCATCGTGCAGATATCCGCAAGAGAATCCAGCAATTTTCCAAAAAGATCTTTCCGGCGTTCCTTTCTCCACTTGATTTTCAGTATAAAAGCGGATATACTTAAGACTCAGAAATCGTGAAACAGGAAAGGAATCCGAACCATGTGGACAGCAGATAACTGGAAAGATTATGAAATCATAGATTGCAGCAAAGGCGAAAAGCTGGAACGTTGGGGCCAGTATCTCCTGATCCGCCCGGATCCCCAGGTCATCTGGGACACGCCCAGAACCGACAAGGGCTGGACCCACAGGAACGGACATTATCACCGCAGCAAAAAAGGCGGCGGAGAATGGGAATTCTTCCAGCTACCCGAGCAGTGGCAGATCCATTACGGGAATCTGACCTTCAATTTAAAACCATTCAGTTTCAAACATACCGGACTCTTTCCCGAACAGGCGGCAAACTGGGACTGGTTCTCAGAGAAGATCCGTCATGCCGGGCGGCCGGTAAAGGTACTGAACCTGTTTGCCTATACGGGCGGAGCCACTCTTGCTGCCGCTTTGGCCGGAGCCAGCGTGACCCATGTTGACGCCTCCAGGGGCATGGTTGCCTGGGCGAAAGAAAACGCCGCCTCTTCCGGCCTGTCAGACAGGCCTGTGCGCTGGCTGGTAGACGACTGTGTAAAATTCGTAGAACGTGAAATCCGCCGGGGCAATCAATACGATGCCATCATCATGGATCCCCCCTCTTACGGACGGGGACCCAGGGGCGAGGTCTGGAAGATTGAGGATGCCATCCATCCTCTGATTCATCTGTGTGCGAAGCTTTTATCAGACAAGCCCCTGTTCTTTCTGGTCAATTCCTACACCACCGGACTTGCACCGGCTGTCCTTACTTATATGTTAAGCATAGAGCTGAAAAAATATCATGGCACGGTAACTTCCCAGGAGATCGGACTTCCGGTGAGCCGCACCGGTCTGTTCCTTCCCTGCGGGGCTTCTGGCAGATGGGAAATCTGAGCCATCTGTCAGATTACATCCTGTTCAGCGGGAGAAGCAAATGATAACAAAAATGCCGGAAATGGCGGAATATCCTGTCATTTCCGGCACGCTTATCTGCGGCAGTATATCTTCCTAAGTTCCTGACTCCTCAAAATACATTGTCCGGCCTGCACCATCAGAACTCAATCCCCCGGCCCATCGCATCTTTAAGATAGGTAACCACATCTTCCAGCTTATGGATGATCTCCATCTTCTCTTCCCACTCTTCCCCTTCCATGTCCTTGTTCACCAGACATTGCTGAATATGCTTTACTTCTTTAATCAATTCTCCCGTCATCTCTATTGCCCCCTTTTCTTTCTGTGCGCACATACGGAAACCTTGCTTTCTTCCCGTCAGACTTCCCGTCCAGGCGCATAACACTTCAAAAATCCTGTCTATAGTATACCACATTTCACCTGTATTTGAATATCAATCTATAAAAATCCATTGCAAAAATCATCCACATATCTGCACAGCGTTTCCTCGACCTCTGCCATCTGCACCCTGGTCTGCGGGTCAGAGTAGGGAATCCGCCGGATCAGGCGCACCACATAATTATTTTCCCGGATCAGTTCCATAGATGCCCGGTAGTTGATATCAAAAAAATATGCCAGATACGAAAGCCAGTAATCCATCTTTGTTCTCCTCGTGGAAGAAAGGATAGATTCTTTTTTGCGAAACTGCTCCAGAACTTCCTGGCTGATGACGGTTTCCCCTACTTCGCCGGCCGAAGTGTCCAGTATGGTTTCTATCGTATCTTCTAATTTCACCCGGCAGTTATCCAGCTTGTCGGCATCACGGATGATACGGGCATGCATGAGTATACGCTCATCCTGAATTCCTTCCAGCCGGAAATCACTATGTTTCGCTATGGCCGTCCGGATCACGTCATCCCAGGTATCCTCCGCCACAAACTGCCGGATCATCCCTTCGTCAAATAAGATCTTCACGCCAAAACCTGCATGGTCCATCGTTTCCGGCTCAAAGCTGTTGAACCGCTTTAACTGTTCAAATCTTCCGATATCATGCAGAAGCCCGATTAGTTCCGCCAGTTCCCGGTCCTCTCCGGGAAGCTTCATTCTCTCTGCAATCTTACGGCAGCATTCCGTGACACCATAGGTATGTACGATCTTCAGCCGTACTTTGTCATCTTCTCTGTCATAACTGTCCAGATACCGCTCAAATTCTCTCTTCGCATGCTGTAAATTCATTTCTTTTCCGAACCCCATCTTTCCCTTTTTTCTATTTTCTATTAATCTCCTTTGACTATCCGCCATAATCCCAGTATACTATATACCAGACGATTGAAACTATGGAGGTATACCATCTTGAATATGAATTTTAACCAGATCGCAATGATCCAGAAGCTGAAAGGCGGAATGGACCGCTTTCGTGTAAACCATCCCAAATTCCCTTTATTTCTGAATGCCGTCTCCCAGGACGCACTCGTTGAAGGCACGGTTGTGGAGATTAATGTTACCACCCCGGAAGGCAGGAATTACTGCTCCAACCTTCGGCTGAAACAGGAAGACCTGGAATTGATCGAAAGCCTGAAAGCCCTTCGCCAGAACTGAGCAAAAACCTTTATGCTTCTACTCCGTTCTTTTTGCAGATATCCTTAAGACAGCATTTGTCACAGTAAGGCTTCGTCCTTGCGGTACAGACATCCCGCCCATGATAGACCAGACGGTGGCAGAAGTCACTTCCTTCTTCCGGCGGGATGATCTTCCACAGTTCCATCTCCACTTTCTTCGGTTCTTTGATTCCGTCTACGAGCCCCATGCGGTTCACCAGGCGGATACAGTGGGTGTCCGTCACAATGGCCGGCTCTCCAAAGACATCGCCCATGATCAGATTGGCACTCTTGCGTCCCACACCGGGAAGTTTCAGCAGGGCGTTGAAATCCTTCGGTATCCTGCCGTCATATTCTTCTTTCAGCATCTTCATGCAGGCGCTGATATCCCTGGCCTTACTTTTTCCAAGGCCGCAGGGCCTTACAATTTCCTCGATATCCGCAGGGTCAGCCGCCGCCAGAGCCTCTACATCCGGAAACTTTTTATACAGATCCTCTACCACAACGTTCACCCTTGCATCCGTACACTGGGCAGCCAGGCGGACACTGACTAATAATTTCCATGCCTGGTCATAATCCAGGGTACATCCGGCATCCGGGTATTCTTTTTTCAGCCGTTCAATGATCTCCAAGGCAAGTTTCTTCTTCGTCATGCTTCCTCCTTATGTATCTTGTTTGTGCTGTTTATTGTATTTTCGATTCTGATTCACCTGTTGATTATAACATTTTCACTTCCATATTCCAACTTTCTTTTTCATCAATGCTTCATATGGATTTAAGAATCTTTCGATTTGTTTAAGGGAATGAACATATTTTAGACACATTTATCTTTTATACTAAGAGTCAGATAGTTGAAATACATATCAACTATCTTCCCCCCTCACAAAGTATTGCACCTCGGGATTTATCCCGGGTGCCGCACTTTACTCTCATTCCTTTTAGATAACTATAACAACGGCGAGAACCCCACAATTCATTGGATTGTGGGGTTTTCGTTATCTTAAATGATACTGAAATGATATTATTTTCTTGATAAAATCACACGTACCCGGAAAGCCCCAACCTCTTCCTGGTACTATGTCAAGAAAAAGTACAAGTTAATTGGTGATAAATATCCACAATGACTATGGGTTCTTACTGTATTATAAAATGTCTCTATGTATTCAAATACTAATTTATAGGCATGGTCATAATTTTTTATCTTAAATCGATTCAGCGGGGAACTTAAGAAATAAAACATTTCCCAGTCCCCCGATTCTTCTCCTGTCACTTTCTGCATTTTCCAAAAAATCTCATAAAACCACTATCAACCTATTCGCATAGCTGTAAACTTTTAAAGAAATTCAACCTTGATCCGCCATATCTCCCACATTAGCATGCTCCCGAATCTGCCGCCATTCGTCTTCCAGGATCGACATCAATATATCATCCGCATAACCTACGCCGTCCCTAACCGCATCACGAAGAATTCCCTCCTGCTTAAACCCTGCCTTCAGATAGACCTTTCTTGCCCTGGGATTAAATGAATACACATCCAGGGACAGTCTATGAAGCTTCAGCTCTTCGAAAGCAAAATCCCGGGTTTTTTCAACCATCCACGTTCCAATTCCCTTCCCACGTCCGTCCGGATGATAGATGACAATCCGGAAGTTCGCACACCGCAAGGCAACATCAATCTCATTAATCACACTTTCCCCGATGATCCGTCCATCCGGGGCAATGAGCAGAAACAGATAACGTTCTTCATCCTCTATAGACTTATGAAAAAAAGAAATCACTTCCTCCTTCGAAAAATACTCTTTGCTGCCGGTCAGTCTGGCTGCTTCTTTATCAAGAGGATTGTAATTCTGTTCATAATAATGTTCTGCATCCTTTCTGTCTGCAGGCCTCATTACAAATCCATCTTTTTCCCACACTTTACTTTTTTTCACGGCTATCCGGCTCCTCTCAATCTGCATAATTATCTGAAGCAATATGATACACCATATTGCTTTCCTCAGACCGTTCTTTTCTAGTCATACTATAACTTACTTTTATATATAAGTCAATTTGTTACCATTCATTCATCGTATCCGTGACCGCCATCTCCCGAAGCCGTTTTGCAGGGGCATACACGGCCGCAGCCACACAGACCGCCACAAACACAGCAATCAGGCACAGCAGCGCCACCGGCGGATACCAGACCATCCCGAAATGCCGGGTAATCAGCCTGTTATACAAAAAGTAACTGATTGGAAGGCCGATTCCGCAGCCAGCCGCAAGGCCGGATACGGCATAGGTAAATGCTTCTGCGCAGATCATCCGGACAAGCTGACCGCCGTCCATACCAACCGCCCTCATAACTCCATACTGCTTTGTCCGTGCGGCCACACTGATGGATATACTGTTCATGATATAGAACAGCGTAACCATTCCAATAATGGCCAGAAAGCCATACACACCGACCTGTATCATCAGATAAGAGGTATTCGACTCCTTATTTGCCGCCCTGCCGTCCGAAAAAATCACGTCACTTGCTGCAAAGCTGCTAACCTGCCGTATCGTTTCCTCATCTGCCTCCTCATCAAGCTGCACACCGATCATAGTAAGTCCCTTCTCCCCCGTCAGCCTTTCAAACGTCTCCTGTGAGGAGATGACAAGCAGTTCACTGGGAAACAGACTACTGGATACGGAACAGGTAATCTCAACCTCTTTTCCGGCGATCTGAATCTTATCCCCGACTTTCAAAGGGTTATCTTTATCATAAACCGTCATAACTTTCCCGCTGTCTCCATAGATTTCCGACAGATTTCCTTCAAACCTGACATCTTCTGCACTTTTCAGTAAGTTTTCATCATAGGATTCCAGATTGATTTCATGAACCTCCGGTCGGGAAGAAGTTACCGGTATATGCTCCAGATACGAAATTCCAAAAACACGCTTCACCCCGGGGATACCGCTGATCTCCTCTTTGACATTCTGCCCCAGTGCCAGTGCATTACCATAGCCGTTCAGCGTAAGATCCGGCTGCCAGGACTTCAAAGAAGGAATCAAACCCCGGCCAAAATCCAGACCAATAGAAAAGCACAGAACCATGATGATTGTCAGTGCAAAGGATGCCGTCATCAGAAACCAGTTCTTCCGGGACCCTGTTGCATGATGAATCCCTAGCAGCCTTTCTATTCTGACAGACTTTCTGACAGCCTTCCACCTGACAGCATACCGGCCCTGCGGCATTGCCTCTGAATTGCCGGAAACAGCAGACACGGGCGAAACCCTGGCGGCCCGCTTAGCCGGAGCCTGCGCCGCCGCCAGCACGGTCACAACGCCGACCAGCACACCGCTTACCAGACCCACAGGACTTACGGCAAAGATCTGCATGCCGGCAAATTCGCCTCCGATCCCGAAACGCAGATATATACAGATCCCCCAACTGACCAGTGTACCGAGAATCAGTCCGGCCGGGACTGCGGTTTTACACCAGTTCAGCGCTTCCAGCCGCACAAACCGGACGATCTGCCGGCGGCTTGCACCGATACAGCGCATCATGCCAAAAAATTTTGTCCTCTGGGAAATATTGCTGTTCATACTGCCGGAGATCATCAATATTCCTGCCAGCAATACCAGAACGAACAACACCGCCGCCGTCTGATAGATTCCATTGACGGACTGATTCCTGCTTTGTCCCGAAAATCCCAAAGCCGCAGTGTTTTCGGAAATATCCTCATCTGCCAGACCATATTGCCGCCCAATATCCGAAACTGCCCCGGAAACATCCGAAACCTTTTGAAACTGCACGAAACAGGACGGATGTTCTTCCAGTCCGTTTGCAGCCATCATTGCATGGAACGAATTTCTTGTCATATACACTGCAACCAGATAGCAACTTCCTCATCATCAGACACTTCAATCTTTGTATTATTCACAAAC
>CANSLW010000173.1 GCA_947647815.1 uncultured Dorea sp. | reverse complement strand
ATATGGCATTTCTTATGAAGAGTATTGCACTTGGCAAGGAGGAATATGGTCTGCCTGAGAAAGAGGCAAGAGTCGGAACGAATTTCATTCGATAAGTTTTGCCGGTTTTAACCGAATATATAACAGGAATGAATACATCTTGTAAAACGGGGTATACTGCATGAAAGTGTACTCTCATGGAGGGAACTTCGGGAGTAGCTTGAAAATGCAAGGAGGAATGGCTCATGAAAGCAAAAGTAAATGACGGATGTATCTCATGCGGGGCGTGTGTGGCGGCATGTCCGGAAGTATTTCGGTTTGATGACGACGGTGTGGCAGAAGCATATGCAGATGTTGCGCCGGAGTATGAAAGTACGGCAATTGAGGCAAGAGATTCCTGTCCGGTATCGGTAATTGATCTTAAGGAATAACAGGAATGATAAGACCTGCATATACTATGAATAAGTAGTGTATGCAGGTTTTGTGTTATGAGGCTTTGTGAATTTGAAAATAAGGAAGTCATCAATGCGTGTGATTGTAAGAAGCTGGGGTATGTAGTAGACTTGATTATTAATGAATGCAACGGTTGTATTGAGGCGCTTGTAATCCCGAAGGCAGGAAAATTATGTGGATTTTTCTGTGATGGCTCAGAGTATATTATTCCATATAAATGCATTAAGAAAATAGGGAAAGATATCATTCTGGTAGAGATGCATGAAGAGAAGGAGTAACTTGACTTCTTGACAGCGGGCAGTGTATACTGTACGTAGTAAACGAGAAAGGAAAACAATACAGATGAAGTGTCCATATTGTAACCAGTTAGATACCAGAGTGATTGATTCAAGGCCTGCAGAGGATGGGAATTCTATCCGCCGCCGCCGTTCCTGTGATTCTTGTGGAAAGAGATTTACGACCTATGAAAAGGTTGAGACAATACCGTTGATTATTATTAAGAAAGATAATAACAGAGAACAATACAATCGGGGGAAGATTGAGAATGGAATCTTAAGAGCCTGCTATAAGCGGCCGGTGTCTGCGGCAGATATTCAGCAGGTGATAGAGAAGATTGAGACGAAGATATTCAGTATGGAGGTCAAAGAAGTATCGAGCAGCAGTATCGGTGAGATTGTAATGGAAGAATTGAAAGAGCTAGATGAGGTTGCATATGTAAGATTTGCATCCGTTTATCGGGAGTTTAAGGATGTGAATACGTTTTTGGATGAGTTGAAGAAGATATTGAAGTAGATACATGCCCGGATAGATATAGCGATTAGATTGGATGGGATATATGAGAACATATAAGTTAACCATTGCCTATGACGGCAGCAGATATCAGGGATGGCAGCGTCAGGTTACAACGGATAATACGATACAGTTCATTCTGGAATGGAGTATCGGGAAATTGGTCGGATACCGTGTACACGTGGACGGTTCTGGGAGGACGGATGCAGGAGTCCATGCCCGTGGACAGGTAGCGAGTGTAAAGCTGTCAAAATTATATGAAACGAAAGATTTGAAGGACTCTTTGAACCGGTATCTTCCAGAGGATATTCGTGTTGTACGAGTTGAACTTGTGAGAAACAGCTTTCATGCACGCAAGAGTGCCAAGGGTAAGAAGTATGAATATTATATCGACTGCAGGGAGAAGCCGGATGTATTTTCCCGAAGATACTGTTATCATTATCCTGAGAAACTGGATATTGAGGCAATGCGCGAAGCAACAAAGTATCTGATTGGTCCTAAGAACTTTATCAGCTTTACAGATGATAAGGAGTGTAAAGATGCTGTCCGGCGTATTACGAATATTAAGATTGTAAGAAGCGGTGAGAAGGTCAGGATTACTTATTATGGGACAGGCTTTCTGTATCATATGGTGCGGATACTGACAGGTACATTATTAGAGATAGGGACAGGCAAGAGAGACGCTTCGATGCTGCCGGTAGTGATTGCTGCCGAGGATAGAAGCCTGGCAGGCTTCCTGGCTCCGGCGAGGGGGCTTTTCCTTCGTAAGGTGTATTATTAATAGTCATCAGAGCTAACCGTATAGTGTGGATATACATGTGGATATGGAGGAAGACAGATGAAATTTGTATCATGGAATGTAAATGGGATCCGTGCGTGTGTGCAGAAAGGATTTATGGATTTTTTTAAGGAGGCAGATGCAGATATTTTTTGTGTCCAAGAGACAAAGATGCAGCAAGGACAGCTTGATCTTGATACTCCAGGATACCATCAATATTGGAATTATGCTAAGAAAAAGGGGTATTCAGGGACGGCAGTATTCACGAAAGAAGAACCGTTGTCTGTTGCGTATGGAATAGGCATAGAAGAGCATGATCAGGAGGGGCGTGTGATTACCCTGGAATTCGGAGATTATTATTTTATCACAGTTTATACGCCGAATTCCCAGAATGAACTGGCAAGGCTGCCGTACCGGATGCAGTGGGAAGAAGATTTCCTGGCGTATCTGAAGAAATTAGAAGAGAAGAAACCAGTTATTTTCTGTGGAGACTTGAATGTGGCACACAAGGAGATTGATTTGAAGAATCCAAAGACTAACCGCAAGAATGCAGGTTTTACGGATGAAGAGAGGGGAAGATTCACAAACTTGTTAGAGAATGGTTTTGTTGATACTTTCCGGTATTTTTATCCGGATGCGGAAGGAATATACTCCTGGTGGTCTTACCGGTTTAGTGCCAGGGCTAAGAATGCAGGGTGGCGCATCGACTATTTTTGTGTATCAGAGTGTCTGAAGGACCAGCTTAAAGACGCGAAGATTTTGACGGATGTGATGGGGTCGGATCATTGTCCGGTAGTGTTGGAAATATAGCCGCAAAATATAGCCGCAGTATGAAGAAGGGGACGGTCAAGCTGACAGTCCCTTGTTTTTTAATGCCATCGCACAGTTCTAATTCATTTTCAGATACTGTACACTGTATGGCGGTAGATTTAATTGTCCATTCATAGTAACTTTTTCTTTGGTCAGTAAGTCTGTGGCGTCACCGTTTAAATCATGATGATGTGCCGTATAGGATGAATCAGATGCATTAATTGCGATAATGACACGCTCTTTATCAGAGCACCGGTCGAATACTAACTGGTGATTTTGGATTACCACATTTCTATAAGCACCATTACAGATGGCATCACTATTCTGACGAACTGAAATCAGTTGTTTGATATATTCAGTGAGTTCATTTGGCTTAGGTTCTTCAAAACAGGGCCTGAGCGCATAATCATTGTCCGGCGCTTTCTCGCCAAGCTCACCCCATTCGCTGCCATAGTAGAGACAAGGGATGCCTGGCATTCCGAGTAAAAGACCATATGCCAGTGGAATATGTTTCTTGTTTGTCAGGATGCTGGCAAGCCTTGTGACATCGTGGTTATCAACAAAGGTCATCAGGTGTTTGCCACGGTAGATGCACCACTGATCTGGTCCGAACTGGCGGTGGAGTGAATGTGCGATTTCGAACAGATTCATGGAGTTAAAACTTGAATAAATCCCCTTATAACATTCGTAGTTGGTGCAGCTGTGCAGCATATCGTCATTTACAATCAGATTATAATCACCGAACAGGACTTCACCAATCAATGCAAAGTCATCTTTGATCCCCTGGACATAAGAACGCAGTCTTCGCATAAAATTGTGATCCAGGCTGTAAGCAACATCCAGACGCAGTCCGTCAATATCAAATGTGTCTACCCAGAATTTCACACATTCCAGAAGATAATCGGTAACAGCAGGGTTTTGAAGGTTCAGTTTTACCAATTCGTAGTGTCCTTCCCATCCTTCATACCAGAAGCCATCGTTGTAGCCGCTGTTGCCGTCAAAATTAATATGGAACCAGTCTTTATATGGGGAATCCCATTTCTTCTCTTGTACGTCTTTAAATGCCCAGAATCCGCGGCCTACATGATTGAATACTCCGTCCAGTACAATCTTCACACCATGTTCATGGAGACTCTTGCAGACATCGGCAAAGTCCTCGTTCGTACCAAGACGACAGTCAATCTGTTTAAAATCCCGAGTGTCATAACCATGATTGTCAGATTCGAAAATCGGGTTCAGCAGAATAGAATCCACACCGAGATTGCCAAGATACTCTGACCAGTCTAATAATTTCCTGATTCTTGGAACACACTCCCCATCATTATGCACGGGTGCTCCACAGAATCCAATAGGATATATTTGATAAAATACTCCATTATAAGCCCACATAATATACCTCACTTTCCGTAATTTTATCAATTTAGATTTATATTATAGCAAAGAGAGTTATAATATGCTATAGTCAATGTGAACTAATGATAGAGGAAAAGTTTGTAATGATTTGATAGAAAAAGTGTGAAAAAGTGGAAGAAAATAGTTGACACACGTGGTACCGTATAATATAATTTAACAGTATGGCAAAAAGAGAAGCAGAGAGGAACCAAAGCCCCGGAGCCTTGCTGTTTTCAATACAATTTATATGGAAAAATGTTTGTTTCAGATTTTCCATATACAATTATCATGAATATGTGAATGACTCATTTAGGAGGTAAACCGATGAAGACTTATATGGCTAATCCAGATAAGATTGAAAGAAAATGGTATGTAGTTGATGCTGCAGGATGTACATTAGGCCGTTTGACATCAGAAGTAGCTAAGATTTTAAGAGGAAAGAATAAGCCGGAATTCACACCACACGTTGATACCGGAGATTATGTAATCGTTGTAAATGCAGAGAAGATCAAAGTAACAGGCAAGAAGATGGAGCAGAAGATCTATTATAATCACTCTGATTATGTAGGAGGAATGAGAGAGACTACACTGGCAGAGATGATGAATAAGAAGCCTGAGAAAGTAATTGAACTTGCTGTAAAGGGTATGCTCCCAAAAGGACCTTTAGGAAGATCAATGATCAAGAAACTTCATGTATATGCTGGACCAGAGCATAAGCAGCAGGCTCAGAAGCCAGTAGAACTGAAATTTTAAGGAAAGTCTGAAAGGAGGATATTACAGTGGCTAATGCAAGATTCTATGGAACAGGAAGAAGAAAAAAATCAATCGCAAGAGTATATTTAGTACCAGGAACAGGTAAGATTACAATAAATAAAAGAGATATTGACGAATATCTTGGACTGGAAACATTAAAGGTTGTTGTACGTCAGCCATTAGTTGCAACAGAGACAGACGGCAAGTTTGATGTCATCGTGAATGTTAAGGGCGGTGGATACACAGGACAGGCTGGAGCAATCCGTCATGGTATTGCCAGAGCGCTGTTAGAAGCAGATCAGGATTACAGACCAGTGCTTAAGAAAGCTGGATTCCTGACACGTGACCCACGTATGAAAGAGCGTAAGAAATACGGTCTCAAAGCCGCACGCCGCGCACCACAGTTTTCAAAACGATAAGCAGTTATCTGCGAACAAAGATGCATATACAAAGCCCCGAATGCTTACATTCAAGGGGCTTTTGTTATGCATCTTTGTTCATAGGAACGCAAGAATGACCGAGATGAAGCGAAGCGGAATCGAGGTTCTTCATGCGTTCGCAGATAACGTCCGGAGTTTTTGTATTAACATTTGGGGGAGTTTGGGTTATAATAGTGCCTAAGAATAATTTACATGAGGTGATTGTGTGTGTGATGTAAAAAAATATGAAAAAATCTATGAAGATATAAAAAACCTGCAGCCAGAAGATACCTTACAGCTTGTTTTAGAGGCAGAAACCGAGGAACAAAGGAGTTTTTATGAGATGGTGGGTGACTTTCTGTTGCAAAGGAAACAACGTCAAGTAATAGAGAGGAAACTTTTCTAGTGAGAAAATATATACTGATAGCAGGTGTTAACGGAGCAGGAAAATCAACTTTATATCAGTCTTTGCAGAGTTTACAGGACATGCCGAGAGTAAATACGGATGAAATATTAAGAGAATTTGGCGACTGGAGGAACAGGTGCGATGTTATGACTGCAGGGAAAATTGCAGTAAAGAAAATTTCCAAGTATTTCGATGAAGGTATCACTTTTAATCAGGAAACTACATTGTGTGGAAAATCTATTTTAAATAATATCGAAAAGGCTAAGAAAAGAGGATATTTCATAGAACTCCACTATATTGGGGTTGAAAATGTGGATATTGCTAAAGAACGGGTATTGGAACGGGTGAAACAAGGCGGGCATGGAATTGCGGAGAAAGATATTGAAAAAAGATATGTTGATACGTTTGATAATCTGAAACTTGTTTTGCCAAAATGTGATTTGGCGGCATTTTATGACAATACAATAGAGTTTCGCAGGTTTGCGATTTACAAAAATGGAAACCCAATAAGAGTTTCACATAATACGCCGATTTGGTATAAAAGGTTTAATGATATGAGATAGCGATATATAATTCGGATGATAGGATACTGCGAGATAGCATAAAATGTTATGGGTAAGTGACACGTAACTAACAAAGTGCTTGAAAATGCCGTATTTTAGGCGTTCGGAACTATGCAAGAGATAAAGAACTATTCCTATGCAATGTAAAACCTCTGAAAAGAAATTTTCAGAGGTTTTGTAATATTTTTATTGATTTTTATTAAAAAAATGCATATAATAATAACAGATAGGAAACTATCTTTGGAGAGTTCCTGCCAGACAGTGGATGAATTGGAGCATTTTAACTTTGCCGGGGCTGAGATTTTGGAAATCA
>CANSLW010000172.1 GCA_947647815.1 uncultured Dorea sp. | reverse complement strand
GCCTTTGGCGTTGCCGCCTCTGCCATCTGATCCGTCAACTGTTCAGCCGTAACCGCAATCGTCTTCTCATTCGAAGTACCCGGGTTATCCGGGATCTCTGGATTATTTGGATTGCCAGGATTACTTGGATTGCTCGGATTACTTGGGTTACTCGGATTGCTCGGGTTACTTGGATTACTCGGGTTACTTGGATTGCTCGGGTTACTTGGATTGCTCGAAGACCCCGGATTACCTGTACTGCCTGGATTACTCGGAGTACCAGTATTCCCTCCGCTGCCCTGATTTGAAGATGGATGATATTCGCTCATTCCTCCAAAATAGAATCCCATCCCCAGATATGCCTCTGGTGTTGCCGAGGTTATCGCACCACTTTTATAATATGTATCAATCGAAGTCTGCACATAACTTCCCGATGAGTACACATATACAACGTCTCCCCAGCGCCCGCAGCTCTGACCGCCTCCGTTATAAGTAGGAGAAAGCTTTGCAAGCCATCCTTCTGCCTCCGCCTCGCTTGCCATCACATAACAGACATACTCGCCTGCCGCCTTACCGCCCTTTGCATATAGAACCACATAGGCTCCCTTACAGTTGAATCCCTGTGCCGCCGCACTTTTTGCCGGATGACAGTCTGAACCGCCGTACAGCACATACCTTCTGTCGAAGCTTATACCCGCCGGATCCGAGAACGTACACAGATCGCTCATCTTGATACTATAACTTTCACTAGCGCTCGTACCGCTGGCGCTGGCGCCTCCGGTATCGACATAATTTGTCTTCTGCGTACCGTCCGCACCTGCCGCTCCGGCGCCTCCTTCACCATCTGCGCCTGCTCCGGCCGCAGCGGCGTCTATATCATCTTCCAGACTATTCTTTTCATTCTGGGCGTCCTGATCTTTCTTATTTTTTTTACCAGACAAGCCTACATTTTCAAGCAGTTCGTCGACTCCTCCGCTCCTGGACAACAGATAACCGCTTCCAAAGCCGAGACACAGCACCAGTGCGGCTGCTGCTCCAATGATAATTTTTCTCTTCTTCATTATATCCATGCTTTCACGCTCCTTGGTATCAAAATAGAGATATACTCTATTTTCTTAATTTACTTATTATCGTAGCAAAATTAAAAAGGAGCCTCAACGTGTTTGGTTTATTCGGAAGATATCGACGTCTATTCGGCATTTTTCATCTACCACCTCCTCGTCCTGTTTCAAACATCTCCCTACAGATCTTCTATCTGTGCAAGAATGCTTCCTGCCGTATCCAGAGAAGTCTTACCGCCTATGATACATACGCCTGCTATTTCACAGATCTGGTCCAAGAGATTACCGGCTTCAACAAGGTCTTCTTTCGATGTGTGCAGGATTTCACTTCGTATTTTTAGAAGTTCATCCCTTGTCACGCCGCTAAGATAATCCTCCGCCGCCTGGTTCCCTTTCTGCCGTGCACTCAAGAGAGGTTCCGTAGAAGCAATTGTACTGACGATATATCTGTCAATCGGCTCCTTGCTTTCGCACACACTGCGAAGCGCAGCACCCGCCCCATCAAAGCATTTCACAGAATTTTCCGCGTTTGGATCTCGGAATGAGGTAAATATCACATCTCCGTCTCCCGACACCGCAAGCCCCGTGCCATAAGCCCCGCCTTTTACACGAACCATCTCCCACAGATAACCATAACTGAGTATCCTTGCCGCCACTTTCATGGACCCACGATACTTTGCACCACATATATTAAGGTTTGCACCCTTCCCTGCGAATCCTGTTTCTGCCGGAATCCTGATTCCGGTCTTCCCGGCTGTTGCCAACTCCTCATCCCGGCTGTCCGACTGTTCCAATCTAACACTCTGGCATAACATGCCCGTCTGTTCCACTCTAATATCCGGGTGTGACATGCCCGGTTGTTCCGCTCTAATACTCTGACATGACATGTTCGGCTGCCCGGGGATGTCTGGCAATACAGCCAACAGCCGCCTTATCCATTCATCCCCAATATCACCCGTAATACTGAGCACTGCACGTCCCCTTCCAAATACCTTCTCACACAACTGCCCAAGACTTTCGGCCAGCCCCGCGCCTTCTTCTTCGAAATGTTCATCCATTCTCTGGACCCATCGAAGCATTCGAATTCCCTGAACCGCTTCTTCTACAGTCCCCTTAGCAGAAAAATCTGCAGATATACGGCGTGCCGCATATGTGTTTCCATTCATGAGGACATGCTGTTCCATCGATATCCGAAGCTGCCGTATCCTGCTGCGGATATACGAAATGTCATCAAATCTGGAACTACCCAGTACCTCACGGATCAATCTGACCGCCTCTTCTATCTTCTCTTCCAATACAGACACCTGTATCACCAGATATGGTGTACATTCCCTGGTCTGATTCCGTCTGGCATACACATCTACATAAGACTGGAATCTTCCCAGATTCCCTTCTAATTCTTTCTGAAGTTCCAGCGCACTGTAATGCTCTGTTTCTGTCTGCCCCAGAAGCAGCCTGAGAAATGATATAACAGATAAGTCCTCCAAAGATTGATCCGCCAGCGAAAAATAATAAGAAATATGTATAATCCCTTCTGTCTCCAGCCGATGCAGCAAAACCGTATTGCCGTCTATCTGTTCTACCGTCTGGGGAATTTCCCGGATCTCTTCCGGAATATCCTCAAGCGGCAGTTGCGGCAGCGTGGCAAGAGATTGAGCAGAATCCGGCGTTTCCTGTACGTTTCTTAAATGCGCCAGTTCACTTACCATCTGCTTTCTTCTCTCCAGAGGCCACTGCTCCTTTATTTCACGAAAGCGCTCTCGTTCCTTTTCCCGCCTTTCTTCCCCAATTGTCTTAGACGGATACAATATCAATCTTCCAGAATGAGGATTCTCCAGTATTACTTCCTGCAAAAGGCGTTCAAAATATCCTTCTTCCAACTTCGATCTAAGAGAATCAAAGATATGTTTATAACACAGGTTCTGTGCCGGGTCGCCGCCATAAAGAGAACTCTCCAGAACGCGCATGGCATTGATAAGCCCCGACGGATACATCCCGTTCTCCTTCTCTCTGCTATTAAATTCCCTACGGCTTAACAAGGACTCAATCCTCTTATGGTCCAGTCCATTTACCGTCAGATCCTTTAGCACAGCTTCGACTGTCTCCCACACTTCTTCCATTTTCTCTTCGCTGGTATTACGCACCGTCAAAACCATGTAAGGCTGCTGAATCCCGTCCATTCTCGAAAGTTCTACATTTTCTCCCAGCCCTTTTTCAAGGATTGCCTTCCTAAGAGGCGATTCATTCGTCGAACAGAGATAATCTGCAAGCACGCCGCATGCCATATTTTTCTCTGGTTCGTCATATCTTCCATATACCCAGCCCTGATTAAGAATCACCCTGTTCTTGGCATTCTCATTTGCACCGATTTCATAGGGATATCTGCACTCCTCAGATGAAATCGGTTCCTGAAGCGTAAGTTCACAATCCGGCTCCCGCCTCTCAAACCCACTCAGCACATGTCCAATCCTGGAAAGCACAGCTTCCATGTCCATGTCGCCGTCCAGGATGATACAGGCATTGGACGGATGATAGAACCTGTGGTAGCTTGCTGCATATTCTTCATAAGTAAGCTCTGTAATATGCTCCGGATCTCCGCCGGACTGAAAACGGTAGCAGTTATCTGGAAAAAGCATACGGTTTAAGAGACTGTCGATCAATGTATCTACAGATGCATACATTCCCTTCATCTCGTTATACACTACTCCGTTGCAGCTAAGTTCACCGTCCGGCTCTTCCAGTTCATAGTGCCATCCCTCCTGCAGGAATATCTCCCTCTTCGTCACACAGAGCGGATGGAACACCGCGTCCAGATATACGTCCATCAGATTCAGAAAATCCTTCGGATTCCTGCTGCATACCGGATACATCGTCTTATCCGGAAATGTAAAAGCATTCATAAATGTCTGAAGCGAGCTCTTGATCATCTCCACAAACGGCTTGCTCACCGGATACTTTTGTGAACCACAGAGAAGGGAATGTTCTAATATATGGAATACTCCCGTATCATCAGAGGGAAGTGTCTTAAAGGCAATCGCAAATGTTTTATTCTCCTCTTCATGATCCAGCCATATGAGTTTCGCACCATTTTTCTTATAATGCATCTGGTAGAGAACAGCATTGATTTCCGGAAGCTGTTGACTATTATCTAATATAAATCCTGTCTCCAAAGCCATCTGTTTAGTTCTGTCCTGTTTTGCATCCATATTGTTTACTCCCTTTATCTGCCATACTTCGACATCATAATACTATCGTCTAACTATCTAAACCATAATGAAAAAAAAGACACCCGTCAATATTCCTTGCCTGTTTGGCAATATCGGGAGTCTATTCTGCAATATTTAAAAACACTGACGTACAAGCCTGCCATCAGCGGCTTCCTTATTATGGCAAAAAAAGCCTTATACCGGCACATACTTCCTGCCGGTATAAAGCTTTTCTAATCAGAATACATTATTAAATTAAGTAATTGATCATCATACCTACGGTATTATAATTACTCATGTTATAAACTCCGCTTCTGGAATACATCCCCAGTACGGTATATGGATTCGTTGCGGACTTCGCCGAAGAACTCCCATAAGAGCTGGAATATGCATTAGATGAATAACCGTTAACCAGCGAGTTAGAACTCATATTCAAGCCGCTGCTTGCTTTATTGAACATACGGTCTGCGAGTCCGTTTGCTCCAGAGATCAGATCTCTGGTCAGAGCCGGATCTTTTGCCATATTCTTCTCGAAATCACTCTTACTGAAGCTTAAAGATGCATCTTTATTGACCGTAATTCCCATCTGCTTTAACGACTGTTCCGAACCAAGTCCTCGTATAATGCTTTCAAGCTGTCTGCCTACGCCTGTTCCCTTTTCAAAATTATTGTTGAGGAACTTTAACGAAGAATTGTATGCATTCACCAGATCACTAAGTGCGGAAGCAGCTTTGTTGGTATCCACATCTGCTTTAAATGTTGTCTGGCCTGTGCCTTTTAATTCTGCGTTAACTCCTACGTAGCCGACAGAAACTGTATTACTCTTGGACTCATAATCCGTCGTCATGCCGCTCGAAGTTACGGAATACTTCGCGTTCGCTGTCTCAGTCTTCACATTCTCTGCTCCGGCTGCCGCACCCATCTCGCCGCTTACTTTGAATTCATTGCCAATACCGGTCTCTTTACCCACTAACTGAAGAGATGCAACGCCATCTTTTTCAACAACACTTGCCGTTACATTCGCCTTGCTCTTATTGATCTGATCTGCTGCTTCTCTCAACATCTGGGCATTGGTCTTAGAACCGCCGTTTGCCTTCACAGCGCTCACCTTAACATTCACGGAATTCTTATCGTCTCCTACGGTGAAGTTCATATCAGCGCTTGCATAAGCCCCGGCTTTCACACCCTCGCTGACATTCATCTGTGCCTGCGCGATCTGTGTAACATCTAACTCGAAATCCTTATCGCTCTTGATCAGCAGCTTACCGCTTGCTGTCGCCACCTTCTCATTAGAACTGGTGATAGCAAGGTCGCTCATGGCTCCGTTTTTATTCGAAGCCCTCAGCTCATTGGCCGCGTTCATCAGATCCGTCATACTGCTGCTATACTCCTTCACAAATGCAACATTTGCATTATTGGCAGCTTTCTGAGATGTAACAGATGATGCGGACGTCGATGAAGAAGACTGATTCAACTTCGGATTCTTGTAGATTGCCTGTGAAAAACGCAGACTGTTAATCGTAGACTGATAGCTGTATAGACTATTTAATCCGTAGGAACCGATTCCATTAATTGCCATATTTCTTCCTCCTTTCCTAGCATTTTATATTATTCCACGATTCCCTTTGCAGAACTAAAACTAACAACCATTCATCTCATAAAATTCAAGCTCTTCATAGAAATCGATGGAATACTGATTCTATACTCTCAGCATTCATAAGAACGCCAAAAGTGAGAATGGCACCTCCATCCTTCATTTATAATATCGGCATTCTAGAGATAAATGTTAAGAGTGGATGAAACACTTAATCATGCCTGTCATGAGCATCAGACATGATGGCAGTGAAATGTCCCTTTACTTTGCAGCCTCCTAAGTTTATAATAGCTATACAAACGATAATTCTTTAAAAGGAGTATTCAAGAATATGAAAAAAGACAAAAAGCGTAAGTCTCATCTTGCCTTACTGATAACCATGATACTTGCCATAGAGATCACCGTCACCTCCTGCGCTAATACCGAACCGTCGGATAACAAAGGACATTCCGGCCAGTCATCAGAAGAACAGGACAAATCAGCAGACAAACCGACTGACGAACAGGATTCAAAAATCACCTTCGGAGCATTTACTTCCCAGACAATAGACGGCACAGAGGTTACACAGGATATCTTTAAAGAAGCCGACGTCACCATGGTAAATATCTGGGGAACATTCTGCGGACCATGTATCGGCGAGATGCCGGAACTCGGGGAAATCAGCCGCGAATATGAGGGAACAGGCTTCCAGATCATCGGCATGCTCTGCGATGTCAGCGAACCTGAAAATGAGGCGGCCCTTGAAATTATAGCTGCAACTCAGGCGGATTATACACACATTATCTTATCGCCCTCTTTACAAAATGGAATCTTAGGGCAGGTTCAGGTTGTCCCTACTACTAT
>CANSLW010000171.1 GCA_947647815.1 uncultured Dorea sp. | reverse complement strand
ATTCCTGGCGGTAATCGGACTCTCCAATGTATGGGCAAGCATCTCCGGGAATCTGCGGCAAAGGAGACGGGAATTCGCCATGCTGCGGTCAGTCGGGCTCTCTCCCCGGCAATTGTGGAATCTGCTGCTTCTGGAAGGGCTGACGCTGGGCCTTAAGCCTTTGCTCTACTCGCTTCCAGTCCAGATTATTGTACTGGGGGCATTCCTTACCATCACAGAGATCTCTGTACTGGAATATCTGCCTTATGCGCCTTATGGTATCCTTCTTGGCTATACCTGCCTGATTCTTCTGGCAATTGTCGGGGCTTATATTATTGGCGGACAGAAGCTTCAGAAAGAAAATATTATTGACATGATCCGGGATGATACGCTTTAAAAATCTCTTCTCGTCTTATCAATTTTCTCTTATAAGACGATATATTTATAAAATATCGTTTTATTGTCATTAACACAAGAAAATACTAAGACGAAAGGAGACTTTTGACATGATAAAGCGAATTAAGAATTTAAAAATCAGTTTGAAACTCTATATTCTTGTAGGAGTTGCATTAATCGGCATGCTCCTCATCGGCGGCATGTCTTTCATCCTGATGGGCAGACTGAATGAGAAAACCAGCGACATCTCAACAAGCTGGCTGCCCAGCATAAGCACAGCGAGAGATATGTCCGGCACGATTTCCAATATCCGGCTCAATGAGTTAGGATATCTCACTGCTATTTCTGATGAAACAGCCGATTCAAGCCTTCAATATCTTGAAAAAGAAAAGGGCGAGATGGACGATCTTCTTGCACGGTATGGAGAAATGATCGATGACGATGAAAAAGCCTTCTATGAAGCTGCTATGGGATTCTGGACACAATACAGCCAGGCTGATGACAAATTGATGTCCCTTGCCAGACAAGGCAGAACAGATGAAGCCCGTTCAATCTTAGAGGGAGAATGTGTAGAACTCTATAATTCTCTGAACGGCGCATTTAATGACATTATTACATATAACGAACAGGGCAGCGACGAGGAGACCGATTCCAGTGTCAGGCTTTACAGAACCGCTACGCTTCTTCTGGCCGGTATCATATTGATCATACTTATCATTGGATTCTATTTCTCATTCATCATCATACGTGGAATCAAGCTGCCTGTATTTGAGATTGAGAACGCTGCATCTAAGATGGCGCAAGGTGACCTGGATATAGACATTTCCTATACTTCCAAAGATGAGCTGGGCGTCCTCTCAGACCAGGTACGTGAATTAATCCGCAAGCTTCAGACAATTATTGATGACGAGAATACATTCCTGGCGCAGATGGCTTCCGGAGACTTTACCGTCGATTCCTCCTGCGAAAGCGAGTATACCGGCGGTTTCCGCCCTCTTCTGGTTTCATTCCGTGCGATTGCTGACAGGCTGAACCATACGATTCTTCAGATTAGCGAGAGTTCCGCACAGGTTGCCAGCGGTTCTGACCAGGTATCCAGCGGGGCGCAGGCGCTTTCTCAGGGCGCTACCGAACAGGCAAGCTCAATTGAGGAACTTGCCGCCACAATCAGCGATATCTCCGACAAAGTAAGGCTGAATGCCGAACATGCGCAGAAAGCCAGCCATATGGCGGATACCGTGGGCGGTGAGATGCATGCCAGCAACCAGAAGATGCAAGAAATGATCCAGGCAATGAATGACATCAGCCGCTGCTCGGATGAAATCGGCAAGATTATCAAGACTATCGAGGATATCGCATTCCAGACCAATATCCTGGCGCTGAATGCCGCCGTAGAAGCCGCACGCGCCGGCACTGCCGGCAAAGGCTTTGCCGTTGTAGCCGATGAGGTACGCAACCTCGCCGGAAAGAGCGCCGAAGCTTCCAAGAATACCTCCGCTCTGATCGAGAATTCCTTAAGGGCCGTGGAAAACGGAACCCTGATTGCCGATGAGACAGCCAAATCTCTATTAGAGGCAGTAAACGGAGTCGAAGAAGTTACCGGTATCATCAGCCAGATCTCTGAAGCCAGCAATAACCAGGCGGAGGCCATCTCTCAGATTACGATGGGAATCGACCAGATCTCAAGCGTAGTACAGACCAATTCGGCAACTGCCGAACAGAGCGCTGCCGCAAGCGAAGAATTATCCAGTCAGTCCCAGCTTATGAAGGATCTGGTTGGAAGGTTCCGGTTAAAGAGGTAATATATGACTGTCTGCAACAGGACATCAGAAATGGAGCTATTGTTAATCTACAACAGCTCCATTTTTCTCATGACATTGTTATATACTCCACAATCCCTTTCTTCTCGATCGCCCGGTAAGCCGCCATCGGCACGCTGATGCAGATTACGGCAGAAAACATCACGCTTACAATAACCGGCAAGACCGGCACGATAAAGTCTGCTCCCATGTAATTCATAGACTGGTAGATCAGGTAAGTAACCGCCGTTCCTGCAACTGCCGTGATAATCCAGGCACCAACTGCATATAGAAGCCCTTCTAAGACCAGCATCTTCTTCACCTGCTTTCCGGTCATTCCGATGCTCTCAAGCACTGCAATCTCTATCCTCCTGTTCTGGATATTTCCGATAAATGTATTGACGTAATTCATGACTCCAATAAGCGCCAGAATCAAGGCAATTCCAATCCCAACTCCCATCATATTTCCCTGTGCCTTCTTAACTTCTTCAAGAGTCGCAATCTTGGAACTATAAGAATAATCCCTGCCGCAAGGAGCTGCATTCAGCACGGACAATACCGCCTCTTCCAACTCTCCGTCATACTCTTGTCCGTATCGGACACCCATCTTGAAGATGACCGGTTCTTCTATGAATTCTTTCACCACCTGTTCACTGACAATAATGGTCGGAGGATATCCCAGAAGCGCCGTGTAGTCGTTACTGTCTATAAGTCCTGCGATCTCAAATGTCAAAGCATTGTCCCTGTCGCCATACTGGGCACAGGTAACCTGCTTTCCCGCCACATCGCCGTCTGTCAGTTCCAGATCATGCCGATACAGCAGACAGGTCTTTCCATCAAGGAACGCCTCTTCGTCTACAGGCTGTTCAAACTCCTCATTCAGCGCTTCAAAATCTGCCCTGCTGATTCCTACCAGCGACGATCCGAAGTTCTCCGGATATTCCTTATACTCTTCCACCTCATCTTCATAAGGGATGGTCATCCATGTCTCGTAGAACTCGCGCATCCACATATCTGCAAATTCCGGTTCCCATGGTACTGTAATCTCCGCATAGGCCAGCGGATCTATCTCGGTAATCCCTTCCATACTCTTCAGTTTTCCAATTATCTCTTCATCGAAGATCTGAACATGCTCTTCCTGATCTTCCTTATTGATGGTGTCGTTTTTCAAAACCATATCAAAGTCCCTGAAATTGGAATAATACTCTCTTGACCTCTCGGAACTCAGAAGGGTCGTCATACACAGGAACACAGACATGCCTGCTGCCAGCGACAGCATCACGATTCCCGCCCTTTTCTTATCCTTCGTAATCTGCTCCTTCGCCATGCGCCAGATCCGTGCAGATGAACTTGTATAACGCTGCCCGGTTTCGTATCGCTTTTTCTTACAACGCTTTGACCCGTCCTGCCTTATTTCGCGGTTCTTCCTCATAGCATGCCCATATCGCTTATCTACGCCTGCAGACGGGCGGTAACCTAATGCTTCCATGGGTGAACACGCCACCGCAATCTTTGCCGGTTTCTTACTGGCGATATAGACCGTAATCCCTGTCAGCAATATGGTCAGCAGAAGAATCACCGGATGAAAGGCTACCGTAATCTCCCCGCTCTTACCCATACGAATTCCCAGCGCCTTTACCACGGACGGAACCACCAGAAAAGATACTCCGCTCCCTAAGAGAACTCCTCCTGCCCCTCCAATCCCTCCGACAAGAAGCATCTGTCGGTGAATCAGATGATATATCTGCCGTCCGGTCATTCCTATCGTCTGCAGAAGTCCGTAGTAGCGGATATTCCCCGCCACAGACAGATACATGATATTGTAGATCAGAAGGTATGCACACAGACAGGTTACCAGGACAAGCCCTGCGATTCCCCAGAGAATCCGGATAGAAAAAGCGAAATCCATCGTGAAAAACAACCTCTGGACTTTACTTAATTCCATTGATTCTATAAATGCATTCTGCTCTTCCAAAGAGATCAGCTTCTGCTTAAAGTCTATCAAAAAACGTCCGGAGGCTGCGTAAGAAGGATCGTAGCCATGCTGCCTGTAGAATTTCTCCGACACATAGAAGACACTTTTATCGCCATATCCGTCCCAGATTCCGCTGATTCTGAACGTCATCTCATTCCTGTCATCTCCTGCTCCGTATCTGACCTGCAGTTCATCTCCGATTCCGGCCCCGTCAAACCCACATTTTTCCAACGCACGCTCCGTCACCATAATCTCGTCTTCTTCTACCGGATAATTTCCTTTCACCCACTCTCTTGCGGGAGCCATAATCTCATTCCACTGCGTATCATCCGCCCACATGAGCACTACTTCCGGAGTACTGTCGTATTCCGTCTCTTCCACGTAACCGGACATGGCACAGATTCCGCATCTTAGGATATCCGGGTTCTCTTCACACTTCTCCCTCTGTTCCTCTGTGACTCCGTACAGAATCGCATCAAACTCGCCCCCGCTTAAGCGGATATTCTGAAGTCTCTGCATCTTAAAATACGTCGCGCCAACCGTGAATACGCAAAAAACCATGAAGGAAGACAGCACGACTGCCAGAATCATCGTAATACTCCGGTTCCGATTACTCTTAAGGGACCTCTTCGCCATCTGGTTAACCGCCTGCATGTTATGATTACTAAGCACGGGAATCACTTCCCTTCCAGATCTTTCCGTCCTCGATGCGCACGATTCGGTCTGCCATCTGCGCAATATCCTGGTCATGGGTAATCAGAATAATCGTCTGAGAAAACTGCTTTGCCGCCACCCTAAGAAGCCCCAACACGTCGTGCCCGGATGCTGTATCCAGATTGCCGGTCGGTTCATCCGCCAGAATAATCGCAGGTTTTGAGGCAAGAGCCCTTGCTATTGCAGCTCTCTGCTGCTGTCCGCCGGACAGGGTTTGCGGCATCGCTTCCTGTTTTTCAGCAATCTTCAGCACATCTAAGATCTCTTCCACAAATCGGCGGTCAATGCGTTTCCCGTCCAGTTCTATCGGCAATACAATATTCTCATACACATTCAGGTCCGGCACGAGATTATAGTTCTGGAAGATAAATCCTACTTTTCTTCTTCTGAATATTGCCAGCTCTTCCTTCGTCATGCCTGCCAGGCTCTTTCCTGCTACATACACCTCTCCTGATGTAGGCGTATCCAGACCGCCCACCATATGAAGCAGCGTACTCTTACCACTTCCGGACTTCCCGATGATTGCGACAAACTCTCTTTCTTGTACACGGAAGTTTACACCGTCTAATGCCTTTACGACGTTATCGCCTAAGTGATAATATTTCTTCAGTCCCTTTGTCTCCACAATCCATGATTCCATTCTCTTCTCTCCTTTACTGATAAACACTTCTACCGGATGTAATACTACCTTATCAAACAAATATCACAAACCAGTCACAATACTTAAGAATCACAAAACTGTGATTTTCGGCAGAGAAACATTATAAAATCACTAAAGCATATCAATTCGGCAGATATAGACAGAATTCTGAGCCTTCTCCCATCTGGGAGCGTACCTCGATATAGCCATCCTGTAATTCCAGGATTCTCCTGGCAAGATACAGCCCAATACCAATCCCGCTCTGGTCGTGGACCTCAGGTTCTCTGTAAAAACGAGAGAAAATCTGTGCCTGCCTGTCAGGGGCAATTCCTTTGCCCGAATCCTGCACACTAATCTTCGTAAATACTTCCTGACACCTTACCCTGATATGAATACGTCCGCCCTGCCCTGTATATTTTACTGCATTATCAAGCACATTGAAGATAGCTTCTTCTGTCCATTTCCGGTCATGTCTCACTTCTGTCTCTTCCTCACAGTCTACCGATAATTCGATCTGCTTCTTCGCTGCTGACGGTACAATCTGAGATGCTGCCTCTGCGATTGTCTCATACAGCCTTCTCTGTTGCTTGCGAATCTGTATGATGCCGGTTTCTAACCGGGACATCTTGACCATACTCTGCAGAAGAAACTCAATCTTCTTCGTCTGCCCTTCCAAATGCTCTGCAAACTCCCTGCCTCTTGGGGTAAGTTCTTCCTCCTGAAGGAATTCCAGATACAGCTTTATATTGGCAACAGGCGTCTTCGTCTGGTGCGAGATATCGGAGATCAACTCTTTCATCTGCTTTTTCTCCCGCAGGTTCGCCTCTTCCTTTTGTGTCCAGATGCGATTCACCCTCCATAGCTTCTCGCTGCATCTCCCCCACAGGGAATCCTTCGCATGCTCCGCCTCTTCCTCATATCCCTTTCCGGAAATAATATCGTCCAATGCATTCTCTACCCGTTCTTCGAAGGCATAGATTTCCTTTTTAAGACAGTGCACCCGCCATACGGATGTTGCAGCCGCCGCTACGGCAAGTATTGCTATTACTATCACTACTGTCACCACTCCCTGTGTTCTTATTTCTGATTCTCTTATAACAATCTATTCTTTTACCGCTGTCCAATCCATTGATATCCCATTCCGTATACATTAGAAATATATCTGTGTTCTTCGTCTTCAATCTTACCTCTAAGCCGATTGATATTC
>CANSLW010000170.1 GCA_947647815.1 uncultured Dorea sp. | reverse complement strand
CGTTACGTTCGCATAGTAATCTGTCAGCATGAAGCTGTAGATCTCGCGGTCTGCAGACGGATCAAGCAGTCTTATGTAGGCATCTTTGACCATGCTGAAATTCAGATTATATGTGAATGCTTCGTTGATTGTGAGTACGAATACAATCTTCTTAATAGAAGGATTAATTCTGGTAAGGTCGATATCGGCAATCTCCCGGTCACAGGCAGAGCCGTTCACATTCAGTATCACACTGTTGTCGGGACTTCCTGGCTGGCCATAGAATACAAACCAGTCGTCAGCAGGAACCTTACCGGAACTATCAAGCAGGTATGCTGACAGGTCAATATCACATTGGGGATTAGTTGTATTCCAACCCATGGCAATCCTGACTTTCTGTAATTGTCCGGCAATGCCTATGTTCACCTTCTGCCCTTTTTGAATGAGGTTGCGAAGAGCAGGAACCTGACGGTATGTCGTGCCTGGAGGCGGTGGAGTTACCTCTGATGTATGCGGCATGACAGGTGGTGATGTGTTTGCAGCCGAAACAGGTGCGGCCGGCTGAGACATATAGGGTTGTCTGCCGCCAGACGCCGGATGTGCATCCGGGGATCTGCGCGGCGGCATAAGGTTGATAGAAGACAGATCCTGCCGGCTTAAGGCGCCCCGGGTCCGCGCTTGGTTGATGGATAGAATGTTGCTTGAATCGAGGCATCCGGATGATCTCATCGGAATATCTATCATAGGTTCACCTCCTGGATGAGTATTTTTATACATTATACAATATGAAAGGAAAAATTGGTATTATTATTGGAAAAGTATTACAATTTAAATAATCGTGTATGGAGTGATTACGAAAATATTAATTTTAGTTTCATTTTTTATGAAACGGTTGAAATCAAAGGTTCCATTTGGCATAATTAATAAGACAGGGGCTGGTGTTGTGATTGAAGGGGAGGATATATGAAGAAGATAGAAGTGGAGTGCTGTGATGTGGCATGTGTCCATGATGATGCTGTTTTAAAGGTTCGAGAGCATATGCCGCCGGAGGAATTGCTGAAGGAACTGGCAGATTTCTACAAAGTGTTCGGAGAATCCACGAGGATTAAGATCCTGTGTGTGCTTTTGGAGTCAGAGGTATGTGTATGTGATCTTGCCGAAATTCTGGGAATGACCCAGTCTGCCATATCTCACCAGTTACGGGTGTTAAAACAGGCGAAACTGGTTAAGAACCGCAGAGACGGGAAGACTGTATATTATTCTTTGGCTGACGGACATATTCAGACGATTATCAGTCAGGGAATGGAGCATATAACAGAGTAGTTTTCATATAGTTATCAAAAAGTAATGAGTAAAAGGGAAGTTAGCATGACAAGACAGTTGAAAAGGCGATGTATCATCTATATAATAGGAGTGATTGTGTATGCAGGCGTGATTATTGCGAATACACATTATATTCTGGATGGCAGGGTAAGATTTTGCGGTTTTTTGCTGGCATATTTGATTATTGGTTTTGGTTCTTTTCAAAGGCTGGTAGATAATATAATGCAGAAAAGATTCCTGACAGAATATACATTGATTATCCTTGCAACAATCGGAGCCCTCGGAATTGAGCGATACACAGAGGGTGTATTTGTCATATTACTATTTGAGCTTGGGATGCTGTTCGAGGCATTTTCCACAGATAATACAAAGCGGGAGATTCAGGGGTTGATTGATATCCAGCCAGAGCATGCTACGCGGATAGTGAAGGGAAGGGAGTTCAAAGTGGATCCGGCTGCATTAAAGCCCGGGCATATGATTATCATTAAACCAGGTGAGAGGATTCCGGCGGATGCTCTGGTGACATATGGGATATCGGATATTGATACGAAGACATTAACAGGAGAAGCAGCTCCGCTGCCTGTAGGGGCCGGAGATAAGATTTATAGCGGATGCATTAACCTGAGTGCGGCGTTAGAGGCAAAAGTGCTTGAGACATATGAGGATTCTGCGGTTGCAAGGATTATGAAGATGGTGGAGGAGGCACAGGATTGTAAATCGGAGAGTGAGAATTTTATCACGCGTTTTCTACGGTTCTATACGCCTGCAATGCTGTTATGTTCTCTGGCAGTGATGGTATATCCTTCTCTGACATTTGCATATGGGAACTGGCATACATGGATTTACAGAGGACTGATTTTTCTTGTGGTGGCGTGTCCGTGCGGCCTGGTGCTCTCTATCCCTATCGCATTTCTTGGAGGAATTGCGTCTGCGGCCCGTCAGGGAATTGTCGTAAAAGGAAGAAATTATCTGGAGGATTTGGCAAAGGCGGATACTTTTATATTCGATAAGACCGGAACACTGACGGAAGGTGTGTTCAAAGTAAAGGATATCAGGGCTTTTAATATGACAAGAGAGGAATTGCTGAGAATAGCGGCACATGTGGAATCCTACTCGAATCATCCAATTGCCCAGTCTTTACTGGAAGAGTATCGGCGGCAGGTTGATAAAAGAAAAGTATACCGGATGAAAGAAATGCCTGGGTATGGGGTCAGCGCGACTTTTGAAGGTCAGCGTGTCTATGTAGGGAATAAAAAATTAATGGACAGACAGAATATATTCTGTACAGAAGTGAATCAGCTTGGAACAGTACTTTATGTTGCAGTAGGTAAGCTGTATGCAGGATATATTGTAATTGAGGATTCCATCAAAGAGGATACCCGAGATACGTTCCAGTATCTGAAGGACAGATGTAATGCGGTTCTGGTTATGCTTACCGGTGATACCGGGCGCGGAAGTATACCAATCGCCAAAGAATTGGAGATGGATTATGCTTATGCGAATCTTCTGCCAGAGGATAAACTGGAGTTTGTGGAAGATTTCTTAAGTATTCAGAGCAGCGGGGAACGGGTTGTCTGTGTCGGAGATGGTATCAATGATGCTCCGATACTGGCAAGAGCAGACGTGGGAATCGCGATGGGTGCAATGGGAGCTTCGGCGGCAATTGAAGCTGCGGATGTTATCCTGATAGAAGATGAACTGCCAAGGATTGTGGATGCCATCAAGATTGCAAAGGAGACTCTTAAGATTGTGAATCAGAATGTATCATTTGCATTGGTGCTAAAGGCAATGGTGCTGATTCTTGCAATTACGGGTTGGTTTGATATGTGGGAAGCCATTATGGTGGAAGTCGGAGTTATGTTTGTTGCAATTCTGAATTCACTGGGAGTGGCAAAATATACTGTTTAGGAGGAACTATGAAGCGTATAGGAAGAATAACAGCCGTATTCCTGCTGGGCTTATCACTTGCAGGCTGCGGGAATCCTTCAGAAAAAGGCGTAGAATATCTGGAAGAAGGGCAATACGACAAAGCGGTAGAAGAGTTTGAAAAAGCGGTGGAAGATGAAATAAACATAGGAGACGCCTATCGTGGAATAGGAATTGCCAGATGGGAGCAGGAGAATTATGAAGAGGCAAGAGATGCGTTCCTAAGTGCTTTGGAGAATGAAGCGCAGGAGACAGGAACTCTTTATAACTTTATTGGAAGTTGTGAGTTAAAGCTGGGGAATCCTGTATCGGCACAGAGCTATTTCCGGTTAGGTATCGGACTTGATGGAAACAGTACCGGGCTCGAGCAAGAGATGAAATACAATATGATCGTGGCATATGAACAGGCTGAAGACTGGGAAAGCGCGAGAGTTAAGTTAGATGAATATATTGCAGAGTATCCGGAGGATGAGACGGCGCAGAAAGAAAAAGAATTTTTGGAAACGAGATAGTGCAGGATATGATTAATCTGGAACAGGAAACAGAACGGGTAATTCTTGTAGGAGTGTCTGTTTTGAATCAGGATGATACTTTAAAGTCTCTGGAAGAATTAAGGGATTTGGCTGATACGGCAGGCGCCAGGACAGTCGGTACATTAGTCCAGAACAGGGAACAGATACACCCGGGAACTTATATTGGAAAAGGGAAGATTAGAGAATTGAAGGACCTGTTGTGGGAATTGGAGGCAACAGGTATTATTTGCGATGATGAACTTTCTCCTGTACAGATGAAGAATCTGCAGGATGAACTGGATACAAAGGTGATGGACCGTACTTTGATAATCTTAGACATATTTGCGGCAAGGGCATCGACCAGTGAAGGAAAGCTGCAGGTAGAACTGGCACAGCTTAAGTATCGGCAGACCAGGCTTACTGGTTTTGGAACAGCGATGTCCAGGCTGGGGGGCGGTATCGGAACAAGAGGTCCGGGAGAGAAAAAGCTTGAGATGGACCGGAGACTTATTAAGAGCCGGATTGCCCAGCTGAATAGAGAGCTTAAGGATGTAAAGCGCCATCGTGAAGTAACGAGGGAATTGAGAAGCCGGAATCATGTGCCGGTCGCAGCCATCGTAGGCTATACGAATGCAGGGAAATCAACACTTTTGAATACTCTGACTGGCGCAGAGATTCTTGCAGAGGATAAATTATTTGCAACACTTGACCCGACTACCAGGGAGCTTAAGCTTCCAAGCGGCCAAAGTCTGCTTCTGACGGATACAGTAGGGTTCATACGGAAGCTTCCGCATCATCTGATAGAGGCTTTCCGGAGTACTTTAGAGGAAGCCAGATATGCAGATATGATATTGCATGTGGCAGATGTTTCTAATTCTCAGATGGATGAACAGATGTATATTGTGTATGAAACGCTTAAGGATCTGGGAGTGGCAGATAAGCCGATTATTACAATTTTTAATAAGCAGGATAAGATAGAAGATGAGAAAATTATTCGGGATTTTCAAGCGGATTATACTGTGAGGATATCTGCAAAGACAGGAGAAAATATTCCAGAGCTTCTTAAGACGATAGAGGCGGTGCTTCGGGAACAAAAGGTATTTATTGAGGAAATATATCCATATCAGGAGGCGGGAAAGATTCAAACGATTCGTAAGTATGGAGAGTTATTGGAGGAAGAATATCGAGAAGATGGAATATTCATAAGGGCGTATGTGCCTGCCCGGATTTATGGAAAGTGTTCCAGAGTTTTGCGTGGTGATTCACCAAAGAATTTGCGATAAGCTCTGGAGAAGGTGGAATAATCTTTAAAACCGCAATCAAAGCAGGCCTGCATACCATGCACGCCGGAAAGAATCAGTTCTTTTGCAAGCAGGAGCCGTTTTTGGGAGATATATTGTCCCAGGGTATAACCGGTTTCCTGCTTGAACAGTCTCATCATATAATATTTGCTGATGAAAAAATGCCCGGAAATTGTATCGATGTCAAGATCCCTGGCTAAATTTTCATTTATGTATTGTAAGATATCTAAAATCTTTGTATTACAGTTATCCGTGTCGATAAATTCCAGATGGTTCTTACGTGCGGCACGGTTCAAGTGGATCATAAATTCCAGAAAAAGAATCTGGCGGAATAATTCAGCCGCATACCCATCATCGGAGAAAGATTTTTCAAAACGTGTAATAGAGCGGAATAAAGAACTCTTTTCAAATGACGGAATTCTCAGTACATTAGAAAGTTCTTCTTCCGCTTTTTGAAAACAGTAGCTCAGATCATAAGAATCCGTTTTGTAAGCATTCATGAAATTGGGAGAAATATAGATGATAATGCGCTCATAAGGTATGGAGTTATCCACGGTCAGCCTGTGAATATCATTATGACGGACGAGCACAATATCATAGGGTTTTAATTCATAAGAACGTCCTTCCACCATATAACTGACACAGCCTTTAATGAAGATGGTGATTTTGTCAAAGTCGTGATAATGATATTCAACTTCTTTGGTTTCCTGGTCAGTCAGATGGAACAGACGGAACTCGCTATTCAGATAGCCTTTTTTAACATATTGATTCATTAAAATTCACCTTTTCTGGCTTTCTATTAGTTACTATATAGGTATCATACTGAAAAAGAGCATTATTTGCAATAAAAAACAGCATGAATTGTATTGAAGTGGGAAATAATGCCTGTTATGATGTGTGTAGAACGTAACAACTAGTAAGTGAAATCCCTAAAGGGGATATGGAGGTATGTAATGAAAGTTGTATTGGAGCGTTATCATGGACTGGGAAATGATTATGTCGTATTTGATCCGAATAAGAATGAATTGGAATTGAATCCGGATAATGTGAAAATGATCTGCGACCGTAATGCGGGGCTTGGTTCAGACGGGGTTCTGGAGGGACCGATTCTTAAAGAAGACGGCATGTATGTTAAGGTTTGGAATCCGGATGGAAGTGAGTCTGAGACAAGTGGAAATGGTGTACGTATCTTTGCAAAATATCTGAAAGATGCAAGTTATGTACAGAAGAAGAATTTTAAATTATATACGGGTAATGGTCCGGCAGAGGTGACGTTTTTAAATGAAGACGGGAGCAGGCTTCGCGTGTCGATGGGGCAGTTATCTTTCCGTAGTGATGATATTCCGGTAACAGGGGAGAGCCGCGAAGTAATCAATGAGGATATGGTATTTGGAAGAACACTTTATCCGGTTACTTGTGTGACTATTGGAAATCCGCATTGTGTAATTCCGATGCGTGAGATATCCAAGCCGCTGGTATGCAAGATTGGCGATTATGCAGAGATGGCAAGATATTTTCCGAATCGTGTGAATACACAGATTATGAAAGTTATCGATAAAGAACATGTTGCGATTGAGATCTATGAAAGAGGGGCAGGCTATACACTGGCATCAGGAACCGGCGCATGTGCGGCGGCAGGAGTGGCATATAAGCTTGGGATGACGAATAATAAAGTTATCGTGCATATGCCGGGAGGA
>CANSLW010000169.1 GCA_947647815.1 uncultured Dorea sp. | reverse complement strand
AGCCCTTCTCGATGGGCCTGTAAATAACTACGGCGAATACGAGGTTGACAAAAAGAGAGAAGACGAGATTAAGCAGCTGAC
Organism: uncultured Dorea sp.; assembly: GCA_947647815.1. Classification (GTDB taxonomy): domain Bacteria; phylum Bacillota; class Clostridia; order Lachnospirales; family Lachnospiraceae; genus Sporofaciens. Next base: position 6,658 of record CANSLW010000169.1, on the reverse strand, counting down.
TGCAAAGAAGACGGCAGAGTTGTAAATATTTTCACCTGTGCAGGCGCACAGGTGAAAATATTTTATAAAGCATTATGTACGCTTTGGAGAACATCGTATAACTCTTCTGCGCCAATCTGTCCTGGGGCAGAAGCCATGGAACCGGATCCGAAGGTAAGGCAGGACCCGAACACTTCACATGAAATGCGACTTAAACTGCCCATGCCGGACATAGACATAGTGATGATTGGCCGGTCCGCATAGTCAGAAGCCATCTCTTCTGTTGCGGCAAGAAGTGTGAGGACATCTTTTTTACTCTGAGGCATAACGGCAATCTTAGGAATGTCCGCCCCCATATCCTGCATCTTGCGCAGACGGTATACGATATCAGACTGTGCCGGTGTCTTGTCAAAATCATGATTGGAAGCCACAACCTTTGTATGACTCTCATGAATAGATGCAATCAGATTCGCCACAATCTCATCTCCGGTAAAGATCTCCACATCAATCAAATCCGCCATACCAGTTGCTGCAACCGTTTTATTTAAGTCAGCATAAGCGTCAGTGGACATCTCATGGACTCCGCCTTCTTTTTTAGTACGGAAAGTGAAAAGCAGCGGAGTATCTCCAAGAGCCCGGCGCACTTCTGTCAGAACATCCTTTACTTTTTCAATATCCTCAACTTCTTCAAACCAGTCGACTCGCCACTCCATCAAGTCCATATGCATGCCCTTATACTGCCTGGTCAGAGAAATAATCTCCTCCTTAGTTTTCCCTACATTAGGGATACATATAGCAGGAATCCCTGCTCCTAACTCAAGGTTTCTTATTTTTATAGTATTCATACTAATTTTCCCTTCCTTAATATTCGTACCGTATTCCTAGTTTTTCTTTCATGTATTCGCTGTCTACCCGTTGTCCAAGCATCAGTTCTATGGCAGCGATTGCTTGGAACAGCATCATGCCCTGACCGTTCATAATCTTGCAGCCAGCTTCTTTTGCCATCTCAAGCATCTTCGTCATATGGGGTGAGTAGATGACGTCTGTCACGATAAAATCCGGGCGGAAGAACGAAGTATCTGGAATATAAGTCATCCCTTCCATTGGTTTCATTCCCATGCCGGTTGCATTAGTAAACAGGTAACTGGATGCCATCTCTGCTTTCAGACAGTCTAGATCTTCCAAAGGATAGAAAGAGGCTTTGCAGCCGGTGCTGGAATTAATCTTTTCTACAGTCTCAAGGGCATTCGCCTTGAATTTGTCATCACGTGCGAAGATAGATATCTCGGCAACGCCATCCAACGCCGCCTGGATCTGGACGGCAGTGGCGGCGCCGCCGGAACCGACGATGGTGACTTTCTTTCCGATTGGATCAATATGATTATCTTTCAAGGACTGCATATAGCCGATACCGTCTGTGATATGCCCGATGAGGTAACCGTCTTTGTTTACAACAGTATTGACAGCGCCGCAAAGTTTGGCGGCGGGAGAGATTTCATCTAGATATTTGTGTACGATAGTCTTGTTAGGCATAGAAATATTAGAGCCTCGCAGTTTCAAGGCACGAAGTCCTTTGATGGCATCTTCAAGCTCCGAAGCATCTACTTCAAATGCAAGATTCACGATATCAAGTCCTAATTTTTCATAAGCGGCATTGTGGGTTGCGGGTGACTGTGAATGTCTGATAGGATATGCCATTAATCCGATTAGTTCGGTATGACCTGTGATTTGATGTCTTTCCATTTTATTATCTCCTCATATTTTAGATTTTGTGGGTGTCCACTATTCTTTGACTTTATTTTAACAAAAATGTGTGAGGTAATCAAATGTGAAAATACATAGAAATCCATAGATGTTAACTATCATTTTTTATAGTAAAACTTATTTGAAAAGTAGTCTAAATAATTTGGATGGAGCATATATTCTAACAGCACGAATGGAAGGGGCAGGCGTATGGATCATTATCATTTATACAGAGATATACAGGCCAGAACTAATGGAGAGATATACATAGGAGTCGTAGGACCAGTCAGGACGGGAAAGTCAACATTCATCAAGAGATTCATGGATGTATTGGTGCTGCCGCATATGGAAGATGAGCATGGAAAGGCAAGGACAAAAGATGAGCTGCCACAGTCTGCATCAGGAAGAACGATTATGACAACGGAGCCGAAATTTGTACCGAAGGAAGCGGCAGAGATAAAGTTATCAGAGGATGTGGCGGTGAGGGTGCGGCTGATAGACTGTGTGGGTTACATGGTGGAGGGGGCTTCGGGTCATGTGGAGGGCAGTGAAGAGCGCCAGGTCAAGACCCCCTGGTTTGACCATGAGATTCCGTTTACCAAAGCGGCAAGTATCGGGACCCGGAAGGTAATACATGACCATGCCACCATAGGAATTGTGGTTACGACGGACGGGAGCATTACGGATATTCCGCGGGAGAATTACCGGGAAGGAACAGAGAAGACTATACGGGAACTGCAGAATATCGGAAAACCCTTTGTTGTACTGGTGAATTCAAAGAAACCATACGGAGATGAGGCAAGACAGGTGGCAGAAGAATGTGGGCAGCAATATGGCGTACAGGCAATTCCGGTAAACTGTGAGCAGTTAAAGGAGGATGATATTACCCGGATTATGGAGGCAGTACTCTATGAATTCCCGGTTTCTGAAGTGCAGTTCTTTATTCCGAAGTGGGTTGAGATGCTGCCAAGAGATCATAAGATTAAGCAGGAAATGCTGGTACATATTAAGGATATTATGAACCGTTTTGGTGAGATACGTGATGCAGTGGCAGGGATTGAGATGCCGGAATGCCAGTATATCGAAGAGATTAAAGTTGATCATATCGAGATGGATACAGGGTGCGTAAAGATACGGATTGATGTTGCGGACAGATTTTACTATGAGATGTTAAGTGAACTGACCGGCACGCATATTGCAGGACAGTATGAATTAATTACGGCGATGAAGAATCTGTCGGAATTGAAGACAGAATATGAAGGGGTTAAAGATGCATTTGCTGCGGTGAGAATGCGGGGATACGGAGTGGTGAGCCCGAAGAAGGAAGAGATTACGTTAGAAGAACCCACAATCATCAAGCAAGGGAATAAGTACGGGGTTAAGATTCATTCGGAGGCACCCTCGATTCATCTTATCCGCGCTAATATTGAGACGGAGATTGCGCCGATTGTGGGGAATGAACAACAGGCGCAGGATTTGATTCATTATATTAAAGATGCGAAAGAAAGCGAAGAAGGAATATGGGGAACCAATATATTTGGCAAATCTATCGAAGAACTGGTAATGGATGGTATGCAGAATAAGATGGCGATGATTAATGATGAGAGCCAGGAGAAATTACAGGATACCATGCAGAAGATTGTAAACGACAGTAATGGCGGAATGGTTTGTATTATTATATAATGTAAGAATCTATATGGTTATCGTTGCATTATTGGGGTAAAAGGTATAAAATCGAAGACACGGTATACAAAAGAACAAATGGAGGTACGATATGAGGGTTGCGATTATTACAGCAAGTACGGATGTATATAAAGGAATCGAAGAGAATGTAAGCGGAGATGCGATTAAGGAGATTATGGAAGAGGCCGGATGTGAGATTACATTTATGCGGGCTCTTCCATTAGACAGGGAAGTACTGTCAACAGTGATGCAGAGAATGGCAGACAGTCATCTGACAGATCTGTTGCTGACAACAGGAGGGGCAGGCTTAGGACCGCAGGATTGTACGCCGGAAGCTACCATGGATGTTGTGGAACGACCGGTCCTTGGGATTCCAGAGGCAATGCGGGCCCATACGATGAGTATGACGAAGCGCTCAATGCTAAACAGAAGCGCGGCAGGAATCCGCAAGGACGTATTGATTGTGAATCTGCCGGGAAAGCCGCAGGCAGTAAAAGAAAGCCTGAGGTATCTTCTCCCGGAACTGATGCACGCTGTTGAAGTAATACAGGGAGGGACAATCCTGTGAAAGTAACTTATATAGGACATAGTGGATACATGGTGGAGGCGGGAGACGTTGTACTGATCTTCGATTATTATCATGGGAAGATGCCAGAAGTATCTCCGACAGCGAAGGTCTATGTGTTCGCAAGCCATGTTCATCCGGATCATTTCAATAAAAAGATCTTTGAATGGGAGAAAAAGTATTCCAATATACGTTACATCTTATCTGATGATATCAAGGCGAAAGGACCGGAAGAGAAGGTCACGTATGTGGGACCATGGCAGGAGTTGGAATTCGAGGAAATCAAAGTCCGTACTTTGCGTTCCACTGACGAAGGAGTAGCATTTCTGGTGCGCTGTATTCCGGAAGGCACAAAAGGCCGTGAGAAGGTAATTTATCATGCAGGGGACCTGAACTGGTGGCACTGGGTAGAGGAAGGGGAAACTTATAACGAGATGATGCGCCAGAGATATCAGCGAGAGATTCGTAAGATGGAAGGCATCAACGTAGATGTTGCCTTCCTGACTCTGGATCCAAGGCAAGAGGAACAGTATCTGTGGGGATTTGATTATTTTATGAGGCATATAGATACGAAATGTGCGTTTCCTATGCATATGTGGAATCATTATGAGACCTGTGACAGGCTGTATCAGGATCCGTTATCGGAACCTTACCGAAATAAGGTGATGCGGATAAGAGAGGACTTGCAGGTATTTGAAATAGGATTCTGAAAATAAGGACAAGCCTATAGAAGGGGAAAGACAGATGAAAGTGAAGATATTTACAGATGGAGCGGCAAGAGGGAATCCGGACGGGCCAGGCGGATATGGAACTGTGCTCGAATATGTAGATACGAAAGGGGCATTGCATACGAGGGAATTGTCCCAGGGATATCAGAAGACGACGAACAACCGTATGGAGCTGATGGCGGTGATTGCAGGACTCGAAGCACTTAACAGGGCATGTGAGGTGGAGGTATATTCTGATTCACAGTATGTGGTGAATGCATTTAACCAGCACTGGATAGAAGGATGGATTAAAAAAGGCTGGAAACGAGGGAAGAATGAGCCGGTGAAGAATATGGACCTGTGGAAACGGCTTCTTGCTGCCAAGGAACCGCATAAAGTGTCATTTCACTGGGTAAAAGGCCATGACGGACATCCGCAGAATGAACGGTGCGATGCACTGGCGACAGGCGCGGCGGACGGGAAAGATTTGATAGAGGACGCGGGGCTTGTGATATAGACTATGCGTTGTTGATGCGGCATTTGCCTGAGCATAAGGATGTTTCGTCTAAGAGTAACATGAAAAATGAGGATAAATATATGGAAAACATATTAGATAATGCGGTACAGAATGGGAAGAAGATAACTGTACTAGGGAAGACGGCGTCATACATCCCGGAACTTGGACGTGTCAATAAAGAATATCTGGGAGTATGTGTATGTACAGGGAACGGAATCTATCATAAGAGCGGTGATGCAGACGTCAGGTTCACAATCCAGAGTATCTCAAAAGTGATATCACTGGCGGTAGCGCTGGAACGGTGTGGATTCGAGAAGACATTCGACAGGGTGGGTATGGAACCTTCGGGGGATTCTTTTGATTCACTGGTAAAGCTTGACCTTACCAGTGATTATCCTTCTAATCCGATGATTAATTCCGGTGCGATTGCTATCGCAAGCCACCTGGTATCGGAAGTAAGTTTTGAGAAAATGCTTTGGTTTACAAGAAAACTTTGTGTGGATGATGATATTACACTAGATGAGAAGGTTTATCGTTCAGAGATGGATCATATTTCCAGAAATAAAGCAATTGCATATCTTCTGGAGAGTAAAGGGATTCTTGCGAATAGTGTGGAGGAAAGTCTGGACTTCTACGTACGGATGTGTTCGCTTAGCGTGACGGCGGCAAGCCTTGCAGGTTTCGGACTGGTGCTTGCATCCGGCGGAATACACCCGGTAACAGGAGAGAGGCTGCTGCACAGCCGCGTGGTGCAGACTGTGAAGACAATCATGCTGACATGCGGAATGTACGATGGTTCCGGGCGGTTTGCGGTGGAAGTCGGTGTTCCGTCAAAGAGCGGCGTGGGAGGAGGAATCTTGTCGGTAGTAGATAAGCGGATGGGAATCGGAATCTTTGGGCCTTCCCTGGATGAGAAGGGAAACAGTCTTGCAGGACAGTATGTCCTTAGAGAACTCTCTTCAATATTGAAGCTTCACATGTTCGCGGACTACGAAGGTGAATGAGAATCGACTCTTGTTTTTTGCTGTTTCCTGTGATATATTGGATACGTTGGCGAGTAAGACAGGTAATCGCAGCTGCACTAGTGTACTGACACTAGAGCCGAAAGGCTGCAGGTGAGGAAAGTCCGGGCTTCACAGGGCAGGATGCCGGATAACGTCCGGTGGAGGCGACTCCAAGGAAAGTGCAACAGAAATGTACCGCCATGTATATGGTAAGGGTGGAAGGGCAGTGTAAGAGACTACCGCCCTGCTGGTAACAGCGGGGGCATATGTAAACCCCATCCGAAGCAAGACCGGATAAAGACAATGTGGCGGCCCGTCACGTCTTAGGTAGGTTGCTTGACCCCGTCGGCAACGGCGGGGCTAGATAGATGATTACCCAACGACATAACCCGGCTTATCGTCTTGCTTGCAAAGCTATTTAGAGATAGAAATAAGCGCCGGCGGCGCTTATTTTAATTTT
>CANSLW010000168.1 GCA_947647815.1 uncultured Dorea sp. | reverse complement strand
CAGCCAGTCCATTAGTCTGGAACAGGAAGGCAGTCTCTCTAAGAAGCTGATATTTTAATAAAAGAGAAAAATCATTTGCATAGATTGGATAACGGGTCCGGTGCATATCTTCCAGCATACGGATACAGGATGGAGGCACCTGATCTTCTAAGCGAGTCAGTACTTCTGCCATGGAGGGTTCATCGAACATGCCTTCCTGTTCCAGACTAATGGACTGGCTGGCGAAGCTTAATAGCTTGCGGATTGCGGAAGCAGAACTGTAAGTTTCTGTAAGATTCGTATCATGATAGCCGGACACTATGCGTTTAATTGTATAAGAATGGATGTGGCTTTGTTTCTGGTACAGCGCTTTGATGTATTCAATTCCAAGAATATTATTCGGCTGTTCAAGAACTATATCCAGTGAATCGTCTTTCAAAAAATTTATCAAGGCATGTTGGCGCGCCCGGGGGAATGACATGCCTTTTTTTAAAGCATCCTGAAGAATTGTACGATATCCTTCGGGTTCATCAGCGGTGACACGGGCAATCTGTTCTAATAATCTGTAATCGCCGCATTCGCTGCCAAAGCATATAGAATCTACACAGCCTAGCTGCTCAAATAGGGATATTGCTCCGGCGGCAAAGTATTCTGCGCTTCCGGCTGCATAGCAGACAGGCAGTTCGAATACAATATCGGCGCCTGCTTCAAGTGCAACTTCTGCCCGCAGGTGTTTGGGCATGATGGCCGGAGCGCCTCTTTGTACAAAATTACCGCTCATGACAACGATGGCGGAATCGGCGCCAGTAATCTCTTTTGCTTTCTCAATATGGTACAAATGACCATTGTGAAATGGGTTATATTCTGTAATCAATCCAACTATTTTCATGAGAATCTCCTTGTATATCTATCTAAAATTGATTATACTATATTAAAGTTGGGGGTGTAAATGTTTTGTTAAAGTTATGTTTTGTGAATGGTACAGAAGCGGGGGGTAACAAAACAGTAATTAGTGTGTCAGGAAGGAGGGTACATAATGAGTGAGGAATGGGTTGAAGAATGGAAAGAAGAACTGACGGAAGAGCGTATTTTGCAGATGCTGGAGGAACGTCAGTATAAACAGTTGAAAGAAGAATTAGAGAATAATATGTATCCAGTTGACCTGGCAGATATCTTAGAGGAATTCGAGCAGAAGCAGATGGTTATGGTCTTTCGACTCCTTGCCAAAGAAGAGGCGGCAGAGACATTTGCATATATGAATAGTGATATGCGTGAGATACTGATTAACGCGTTGACGGATTCAGAGCTTGAGGAAGTCATGGAAGAGATGTACCTCGATGATACGGTCGATGTGTTAGAAGAGATGCCGGCGAATGTGGTGGACAGGCTTCTTATGATGACAGATGAGGAGAAACGCAGGCAGATTAACCAGTTGCTTCAATATCCTGAAGAAAGTGCCGGAAGTGTGATGAATGTGGATTATATTGCTCTTCGCAGAGATATGACAGTTGCGGAAGCAATCCTAAAGATCCGGCAGGTGGGTTTAAATCGTGAGACGATTTATACATGTTATGTAACAGAGAAGAAGAAACTGATCGGAGTGGTAGACGTCAAGGAATTGCTGACCACCAGCGAATCGAAACTGATGGAAGAGATTATGGATACGAATATGCTCTATGCACAGACGACGGACGACCAGGAAGATGTGGCAAAGACAATCACCAAGTATGGACTGATTGCACTGCCTATCGTGGACCATGAGATGTGTATGGTAGGAATTGTAACGGTTGATGACGCCATGCTGGTATTGCAGGAAGAGACGACAGAAGATATCAGTATCATGGCTGGTGTTAATCCGAGTGAGGAGTCTTATTTTGGGACAACGGTGATAGAACATGTCAAAAGCCGTATTCCATGGCTGTTGTTCCTGATGCTTTCTGCAACCGTGACGCAGATGATTATGAATAGTTATGAGAACGCTCTTGCAGTTATGCCGCAGCTTGCCGGGTTTATTCCTATGCTGACTGGTACAGGCGGAAACTGTGGCTCTCAGAGTTCTACACTGGTGATTCGTGGACTTGCGGTAGGAGAGATTGAGTTCGCAGATGTACTGAAGGTTATCTGGAAAGAAGTGAGGATTGCAGTCTGCATCAGTATCGTGCTGGCAGTTGTCAATGGAATACGGATTATGCTGATGGGACAGGGGGATGCTACGATGGCGGTTACGATAGGAGTAACAATGGCGTGTACGGTCATTATCGCGAAAGTGGTAGGGTGTACGCTGCCATTGATCGCGGAGAAGGTAGGGCTTGATCCGGCGATCATGGCGACACCGCTGATCTCTACTCTGGTGGATATCAGTACGATCAGTGTGTACTTTGCAATCGTAAGTGCTGTGTTTGCATTATAAGTAGTTGCGTTGTCTGACAATATATGGTATAATCAGTAAAGATTCAGGGGCGGAAGAGTGTTTCTGCCCCTGAATTATTTTGTGAAAGAGAGGAAAAGTGTTATGAAAAAAAGAAGTAAGGTACTGGCAGTTTTGCTGTGCATGGCAATGGTACTGCCTGTGGGATGCGGCGGAAAGAGTGACGAAGACGGTGTGGGTAAAGCAGATTCTGCAACAGAAGAAAGTGTTGGAGAAGAGCAGCAGGAAGAAGAGCCGGAAGAGGAAGTTGATGAGAAACTGGTCTGGATCCAGGAAGCATGTGAAGAGTATAAAGCAGAGGAAGTCAGAGAAGAAGCCTTGAGTGCAACATATACGAGGCAGGATGGCAGCACGGATGACCAGCAGACTTTTACAGTCATTGATACAGGCAGACAGATTGTGATGGAAAAGTATGTCACAGAGGAATATACTGATGTGATCTTTTATGCAAAAGAAGGGGATAACGAGTATATGTATACAACCGGTTATTCTCAGGATGGCACAGAAGTTACTTTGAAGGTTCTCGTGGATGAAGATGCATATAGAGTCTATTCTGACAGGGTTAAGGAGGATAGTAGCAAACCATTCGAGACAAATGAATCTATAGAGTATTCGGATGTAAAGGTGACGGAAGAAGGAGAAGAAGAGATTGACGGTGTGTCTGTCGTGAAACTGCGTGTAGACTATACTTCTAAATTCCTCTGGGGAGACGAAATCAGCAGAGAATCTGTGCTGGCGGACCGTGAATGGACAGAAGAAGACATTGCAATGATAGAAGGTATGTCTGATGCGCTGGATGCTTATGTAGAAGTCTCAAATGCACAGACTGAAGAACAGAAGGATAAGGTGGAAGCTGGTACGGCAATTTACTATCTTACTACCGAAGATCATAAGTTAGTGCGCAGTGAATCAGAGGACGAAATTGAGAAAACTGATCCGGCCTTAACTGAATTCTGGGATTTTAGCATGAAATTACAATGGTTGAAAGGTTTTCTTGAAGATGGAATGAGCCTTGAGGAGGCAAAAGCTTTTGTGAATGAGAGTTTTGCTGCCGGAGGAGATACGAATCCGTCTGTGTCCCAGATGTCTGTGACCACTTATCTGACCGGAGATGCATGTGAAACGATACCTGAGCTGCCAGCAGATGCAAAAGAGATCACTCAGAAACAGTACGAAAAAGGCGAGTATTAATGTACGAAAAAATAGACATAAGATTCGAAGAAGAGACCTTGTCCGCAAGGTCTCTTTGTATTATAATAAGAAATATTGAGAATATATGGAAAGGAGTCTATTAATCATGGGATTTATAGATGAAATCAAAGCAAAAGCAAAGACGAACAAAAAGACGATCGTGCTGCCAGAGACAGAAGACATCAGAACCTACGAAGCTGCCGAAGCAGTCCTCAGGGAAGGAACAGCTAATCTGATTCTGGTTGGAAGTGAAGAAGAGATTGCGAAGAACAAAGGTTCTTTCGATATCAGCGGCGCTACGATTGTTGATCCGGCAACCAATGAGAAGACGGATGCTTACATCGCAAAGCTTGTTGAGTTAAGACAGAAGAAGGGTATGACAGAAGAACAGGCAAGAGAGCTCTTGCTGACGAATTATCTGTACTATGGCGTTATGATGGTTAAGATGAAAGATGCCGACGGTATGGTGTCCGGAGCATGCCACTCAACGGCAGATACATTAAGGCCGTGTCTTCAGATCTTAAAGACAAAGCCAGGAACCAAGTTAGTATCCGCGTTCTTCGTAATGGTAGTACCGGATTGCGATATGGGAGCAGACGGAACGTTTATCTTTGCAGATTCCGGCCTTGAGCAGAATCCGGATCCGGAGAAATTAGCGGCCATCGCGCTTTCTTCAGCAGAGTCATTCAGAACCCTGACTGGAAAAGAACCGGTCGTAGCTATGCTTTCCCATTCTACAAAGGGAAGCGCTAAGCATGCGGATGTGGACAAGGTTGTCGAGGCAACACGTATCGCGAAGGAAAATGCGCCGGAAGGCCTGATGCTTGACGGAGAATTCCAGTTAGATGCGGCAATCGTACCAGAGATTGGGGCATCCAAGGCACCGGGAAGCCCGGTAGCAGGAAAAGCCAACGTACTGGTATTCCCGGATTTAGACGCAGGAAATATCGGCTACAAGCTGGTTCAGAGACTTGCAAAGGCAGAAGCATATGGACCGCTTACCCAGGGAATCGCAGCGCCGGTTAATGACCTGTCCCGCGGATGCAGCGCACAGGATATCGAAGGCGTAGTAGCCATCACTGCTGTTCAATGTATGGCATAAACACTTAGCGAGGTGTTTTACACTAATATTATAATGAGAAGGAGAAAAAACAAATGAATGTATTAGTTATTAACTGTGGAAGTTCATCATTGAAATTTCAATTGATCAATTCCGAGTCAGAGCAGGTTCTGGCAAAGGGACTCTGCGAGAGAATCGGAATCGACGGAAGTCTTACCTATCAGCCGGAAGGCGGGGAGAAAGTAAAATCTGACAAGGCTATGCCGACTCATACAGAAGCAATCCAGTTCGTAATCGATGCTCTGACAGATGAGAATACAGGTGTTGTAAAGAGCTTAAGTGAGATTGGCGCTGTTGGGCACCGTGTGGTACATGGCGGAGAGAAATTTGCAAGTTCCGTAGTGATTACGGATGAAGTGAAAGCGGCAATCGAGGAGTGTAATGATCTTGCACCGCTTCATAATCCTGCAAACCTTATTGGTATCAATGCATGCCAGGAGTTAATGCCGGGCACACCGATGGTAGCAGTATTTGATACAGCTTTCCATCAGACTATGCCGGAGAAGGCTTATATGTACGGCCTTCCATACGAGTATTATGACAAATACAAAGTAAGAAGATACGGTTTCCACGGAACAAGCCACAGCTTCGTATCCAAGAGAGCGGCAGAGTTAGTAGAGAAACCATATGACCAGGTGAAGACTATCGTGTGTCACTTAGGTAATGGTGCCAGCATCTGTGCAGTAGAGAACGGACAGTCCGTAGATACTTCTATGGGGCTGACTCCTTTGGAAGGACTTGTAATGGGAACACGTTCCGGAGATATCGATCCGGCAATCTTAGAGTTCATTGCTAAGAAAGAAGGACTTGATATTGCAGGACTTATGAATATGCTGAACAAGAAATCTGGTGTATTCGGACTTTCCAATAATCTGTCCAGTGATTTCCGTGATCTTGAAGAAGGTGCCAACTCCGGAAATAACGAAGCAAGAATTGCGCTTGAAGTATTCGGTTACCGTGTTGCAAAATATGTAGGAAGCTATGTTGCAGCTATGAACGGCGTAGATGTGATTGCATTTACGGCAGGTATCGGAGAGAACTCCGGAACAGTACGTGCATCTGTAATGAAGTATCTTGGATATCTTGGAATCGAGATCGATGCAGAGGCAAATAATAAACGCGGCGAAGAGATCACAATCTCCACAGCAGATTCTAAGGTAAAGGTTATGGTAATTCCAACCAACGAAGAATTAGCAATTGCCCGTGAAACAGTTGCATTAGTTTAGAGGATATAAGTAAAAAAACGCTGTACCCCTTATAGTTATTGGGGTACAGCGTTTTTAGTGTGCCTTGCGGCGCACGTCACTAGCGGGTGAAAGTCCTTAATCCACCCTAGTAATGGGAAGGATATAGACAAGACCAAGGGTGTCGTGGGTGACTGCGAATCTGAAGGAAGTTTTAGGCAAATCTCTGGTCTGATGAACAGAAAGCATTTTAGGCTGTAAATGAGGGTGAGACTGTTATACAAGCCAAAGCCCGATAACTACACGGTCTCATTTGCAGTAAATATGGCGGACATATAAACTGGAGTTGATTATATGTTTTAGGTGATGGAAAGATAGGTTGAAACTATGTTAAAGCATAGTTTATTTATATCTTTGTCTGTTGGAAAATATGATAAAATTAAGCATGAAATATGTTGATAAAGTGTTAATTACGATATAAAACGTATATTAAAATCAGTAGGAGGCAGCTATGGAACTTAAATTATCAGGTTGCTTAGATTGGAGGAAGTATGACGTTACAACAATTAAGATATATGATAATCGTTGCGGAAAGAGGTTCTATTACAGAAGCAGCAAAAGAACTGTATATTTCCCAACCAAGTCTTTCTGGCGCTATCAAAGAGGTAGAAAAGGAAGCTAGAATCACAATTTTCAACCGTTGCCGGGCAGGAGTGGCATTGACAAAGGAGGGCATGGAGTTTTTAGGATATGCAAGGCAGGTAGTCCAGCAGATGGAACTTCAGGAATCAAAATATATTGATAAAAAGCCTGCAAAACAGAGATTTTGCGTTTCCACG
>CANSLW010000167.1 GCA_947647815.1 uncultured Dorea sp. | reverse complement strand
CCGCTCCGTGAGTATTATCAAGAATATATTTCTGAATCAGTTCTTCATAATATCTAGTCCCCACCTGACTTTTCAAAAATTCAAAAGTTTCTAATGCTTCTACATGGATAAACGGCTTTTCTTCATCGTAGAGCCAACTGTCCATCATCTGCAGGCCATACATAAGTCCCTTTGGATAATTGCCGAAATCGGCCTCCCGATAACGGAATTCATGATAATTAAGCCCTGCTTCCAGTGCTTTCTGATCTATTCCGTTCTTCACGATGTCAGAAAGTACACGTTCAATCAGTTCTACGAATTCCTGCTTCTGGTCTTCGTTGGCATTCTTTGAAATCACAGAAAAGATAGGCTGATAGATTCCATTGTCATAGGAACCCATGATGTCCTTTCCAATGCCCGCGTCTGTCAGGGCTTTCTTAAGCGGTGCCCCCGGCGCGGAAAGCAGCGCATAATCAAGGATCTGGAATGCCAGATACAACTCTTTGTCAAGGCTTGTTCCGATTACTTTATTGTATGAAAGATAAGTATTGTCCTCTTCCGATTCATCGCTTGCTATGGAATATGGGATGATATTCTCTTTCATCTCTGTAAAGGGTTCCTGATACCGAATCCTGGAATCTACCTCTCTGGCGTCAAAAGAACTTAGATATTCTCTGTCAAGCCAATCAAGCTTCTCTTCCATATCCATGTCCCCGTACAGATAGATGTAGCTGTTGGACGGATGATAGTATTTCCTGTGGAAGTCAAGGAACTGTTCATAGGTAAGTTCCGGAATGACCTCCGGGTCTCCTCCGGACTCATTTGCATAAGAGGTATCCGGGAACAAAGTATTTAAAATCACACGGTCAAGGACTCCCTCCGGTGAAGAGAATGCACCCTTCATCTCATTATAGACAACACCATTATACTCTAACTTGTCCTCTGCGGAATCTAACTTATAACTCCATCCTTCCTGGCGGAAGATCTCTTCATGCTTATAGATGTTGGGATAAAGCACGGCATCCATATATACATGCATTAAATTCTGGAAATCCTTATCGTTACAGCTTGCTACCGGATACACCGTTTTATCCGGATAGGTCATGGCATTCAGGAATGTATTAAGTGAACCCTTCACCAGCTCCACAAATGGATCCTTCGCCGGAAAATTCTTAGAACCACACAACACTGAATGCTCCATAATATGCGGCACTCCCGTGCTGTTATCAGGAGGCGTGCGGAATCCGATACTGAATACCTTGTTGTTGTCGTCCTTCTCTATCAAAAGAATCCTCGCCCTGCTCTTCTTGTGCCGAAGCAGACAGCCTTTCGCCTGGATTCCGGTTAATTCTTCTTCCTTTATAATCTCATATGTCTTCAAGTCTCTGATACTCATCTGCTATATTTTTCTCCTTTCAATTCCGAAAAAGCTTTTATACACATTCTATCCAATTTCCACCTACTCTACAAGAGAAAATATATGATATTTCGGAAAAATCTAATCCATTTACACACATAATACAAAATACCCGCTACTGGTGCTATTTTACATACGATAATGAAAGGGTGTACCGTACCCGGCACACCCTGTAATTCATATATTTTATTATTTTACAGCAATCTCTGTAGAAATTACCGCCTTCTCACTTGCTTTTTTCATATCGACAATCCCATCGTCAAGACGGCTTTTTTCTATCTCGATGTCATCTTCAAAATTATCAAATACAAACACATGGAGCATAGTTATCTCTTTTCCATCCACAGCCGCCACTGTTTTACCGTATCCGTCCGGATTAGAGAAGAGCAGTTCTCCGTCCTGGTTGCAGATCACCGTCTCACACTCCTGATAATCTCTTCCTGCCATCTCCACATATTCTTCATAGCTGATTCCAGGGTCTCCTTCCCCTCCGGTTTTTTCATCCATCATTTCATCAAACTCTTCTCTGGTAATCTCCCTTTCCGTAAACGGAACATTCACATAAGTTACTACCTGATATGGAGATACGAATACTTTTTCCAATGTATATCCGCCGGCTTCTTTATTTACTGCAATTTCCTTTACCGATTCTGTATCTACTGTAAACGGAATATCAAAATTCCACTGTCCCTCCATACGATAGGATTCTGAGATATCCTCTGCATCTAACTTCGTAACATCATCCCATCCGACACTGGATAAATTAAGCTGTACTTTTCCGTCCGCCATACCGTTTTCCGGAAGGTTCAGCTTCAGCATCCCCACAAAAGTATGGTCGTCCACTACCTTACCTTCCAAATTATCATTCATTAACTCTATAGGAGTGCCGTCTGACAAGTTCCAACTGCCTCTTAGATACATCATCTCAGCCGTAGCATCACCGTCGCCAATATAATGTCCCGGCATATTCTTAAGTCCTCCTTGTTCCACTTCGACCTCTGTTGTCAGGAACACTGATAATCCGTCACAATATACTTCCGATGCGGTAACCTTTACTCCTGCATCTTCCTTAACAATCCCTTCACTGCCAACAGCGTTTCCGCTTTCATCTCCCTCTGCTCCCTGTGACAGAACATTTGCTTTCTCACTATAATTTCCTGAAAACGGAACTTCATTCTCTACTTCTGCAAATATCTTCCCGATAAATGGAATCTTAGCGGCAAATGTAGGATTCGCACAGCAAAGTGCCGCTCCTGCAGCTACAACCACCGCTGCGGCCGTAGCCGTAATCCGGTGTCCTCTTCTGTTTATTCCGGCGCTTTCCTCATGTTCAGGCAGATCATCAAGTACATAGTCCAATTTCTTCCATACCCGGTCCGGAACTTCATTATTGTTACTGATTCTATCCATCATATCTTCAAACTGACTCATAATAATATCTCCTTTTTCTGCAAATTCTTCTCCCGCATCTGATATATGACTGCCTGCGGCTTTTCGCGCGTATATTGTTTCTCTATTCTGTCTCTGGCCGTTGCCAGGCGGCCGCTTACAGTCTTTTCACTGATATCAAGAATCTGTGCTATCTCCCTGATCTTGAATCCTTCCACATAATATAACACTGTCACTACACGGTACTTTTCATCAAGACATTTTAAGAATTCTTTCCACTCAACCGCCGAATAATTTTCTTCTGTTCGTCCTTCCTCCAGAAGTACTACTTCTGAGATCATTCTGCTTCTCTGTCTGTATATCAGATTGCAATGGTTAATCAGTATACGTATCAGCCATGTTTTAAAATATTTATCTTTCTTTAGAGTCTCTATCTTCTCCCAGCATGCCAACGCCGTCTCCTGAATAGCGTCTGCCACATCTTCGTCATTTTTCAATATTGCTTTTGCAACTTTATACATACTGGGAGTGTGAAGTTTTATCAATTGGCAGAAAGCATCTTTGTCATGCTTTCTTGCCTGTCGAACCAGTGTATCCATAAGTGCTCCTCTCCGAAAGTTCCGGACCTTTCTTTATTCGTTTTACACTTATTAGATGAATCAGCCAGTAATTTTCCTCGAAAAAGTTTTAAAAAATTTCTCAATGTGAACGGCAGTTTAAGAGGACTCTTAAACTGCCTGAACATTGATAATGGATTTTCGACCACACAGGTTGGAAAATTTCAGCTTACCAGGGGAAGGACATATGTCATCCAGATGTAGCTGATTGGCATAACGATTATCATTGCAGGTATCATATCTGCCGTCGGGAACATCTTTACTTTAATCATGCGGAAACCGGTGGCAAGCATCAGGATTCCTCCGCATGCTTTAAAATCGTCAATCATCTCCGGCGTCGTCAGCGGAAATATCAGTCCTGCGCAAAAGAACAGAATCAAAAAGATGATAAGTTGGGGGACTGCGATTACCGCCACTACCATTCCCAGCGTGCATGCGAATATCATCGCTGTAAACAGATCCAGGATAGACTTGGCGATCAGGATACTGTGATCCCCGCTCATTCCGGATACAATGGATCCATAGATTCCTGTGCCGCTGGAACAGAATAATACAATTACTGTAATCAGTGTCGCCATGAACTCTTCCTCGGGTATGTCCGAACTGTCCATATGTATACCCTGCGGGGCATCCCGTAACACATGCCCTGACGGGCGGGGAAACAACTTCGTTGTTTCACAAGGTATAACTTTTGAGATGATCTTCTGCATTCCGGCTCCTGCCCTATTGATCTTATTCTCCAGATGAATTACTACTCCTAATGCCGTACCTATGATGATTGAAAATATGACCGCAGGCATATTCTTCATCAACACAATCGTGCTAATTCCCATCGACATCGAACACACTCCAAAAATCATCTGAACTTTTGTCTTAAGTTCCTCACTCAATTTGTGTCCCACTAATGCTCCAAGAACTCCCCCTATCGCTATTGAAAATGCATTAACAATTATTCCAATTGGCATTTACCTCATCCTTTCTACATATGACAATATTCTCAAATAACTTTATCAGATTAGACTAACTGTTGTAAAGGCATTTTTATATATGCTTCACATACATAATTCAAAATATAAGAAATCCTCATGACTTCATTTTCTGGTCACAAGGATTTCTTTTTATGTACAACTACCTTATATTAATAAAATACTTACTTCTCTGCTGTCATCTTCTTTATCACAATCAGAGTACCAATCATCAGCACAATTCCTATTGGAAGACAGATAAATGCATTCTTGACAAACCCTGCAATCACATAAGTAACAAATGTTACCGCCGCTGCTGTAACTGCATATGGCAGCTGTGTTGTCACATGGTTGACGTGATTGCTCTGTGCGCCTGCAGACGCCATAATGGTCGTATCTGATATCGGTGAACAATGGTCTCCGCAAACCGCTCCTGCCATACATGCGGAGATAGACATAATCATCATAGTCTCATTGGTTCCTGCAAATACTGCAACTACGATTGGGATCAGGATTCCAAAAGTTCCCCATGACGTACCTGTTGCAAATGCCAGGAAACATCCTACCAGGAAGATAATCGCCGGCAGAAGGCTTACAAGCCCGCCTGCAGCAGAATCCATGATTCCTGCCACATATTCAGCTGCGCCAAGACTGTCGGTCATTGCCTTTAAGGTCCATGCAAAGGTCAGGATCAGGATTGCAGGCACCATCGCCTTAAAACCATCCGGAACACATGCCATAGACTCGCTGAACCGAAGCACCTTTCTTACTGCATAGAACGCAATGGTAATCACAAGTGCAAAGAAACTTCCAAGCATCAGCCCTACGGAAGCATCGCTGTTGGAGAATGCTTCTACGAATCCTGATCCATCAAAGAATCCACCTGTATAAATCATGCCGATGACACAACAGATAATCAGTACAACAATCGGAACTACCAGGTCAATCACAGTACCCTTGCTCTCATCTATATCTTCCTCTGCATTGGCATACGGCCTGTCCGGCGTCGTATAGAGGTCACCGTTTAATGCATTCTTCTCATGGAGCTTCATAGAACCGTAATCAATATTCAGGACAACGATGGTTACCATCATTACAACTGTCAGTATCGCATAATAGTTGTAAGGAATCGCCCGGATGAAGATGGAGAATCCGTCTTCTCCTTCCACAAATCCGGTAACTGCAGCCGCCCAGGATGAGATCGGCGCAATGATACATACCGGAGCTGCCGTGGCGTCAATCAGATATGCCAGCTTTGCACGGGATACTTTATGCTTATCCGTCACCGGACGCATCACGCTTCCTACCGTCAGACAGTTGAAATAATCATCGATAAAGATCAGTACTCCCAACAGGATTGTAGCTAACTGCGCGCCCACACGGCTCTTGATGTGCTCGCTTGCCCAACGTCCGAACGCTGCGGAACCTCCTGCCTTGTTCATCAGGCACACCATGATTCCAAGCACAACCAGGAACACCAGAATACCTACATTGTAGCTGTCAGATAATACGCCTACAATACCGTCCTGAAATACATGTGTAACCGTAGTCTCAAATGTAAATCCCGAATAAAAGATTCCTCCAATCAGGATTCCGACAAACAGGGAACTATACACTTCCTTCGTAATCAACGCCAGGGCTATAGCAACAATTGGCGGCACCAGCGCCCAGAATGACGCGTACATCTTCGGCACATATTCTGCCGCTTCATCTGCCGCAAATACAGTCATGGAACTGCATGCCAGGATACACAGCACAGAGAATATGCTTAAAACTGTTCTTTTCTTTCCTCTCATTGTAAAGATTTCCTCTCTTTCCTTTCTAAAATAAAACAAAAAAACCATGAACAACGCTTTTTCGAGCGCGCTCATGGCATAACATTTACTTAGATATACACATATATCTACCTGTTGACTGCACAATCTTATACCTATGATAGCGCTCCACTGATGTGACAGTCCGCAGCATATTCTGTCTGCGTCCCAGGAATGCGGCTTGGGATATCCCAGGAACTCTTTTCGCTCCTTACATTCCTTCGGCGGTCTCCCCTTTCTGACGGAACAGTCTCCCACACTATTGTTCCGGCATACTGATGAAACCCGCGCCTCTATCAAGTCTTGTTTATTCACATAGTGCATTTATATCACTTTTCGACAGGCTTGTCAACAAATTTCCTCGCATATCCATACAATTTTTTAACAACGCCGTCAATGTAGTTGAAAATATAATACCATTATCATTTAATTTCTTAAGATTCATACTTATATCCCTGGGAGCAGATGCAAATGCTTCTTCATTTCTTTCAAGCCGGCTTATATCCCATCCCATTTCCCTAAACACGGCGTAAACTGTCTCGTATGTATTTCTGTCATTGGAGGAACCAAAGTTATAAACTCCACCTTTCAGTTCCAATGCTTTTTCCAG
>CANSLW010000166.1 GCA_947647815.1 uncultured Dorea sp. | reverse complement strand
CCGGCTCAATCGCCTGATTGGAGAAGAAGAATCTGCCGCCTCTTCCCGCATGTACCTGCTCTCTCTCATAAGAAGTACATGCCGGGAGTATAAGGTCCGCCGCTTTTGATGATTCAGACATAAACAGTTCTGCATTTACATAGAAATCCAACTTGCCAAGCGCCTGATTCAGACGCTCAGGCTGAGGCCACATCCTATGATTCATGCCCATGGCAAATACCGCCTTAATTGGATATGGTTTCTCTTCCAATATGTAATCTGCAAGTCTCGTGCACTGTGCCTCGTCACAGGACAGATCAAACCACACCGGAAACTCCTTCTGTCCAATTGCCTCTTCTTTGTTAAAACGCCTCACTTGCCCAAATTCATTTGCAGGGGAAGACGGTCCCGGACACGTCCGGTTACCGCCCTCAATATCATAGTTTCCCGTAAGTGCAATCAGCGAGAATACAGCCCGGTAATTCTGTACTCCATTGATATGATGCACAACCGGCGATGCTGAGAACATCAGGCTTGCCGGTCCGTTTCCCGCATAAGTTCTGGCCGCCAGGCGAATCTTCTCTGCCGGCACTCCGGTTATCTTCTCCGCCTTCTCAGGGATGAATTCCTGCACATATTCCCGATATTCCTCGAAACCATAGACATATTTCTCTACAAATTCCCTGTCGTACAGATTCTCTTCTATAATCACCTGAGCCATAGACAACGCAAGCGCGCCGTCTGTTCCCGGTATCAGCTGCAAATGGATGTCTGCGTCATGGGCGGTCACTGTATGGCGCGGATCTACATCTATCACCTTGACGCCCCGCTTTTTCAGCCCCTGATAAACCTTACTCATCGGTGTGTTCGTATGGTACAGATTAGAACTCCAGATCAGCAGCGTCTTCGCGTTCTTAAGATCCGGCCCGCAGATTCTGTTGCCATAGACAGCGCGCCACGCAAGAGCCGCCGCCTGGAAACAGGTACTGGATTCCGTACAGAAATTCGGCGATCCATATACATTCGCAAGCCTAAGCAGCGCCGGGCGGTACCATTTGGCATAACCGGCATAGAACACGGTCGATTTCGCCCCATATTCCTCACGAATCCGAAGAAGGTTATCGGCAATCATATCATACGCCTCATCCCATGTGATTCTTGCGAACTTTCCTTCTCCTTTTTCACCTGTGCGTTTCATCGGATACAGGATTCTCTCTTTATTATAGACATACTGCGTGGCTGCAACTCCTTTGGCACACAGTCCTCCAGTCTGCATGGGCGTATTACGGGAGCCCTCTACGGATATCAGCTTTCCGTCTCTCACATATGCATCCACCTCACAGCATGGACCGCAGGTAGAGCAGGTTGTTTTTACAATCTTTGTCTCACACATATTTTAATATTAGTACATCGAATATTAAGTTTTGGATGTACTAGTTTCCTCCTTCAGCAGTAAGCCTTGCAATCTCACGGTTCACCCGGTTTCTTAAGGTAATCAGATACATATCTGACTTCGGGTATTTCTTGAAAGTCAAAGGCTCGGCAAGTTCTCCTTCGATCAGTTCCATCACGTGTTCTTTACTGGACAATGATGCCAGAAGCTTTAGCGCTCTTAAGTCCGTAAGAGCCTCATAGTGTACCATCATACGGATGGATTCTTCCGGATGCCCGTCACTTCCCGGATATACCAGGAACGGATCCCCTGACGGGAATGCATTATCCGAATCTGTCACCGCATAAGGATTGATATGTTCAATCGAAAACTGGCTGTTGTAGAAATTATAACCCCAGTGCAGGATCCCTATAATATCATACTTGAACAGCTGCACGCCATAAATCCGGTTTCTTGCCGATGGCATCGACATAAACCGGTTGCTCACCTCATAGAACTGACCGGTACAATAATAGGTCCACATATCCGTGAGGCCATGGGCAAGGAACTCTTCGATCTCATTATTTCCCGGAATCGGTTTGTCAATTAAACCATGACGGTAGAACTCATAGCTGGATAGTGCATCGAATGTATGGAATCCATCCAGAAGATTCCCAAGTGATTCCTTCGCTGCCTTAAAGCTTTCCAGATGCTCTTCCCTTGGCTCGTCAGAGATGTGGAAATATGTAACCTCGGCAATCTCCCACTCGCGCAGTTTCTCAATCAGCTGCGGCAGGAAACTGTGAAGAAACTTCGTATACTCTCCCACTGCAGGCGTATGCCATCCGAATATCTTCTCTTCCTTTCCGTCTACCATCGCCACGACCTTCGGCGCATACTTAGCGCCCCACTGTGAAAACAGATGGGACATCTCATAATATTCGATGCCGCATGCTTTACACAGGTCAATCCATCTCTTCATCTTATCGAATCCGAACCGGTATTCCCCGTCCTTTACTTCTACTTCAATCAACTGGGTCGTCGTCCTCTCCAGCCCAATCGCCGTATCAAGAGGTGAAGTAAAGAGCGGCACCAGCATCATATTGCAGCCCCTCTGTACATACTCATGGAAATAATTCTCCAGTAGTTTCCAATGCTCCTCTGAAAATACTTCCACATGATAATAATCTGCCAGACAGTCCGCATGCATCCACTCCGTATGCATAATATCCAGCTTCGGCAGATCAACCCCAATCACCTGGACCTTCATAACCGCCGAACATACAACCTCATCTTCCTTGACTAACTGAATCTCGATCTCATAATCTCCCGCTTCAATCTCCTCTGTCACATCCACGTCAATCCAGAGACTTCTCCACTGATGGGAACATACGATTACCTTTCCATCCTTCAAGTCTTTAAGCAAATCCGGATAAAGCCCGGAGGTGGTCTTCAGATAATTGTCGTCTACAATTCCGTTTGTGGCGCGTCCTACAGGCACCTGTTCAACAGTCCTTACACGCACCCATCTCTCAAGCGGGGAGAGCACCCTGACTTCCAACCGCTCGCGCATGAAGAAATCCCCTGTATACGCCGCCTGGAAAGATACTGTTTCCCCCCACAAAGCGCTCAGCTTCAGACATTCCGGCTGATACACCGGCGTCTCATCCTGGAACACCTTCGCCAGGGAACTTAACAACTTCATCTCATACTTTACTTCTTTTTGCTTAAACATACTATTTTTCCTTTCTATTTTATACCGCTCATTGTCATCCCTTTGATAAATTGTTTCTGGAATATCAGGAATATGATAATCATCGGCAGCATAATCAGTGTTGCCGCCGCCATCGTCGCAGACAGATCTGTCGATCTCTGGCTGTCGAAAATCACAAGTCCAAGCGGCAATGTCATCTTCTCCATATCATTCAGCATCAGGAGCGGATTCAGATAATCATTCCAATGCATCATTGCCGTAAATATTCCGATAGAACCAATCGCAGGTTTAATATTAGGCAGGATAACATGCCAATAGATTCGAAGCGGCCCGGCACCGTCAATCTTAGCCGCATCGCACAGGCTGTCCGGAATATCTGCAATAAACTGTCTTGCCAGATAGATAGAAAATGCACTGACAAGGCCCGGTACAATCAACGCCCACCGGGTGTTAAAAAGGTGCAGCTTCTGAATCATCAGATATCTGGGAATCATCGTAACCTGCGGGGGAACCATCATCGTCGCCAAAAGCAATACGAATAAAACCTTCTTTCCCCTGAATGTATATTTGGCAAATATAAACCCTATCAGGGTACTGGTCAGAATTACTGCAGCTGTTATACATATAGTCACGAACATGCTGTTGGCAAACCAGTTCGCAATCGGCGCCCGTTCAAATGCACTCTGGTACCCTTCCACTGTCCATTCCACCGGAAGGAATTTTGTCCGATGTGTCCGGATCTCTGCATTACTCTTAAATGAAGTCAGAAACATCCAGACCATAGGATACATCATCATAACCGAGAATATTCCCAGGAATGCAATAATAATATAATGATATTTCTTATATTCCGATTTTTTCTTCATCATTCATAACTCCAATCCGAACGCATCATCTTATTCTGAATCATCGCCACAATAAAGACAAGCACGAACAACGCTGCGGCAACTGCCGACGCATACCCCATATCAAAACTGTCAAAGCTCATCTTATACACATAATTAGTCAGCACCATCGCCGAATAATTCCTTCCTCCGTTAGCCACAAATACACGGAACTGGGCAAACATCTGGAAATAATTCGCCATAGTCATAATCGCCACAAATGCAAACGTCCGTCCGATCAGCGGCAGTTTAATCCATAAGAATCTTCTTACAGGCCCCGCGCCGTCAATCGCTGCTGCCTCGTCAAATTCCTTCGGAACTCCTTCAAGTCCCGCAGTAAAAAGTACCACATTATACCCTATATCCGCCCACAGGGTATAGACTATAATCAGGATGAACATAGGCCATGTCGTCAGAAACCAGTTCTTGGGCGCAAACCCGAATATTCCCGCAATCCGGTTAAGTAATCCTCCATCCGTGCCGAATATTCCGTACTTCCACACCATAGACGTTCCCACCATAGGTGCAATACAAGGAATAAAAAGAATCGTCCGGAACATAGTCTTCATCCATTTCGATGGAAGAATAGAGATAATCTCGGCAAGAAACAGTGTAACCACAATATTTCCAGTCACTGCAATCACACAAAAGAGTATCGTATTCTTAACAGAAAGCCAAAATACCTCGTCCTGAAGCAGACGCCTGTAATTCTCAAGTCCTGTAAACGGATTCTGTGAATTCGCCGGATTGTACTCATAGAAAGATATCCCCAGCCCATACACCACCGGAAATACCACGAACACAAATAAAAACAAAAAACTGGGTATCAACACCGCAGCTACAAATCGATTGTTCTTCATACCTCTCTCCAAAAAGGGCAGAGGGTACTTTTTGTACTCTCTGCCGATTGATTAATCCATTGAGTAGCTGATCTGGCAGCTTTCCGTAATTTTTTCTGACGCTTCTTTCAATGCGCTCTCTACATCCGGGCTGTCAGACTGACACAGGTCTATGAACATCTGGTTGAAGATTTCGCGCATATCTGATGTATTATATGGTCCCATCCACTGTCCGCTCGGAAGGATGTCCAATAAGAATGTAACATTCGGCATCGCCTCTTTGTATTCTTCACTGTCTAAGAGAGATTTTCTAGGCGGAAGCTGATTACATGCGATATTGTGCTGTACCAGATTCTCCGGCTCGCTGAAGAACTTCACGAATTCCCATGCCGCCTCTTTGTTCGCGCCGTTCTCTGGAACAATAATTCCCCAGCCTGTCTCAGAAGCAAACGCCATCTCATCTCCATACTGCGGAACCGGAACATATTCAAAATCTTCACCATATGTCAACTCATAAGAATCCGTACCTTCACCGATTCCCCATGAACCGACAGACGCCATATATCCCTTATCCTGATATACATCGTTAAAGCAATACTCGCCCGCTGTCAGAGGCTCAAGATCGCACTCTCCGCTCTGGTACATATCCAGAATCTCTTCCATCGCTTTGATGCCTTCTGGAGTTGCAAAGTCAACAGAGTTGTCATCATTCAGATACTGTCCGCCCTGCTGAAGAATCATCGCCAGATAATTGCAGATTAGGGAATCTCCATCCATCATCTCAAATCCCTTCATCTCTACGATATCGCCATTCTTCTTAGAAACTTCTTTAGAAGTCTTTCTCAAATCTTCCCATGTCTCAGGATAAGACAGTTTAGCCCCGTCAAATAATTTCTTATTCACAATCATTCCGCCGTATTCCAGGTTAAATTCCATTGGAACTCCATAGTATTTGCCTTCCTTCTGGTAGATTCCAAGCGTAGGCGCCATATAATCTTCCTCAAATTCTTTCACCAGATCTTCTGGTACTTCTGAAAGTGCGTCTGACTCAATAAAAGAAGGCGCTGTTCCGCCCCATACCGCCACAATATCTGGTCCTGCTGTTGATGACGTTAACGCGGTCTGGATCTTATCATTATATACTTTAAACGGATAATCCTGAACTTCTACCGTATAATCCGGATTCTCATCCTCGAACTTCTTCGCCATCTCCTTGTAAGATTTTACCCATGGCTCATTCTCATGGCACCAGAATGTCAAGGTTGTCTTCCCATCAGAAGACTCACTCTTTGCCTCCCCGTCTCCTGAACCCGAATCAGAGCCTGAACCTGAGTCTGACCCACATCCTGCTGCCATTACAGCAACCATTGATGCACATAATAATACACTTACCCATTTCTTTTTCATACAAACAATTCCTTTCTTCACATAATTGTAATTGAACATCTAAATTATAATCTAAATCCTATTCAATGTTAAATCAATAATTTCTATATACATCGTATATATATAGAAATTGTCAATCAGGAATTGATTATGGCCTGTATGTCAGTCCTGTACAAAGAATCCTACTCCTATTCCAAGATCCTGACCTGAAAGTATATATTCTTTTGCTCTTTTTTGAAGAGACGTATTCTCCGGATACTGCTCCTTATCCTCCAACACCTCTCCAAAGATCCTCTGTTCTGCCTGAGGATACCGATAATAAGTCTCTGTTATCTCAAATAGGTTCTGAAAGCCGATAATGTTGCTTGTCTCTGGAAGTATCTCTTTTAAATGCGGGGACAACAACCATGAATCACAGACATATACCTGATATTCTCCTTCAAAAAATTCCTTTGCCTGCTCAAACGACTTTTGGCATTCTTCTATCCTTAGCGGCTCTCCCGCCGGTATATGTACATTCAATACCTTCGTTCCTGCCTTAATAATCTGCCCTTTTCCCTTCATATCCTTCTCTGTCATAACCGGTTCAAACTGCAGCCTTCCAAGACGGAACAGCTTAAGCTTTACCGACTGCCCAAGCCACCACAACTCTTCCAATCCA
>CANSLW010000165.1 GCA_947647815.1 uncultured Dorea sp. | reverse complement strand
AAACATTTCAATACAGATAATGCCGGCAGTCCGCTCTCTGGAAAAGGAAGCGGGAAGCTTCAGCGAATCTATTTCTTCCGGAAGAATCCGGTGCATGGTAAGGGTATATCCGAGATCCGAAAGCTCTTTCTGGAATTTATCCAGCATAACTGTGGCAAAATGAGAATTCCCTATCAGCTTAGTGATAAATAATGCAATTTCGGCATTCTCCTTAGGGGGTGAAAGAGTAAGCAGAGATTGGCCGGAATCAGCGACTGTTACATATGAAAATTGCTTATAACCCATTTCTGCAGCTTTCTTTAATACTTTTTCCCGGGTTGCATCGGCAAGAATGCCGGTGTTATTGATTGCTTTGGAGACGGTATTGCGGGAAACACCGAGCTCGTCGGCAATATCTTGAATAGTAACGCGTGTACTCATATAATCCTCTTTTTACAAATGAAAAATAAATGGTGTCGTATATATATCTGTATAGTATTTATCGAGTTTATCTGCCGTTCTGCTAATTTCATTTTTTGTGTTGATTATATTATAATGCACAAATAATTATGTGTCAAATGTAAAAATATAAAATTATAATTAATTTAATAAGTGGCATTTTAAGTTGGATTTTATAGCAACTTGTACAGAAAAATGAAAATGTAAAAAAATAATTATGCAAACACAATACACTGTATTGACTAAATGTAAAATATATGATATAAAGTTAATATACAAATCTCGAAATGAGTTTTACAAATGCACAAATCAGGCGCACGGAAAGGAGAAGGAAAGGAATGAAAGTGGGCGAATGCAAAAGGTGGAGGGATTTGAGAGAAAGGAGGAAATTATGAAAACTAATTCAACAACTGTTTCAAATGTAAAACAGGGCAACACAAGTACAAAGTTACACAATTCACTGGTATATATCAGGCAGCACTGGCAGCTTTATGTAATCTTTATGATGCCGGCGTTTCTTTTGACGCTGATATTCAAGTACGCGCCTATGAGCGGTATCCTGATTGCTTTCCAGGATTATAATCCGTTTAGAGGAGTCTTTGGAAGCGAATGGGTGGGTCTCAAGCATTTTACAAGGTTTATGACATCACCTGACTTTATGGGATATCTGGTAAATACATTGAAATTGAGCGTATACGGCATGCTGTGGGGATTCCCGATACCGATTATACTGGCGTTTCTTCTGAACCGGATTCAGAGTACCGGAATCAAGAAGAAGATTCAGTTAGTACTGTATCTGCCAAACTTCGTGTCAGTCATCGTGCTCTGTGGTCTTGTGCGGATCATCCTCTCAGTGACAGGACCTGTGAATCTCTTGTTGGGAACGGAAATCAATTTTATGACAATGCCGGAAGCTTTCCGGACCATCTATATCGTCAGTGGTATCTGGCAGGGCGCAGGCTGGGCTTCCATTATGTACACGGCGTCCCTTTCCAATGCAAGCCAGGAATTAAAGGAAGCGGCAGTTATGGACGGAGCCAATATCCTTCAGCAGATCCGTGCGGTGGAGTGGCCGGCGATCAAGGATATGGTAGTGATTCAGTTTATCCTCCAGGCAGGAAATATCATGAGTATCGGATTCGAAAAGGCGTATGCATTGCAGACAGACCTGAACTTACCGGCATCTGAGATTATCTCGACTTACGTATACCGGAAAGGTCTGATTGACGGAGATTACAGTTTCTCAACGGCAGTAGGCCTGTTCAATACCGTTATCAACGTTATTTTGCTGGTTGTTGTGAATAAGATCGTAGCGAGAATGAATGAAGGACAGGGATTATAAGGAGGTGCACGCGAAATGAAGAAAAAGAGTATATTTAAATATTCGGCGCAGGACAGGATGCTGCTTACAATCGGATACATACTGCTTGGGTTATTCGTGATAGCGATTATCGTGCCGATGGTGTACATTGTCGTGGCATCCTTTATGGATCCCATTACATTGCAGAACAAGGGAATTACATTTGATTTCAGTAAATGGACGACGACAGCTTATGAACGTGTTATGACTAACGCACAGATCTGGATTGGATTCAAGAATGCTGTCATCTATTCCGTTTTATTTACGGTTGTATCTGTAGTAGTTACGCTTCTGGCAGCGTATCCGTTGTCCAGGGCAGACTTCAGAGGAAAAGGTTTTTTTAATATTGTATTCATGATCACCATGTTCTTCGGCGGTGGATTGATTCCTACATATTTGGTAGTAAGTAATCTAGGACTTGTTGACAGTATGTGGGCAGTTATTCTTCCAGGAGCGTTCAGCGTATGGAATATGACTATTGCAAGGACGTATTACAGAGGAATTCCCCAGGAACTCCGAGAGGCGGCAGATGTTGACGGAGCAAGTGAGCTTACCTTCTTCTTCAAGATTCTGCTTCCGGTATGTACACCTGTCATTGCAGTGCTTACTCTGTGGCAGTTTGTAGGTATGTGGAACAGTTACTTTGACGCAATGATCTATCTGAATGATTCAGCAAAACAGCCGCTGCAGCTGGTACTTCGTTCCATCCTGATCCAGAATCAGCCGGAATCCGGTATGATCGCAGATATGCAGAGTACGGCTGCACGTGCGCAGTTAGCAGAGCTTCTGAAATATGCAACTATTATTATTTCCAGTTTACCGCTTCTGATCATGTATCCGTTCTTCCAGAAGTATTTTGACAGCGGAATCATGGCCGGCGCCGTAAAGGGTTAAGCAGGAATGTGTGAAGGAGGCAGATTATGAAATTGAGATATGGAAAGCGAATCATAGCGGCGGCGCTTGTGGGATGCATGGCAGTTTCCCTTGCAGGCTGCGGCGGTAAGAGAAAAATAAACGATGGTACATTCCGTCCGGTAGATGAGGCAACACTTCAATTCCCATTGAAAGAGAAGACAACACTGACAGGTATGATCAGTTACCCCGCAAATACAGAATCTGAGCCGAATAACCGGACCATCTTTAAGAGGCTTCAGGAGCAGACGAACGTAGAGATTGACTGGACTGCAATTCAGGCGGATCAGTGGGGTGATAAGATTTCCCTGAATATGTCAGATCCTAATAAATTGACGGACTTTATCTTTTCGGCTGGATTTTCAGACAGTAATCTGTTAAGATATGGAGAGTTTGGTGCGATTATCCCATTGGAGGAATATATTGATGCTTATATGCCGAATCTGAAATCTGTGTTTGATAAATATCCGGAGTACAGGGCTATGAGTACCGATGTCAATGGGCATATCTGGTCACTGCCCTGGATTGAGCAGCTTGGTTCTGAGAAAACAGCAATTCAGACAATTAATAATATGAGTTTCATTAATAAGAAATGGCTGGATTTCCTGGAGCTTGAGATACCGGAGAATGTGGATGAGTTCGAGAAAGTTCTGATTGCATTCCGCGACAATGCGTCGAAGATTCAGAAAGAATTTGGTATTGAAGGAAGTATTATCCCAATGTCCTTTATAATAAATGATCAAGATCCGGGTATTCTGATCAACGGTTTTGGAGAAGGTTATGGCGATGCGGACAAAGACAGGCATATCGCAGTTACAGACGATCAGAAGGTAATCTGCAGTGCAACACAGGAAGGATACAAAAAAGGTATTGAGTGGCTGCATAAGCTGAATGAAGAGAAACTGATCGATCCGGAGGCATTTACACAGGAATGGTCTACTTATGTATCAAAAGGAAAGTCCGGACGTTACGGAGTCTGCTTTAGCTGGGATGTGGGAAATATCGATAATCTGGAGGACTGGGTTCCGCTTCCGGTTCTGACAGCAGACACGAGAAACCTGACTCCGCAGAACGGGTCTTTCACCAGTGGATTCGACCGCGGACGCTGCGTAGTTACCTCAGTAGCTGAGAATCCGGCGCTGGTATGTGCATGGCTTGATCAGATGTATGCACCGATGCAGTCACCTCAGAACAACTGGGGAACCTATGGAGAAGATGATGACTTTGACATCTTCGAGATGGGTAAGAATGCGGATGGAGAAGATATGTTAAAGCATGCGCCTCTTGGTGATGCTTCTCCGGTAGAAGTAAGAGAGGCGGAAGCCGTAGGCGGGCCGTTAGCTGTTCTGGATGAATATTATGATGTATATGTGACCTGTCCGGATGACGCACAGTATCGTCTTGACTGGATCGAGGAGTATTATACACCTGATATGCATACGGAATATGTGTACCCGAATATCTTCATGAGCCGTGACGATACGGAGACGCTTTCAAACCTGCAGGCGGATATCCAGAAGACGATCAATGCGAAGAAGGCAGACTGGATTATGAATGGCTTTACAGATGCAGACTGGGATAAGTATCTTAAGAGCCTGGAGGATTATGGCCTTAGTGAATATCTGGAATTGTTCCAGACTTATCTGGATTCCTATAATGCTGAGATGGGTAATAACTAAATAATTAAGATCGTAATGAAAGGAAATGTAATTATGACAAGTCAGACACTACGTGAAGCGAGAAAATATGAAGAGGCTTTTGAAAAATTGATAAAAGAAGAGGAGCGTCCGGATTTCCATTTGTCTCCACGTACAGGCTGGATGAATGATCCGAATGGATTTTCCTATTATAAAGGGCAGTATCATATGTTTTATCAGTATTACCCCTATGAGTCCAAATGGGGGCCGATGCACTGGGGCCATGCGGTGAGCGATGACTTGCTGCACTGGGAATATCTTCCTGCTGCGCTGGCGCCGGATGAGACTTATGACAGGGACGGATGTTTCTCAGGAAGTGCCATAGAACTTCCTGACGGACGACATCTACTGATGTACACAGGAGTGGTGAAAGAGCATCAGGGAAACGACGTTTACCGGGAAGTGCAGACGCAGTGTGTTGCGGTAGGAGACGGGACTGATTATGAAAAGTATAATCAGAACCCTGTATTGGATGAGAAAGATCTGCCGGAAGGCGCAAGCAGGTATGATTTCCGTGATCCGAAGATGTGGAGGAGAAAAGATGGGACTTATGCATGCGTCATTGGAAGCCGTCCGGCGGATGGAAGCGGACAGATCCTTTTGTATACCAGTGAAGATGGTTTTCGCTGGAATTTTAAGAGCGTACTGGCATCTAACGGAGATCGTTTCGGAAAGATGTGGGAATGCCCGGATTTCTTCGAACTGGATGGGAAATGGGTGCTGCTTACCAGCCCTCAGGACATGCTTCCGGAAGGGTTTGAATACCATAATGGCAATGGAACGCTCTGCCTGTTGGGTGACTTGGATGAGATTACAGATACTTTTCATGAAAGACATAATCAGTCAATCGACTATGGCATTGATTTCTACGCGCCTCAGACGGTGCTGACGCCGGATGGCAGAAGAGTCATGATTGGATGGATGCAGAATTGGGATGCCTGCAGCATCCGCTCTCCGGAGGCGCCGTGGCTTGGACAGATGAGCCTGCCTAGAGAGTTGTCTATAAAGAATGGAAGACTCTATCAGAAGCCGATCAGAGAGCTGGATGAGATGCGCCGCAATCGGGTGGCTTACCGTGATGTGAAGGTTTCAGGTGTAGTGAAGCTGGATGGAATCAAGGGAAGAAGAGTCGATATGGAACTTACGATTCGGTCAGATGATCCGCAGGATCTGTATCAGAAGTTTGCCGTCCGGTTTGCGCAGGACGACAGATATTATACATCCTTAAGCTTCCGCCCGAGGGAATCCATCCTGAAGGTAGACCGGAAATTCTCCGGCTCTCGAAGGGCTATCATCCATCAGAGGCGAAGCCTGGTGAATACGGCAGATGGAGAGTTGAAGTTAAGAATCATCCTGGACCGCTATAGCGTGGAAGTCTTTGTAAACGATGGAGAGCAGGTGCTGACGGCAACCATGTATACAGAACAGGAGGCGGACGGTATCTCATTCTTTGCGGATGGGGCTGCGAATATTGATGTTGTGAAATATGATTTATTAAAGGATTAGACAGGATTAAGGAACTGTCATAAAAGAGAATCAGGAGGCAGACGAACGAGTCGTCTGCCTCCTGTTAGGTTATAGATATTTCAGGCGCTATTCTGATTCCGGCGGAACAAAATAATATTCGGATGCTGCCTTTTCTTCTAGTGGTTTTAATTCAAAATTCGCCATGTAAGCAGGAACTTTGATGCCATGGTTATCCCGTCCCTTTTCGCCGATACCTCCGAAATTCCCCTCAAGATAGGTCATGGTCTCGTCTAATACCAGCCAGCAGTTCTTCTTATCATAAGGAATCGGAATATCTGTCGGGATAAAGAAATGGTTGGAAATACCAAGCTCGCTAAGCAGGGTATCCATATCTGCCTTAAAGCTTTTTGCATCTATTTCTGGTCCATAGGCGCCGATTGCCAATGCAATCTTTTCCGTAGGTTCATTGCCGTTTCGTCCAGGCAGATAGATATGGCCGATATCGAAGATCTTTACCGTCTCCTCGCCCGCTTTATAATTAACAGAAAGCGCCTCTTCAAGTCCTGGCGTAAGCACGGTCGGAAGCCAGACGTTCTCGCCGTCTTCGCCCAGTGGCTCTACGAGGTTCATGCCTTTATTATTGGTATCCCATTCTCCCTGGAACATATTCATCTTAATGTAGGCGTCAGCCTGATAGATGCGGCTGCCGATATATTCTGTATAGCCCATCTGGCGGAGCAGATTGCACGCTTTGTCTTCAAAGGTATCTCCGCATGATGGCAGGTTTGTCTCACATAACTTCAGATTTGTTACAAGATTCTGATACAGCCTGTCCCTTGATTCAATCTGATGGAGATCAAGAGCCAGCCGGTCAATGTCAATGGTAAAGAGCCAGGTCGTGATCTCTGCATTCTCCGTACCCAGTAAAGCCCTGCTAAGCCAGTTGCCATAGCCTGTGTATCCAAGGATGAATTCGCTGCCGTCTGCTTTTTCAATCTGTTCCTCGTCTATATTTTCCTCTTCTATCTGCTCCCCGTCTAT
>CANSLW010000164.1 GCA_947647815.1 uncultured Dorea sp. | reverse complement strand
TTAGATTAATCTAAGAATTAGAGACAGGAGCAAAGATATGTGTGGAATAGTAGGGTATATTGGAAACCGGCAGGCGGCGCCAATTCTTTTGGATGGATTATCAAAGCTTGAATACAGAGGATATGATTCTGCAGGAATTGCAGTATATAACGGAGAAAAGATAGATATGGTCAAGTCCAAGGGAAGGCTTAAGGTATTAAGCGAGCTGACCCACGACGGAGAGACATTGCCTGGGACAATGGGCATCGGCCATACAAGGTGGGCGACTCATGGTTCACCTTCTGATACGAATGCGCATCCACATTTTAATAGTGATAAGAGTATTGTTGTTGTCCATAATGGTATTATAGAGAATTATCTGAAGTTAAAGAAGAAGCTTGAGAAGCATGATTATCAATTTGTATCTGAGACAGATACGGAGATTATTGCACATCTGTTAGATTATTATTATCAGGGCAATCCTTTGCAGGCGATTACTAAGATTATGCATCGTATGGAAGGTTCATATGCCCTTGGAATCATCTTTCAGGATCATCCGAGTGAGCTTTATGCGGTACGTAAGGATAGTCCGCTGATTGTGGGGCATACGGATGGAGGTAATATAATCGCATCTGATGTTCCGGCAGTACTTCGCTACACCAGGGATGTGGTGTTCATAGAAAATGAAGAGATTGTCCGGATGACAGAGGATTCTATGGAATTCTTTAATGTAGATGAGGAACCGATTACAAAAGAATCCGTACGGATTGAATGGGATGTGAATGCGGCTGAAAAGGGTGGATATGAACATTTCATGTTGAAAGAAATGTATGAACAGCCTAAATCAGTTATGGATACATTTTCCCCGAGAATCAAAGATAACAGGATAGTGATAGAAGAACTGGGAATGACAGACGAAGAGATCTGCAAGATTAGAAAGATTATGATTATTGCATGTGGTTCCGCTTCTCATGTGGGCCATACCAGCAAGTATGTCTTCGAAGGGCTGGCGAGAATTCCTGTAGAGGTGGATATGGCATCAGAGTTCCGTTACCGGAATCCCATTCTGGATGAAGATACGCTGGTGGTCGTAATCAGCCAGTCCGGGGAGACAGCGGATACGCTTGCGGCGCTTCGGGAGGCAAAGGAACAGGGTGCAAGAGTACTTGGAGTTGTCAATGTGGTCGGAAGTTCAATTGCGAGAGAATCAGATAATGTAATGTATACCTGGGCGGGACCAGAGATTGCAGTTGCAACCACTAAAGCGTATTCAGCACAGTTGATTGCCATGTATCTTCTGGCAATGAAATTTGCACATGCAAGAGGAAAGATGGATGATGAACAACTGGCCAGGATGCTGGGGGATATGAAAGCATTGCCGGCACAGATAGAGATGATACTGAATAACCGCGAGAAGATACAGAGATTCGCGAATCGATATCTGGCAGCGAGGGATATATTCTTTATCGGACGTGGACTGGATCACGCAATTTCCATGGAAGGATCTTTAAAGTTAAAAGAGATTTCTTATATTCATTCTGAGGCATATGCGGCGGGTGAATTAAAGCATGGAACCATTTCTCTTGTAGAGGAAGGAACTCTGGTGGCGGCAGTATTGACACAGAAAGATCTCTACAAGAAGATGATCAGTAATATGGAAGAAGTACGGACCCGCGGAGCGTTTGTAATGGCGGTTACGGCGGAAGGAAATACAGAGGTAGAGAAAGCCGCAGATTATGTAATCTACATACCGGAAACGAATAAGTATTTTACGAATTCTCTGGCGATTATTCCGTTGCAGCTCTTTGCTTATTATATAGCAGTCGGGCGTGGATGTGATGTAGATAAACCAAGGAATCTGGCGAAATCTGTGACGGTGGAGTAGGATAAATTATTTTATAACAATGTATTAGATAAAGATATCCCTGCAGGGGCGGTATACGATAGATGCTGCCTCTCGCAGGGATATTCATTTTGAATATTATGTACTTGCGGATAATCGTCAGTGGCATGTGCAGTAAAGCTAAGATGTTTTTTTAGCCAGACTGTCGAGTGATTTGAAGGTGTAACCCATATCTTCCCATTTTCCTAATAATTCATCCAGAATCTCAGCGTTGGTGCTGGATGTACTGTGTAATAGAACAATGGCTCCGGGATGAATACGGCCTAACAGTTTGTTGAATGCTTCATCATGGGAGGGCTGGTTATCCTGATACCAGTCAACATAGGCAAGGCTCCAGAAGAAGGTATGGTATCCCATCTCCTTTGCCATCTGAAGATTATCAGTGCTGTATTTGCCCTGAGGCGGCCGGTAGTATTTTGCCATCGTTTCTCCTGTAATCTCCTTATAAAGTTCTTCAACATCTCCCAGTTCTTTTTCAAAGGCTTCTTTGGTCTGAATCTGGGACATATCCGGGTGGTGGTATGTATGATTTCCCACAATATGCCCTTCCTCGTGCATACGTTTTACCAGGTCAGGGCTTGAAGAAATAAAGTTGCCGACTACAAAGAATGTTGCAGGAACTTTGTGTTTCTTCAAGGCGTCCAGGATGGCCGCCGTATTGCCATTTTCATACCCGCAGTCGAATGTCAGATAAAGGACTTTTTCATCCGTATTTTCCGCATAAAAGGCATTGTATTGTTTCAGTTCATCAAAGGATGCATTGGCAGAAGGTGTTTTTCCCTCTTCCTGAAAGCTAAGTCCCCAGTTCTCGGTAGAAGCTTCGATTATAGAGGAGGCCGGAATATCCGGGGTGTTGGCGGGAGAACCGAAAGATGTATTGGAAGATGGATGGGAGAACATGGCCGCTGCAAAATATCCACCCAGATAAGATAAGACAAAGAGTGCTGTGATACCGAAGAGTTTTTTATATTTATGGCAGAATGTCATATTGCAGATGCTCCATTTAGATTAGTTATTATATGTATATGTGCAACGGGGAGTTACTATTCTATAGAATTCTTGCATTGTGTGTGGAAAGAGTGTAGAATAACAGAAGAAATATACAGTTATTGGCAAAATGCCCATAAAAGGTACAGGAACTGAGGTGTGTCAGATGAAACGGATTATGAAAAATGTAAGCTGGATGTCAGTGGGGCTTTTATTTGCAAATGTGTTGTTGTTTTGTGTGATGTTCCGCAGGCCTAAAGTGCGTTGGGATCAGGATTGTTATGATTGTGCAATTGTCTGTGGGTGTCGGGTAAATGATGACGGGCAGCCTTCGGAAGCGTTGAAGGCAAGAGTCGAGAAAGCCGTGGAATTATGGAAAGAAAGAAGAGTACGATATCTGATTGTATCAGGGGCGGCTGTACATAATGATTATGTAGAAGCAGAAGCAATGAAATGTTACGCGATGGAGTCAGGTGTACCGGATGAATATATACTGAAAGAGAAGCAAGCCGTCAGTACTTATCATAATCTGCGTTATTCAGGCAGGATTATGAGAAACTGTAATTTTCAAAGTTGTGTTGTCGTAACAAGTGGCTGGCATCTAAGGAAAGCAGACCATTATGCCAGGAAGAATGTGGAACGGTATGTAATGGCAGCGGCAAAAAGACCGCCAAATGAGACGGCAGGCAGAACGCTCTGGCTTTATATCAGGACGAATCTGCATATGTATCTGAACATGTGGAGAGGGTATTATTAATTTTTGATTATGTGGGAAAAGAATAAAGGGCAGATATGCCCGGAGATACACTATCAGAAAACAGAATATGGAATTATGATTACCGGATGTTACGGGTCAGACGGGCAGGTGGTCCTTCCGGACGAGATTGAAGGAACAGCCGTGACAGGAATCGCTGCCTATGCATTTGCCGAGAACCATAATGAAGAAGAACCGGTACTGGTGTGGGAATCCGCTCAGATGTTATCCGGCGGCGACAGGGGAAGAATCAGCGGCAGCATGGTGACGGAGATCTGGCTGCCTTCTCATGTGGCGGAGATTGGGCGCTATGCGTTCTACCGTTGCAGGAATTTAAAGAAACTGGTGCTGACGGACAGCCTGTCTGAGATAGGCGGCGGGGCGCTGACTGGATGCAGGCTGTCAGAGGTGGAGATCTATTTCTTCTGGGGAGAGCGAAGCTGCCTGAAATCCATTCTGGATGAGATGCGGTTTGCAATCCGGGCAGATCTTCACTATTGTATGGAAAAAGAAGAGATTGCAAGACTGTTGTTTCCGGAGCATTATGAAGAAGCTGTGGAGAATACGCCTGCAAGAATCCTCTTTACCCAGCATCACGGTGCAGGCGGTTATTACAGGCAGTGTTTTTACGACCGGAAGCTGGATTATAAGAAATATGATGAGCTTTTATTTCATACGGTTGCACAGGAGGAATCTGGCATTGCGGCGGAACTGGCGCTTAACCGTCTGAGATATCCTCTCCGGCTGGAAGAGAAGGCGAGAGGCGCTTATGAAGCTTACGTAAGGGAGCATGTGGAGGAGACGGCAGAGTATCTGATCGGACAGGAGGACTTAGAAGGAATGATTTTTCTTGCTTTGAGGGATTTCTGGACGGAGGAATCATTGGACTTTGTAATTAGTAAGGCGGCAGAGGGGAAGAAGACGGAGATTTTGAGCTTGTTGATGGATGAAAAACACAGAAGGTATCCGAAGAAGAGGAAGAGCTTTGAATTATAGAGGCTTTTGCTAAGAACGCCTCTGAATGTCCGCTTAGAGGAAGGGCAGTTCTGAATTGTCTGTACACCGGAAATGGATTTTCAACTACAAGGCGGAAAGGGAAGGGATATGAATAGAGATCTGACAGTAGAAGAAAAACTGGATATGGTCAGCCGGAAGATTCTTGCGGTTTCACGAAATGAGCTGTATCTGAAGATGCGGTTTCTGGATGTGGCGCTTTCTTCTCTTGGGTTTGTGATGGATGAGGGTGTGCAGGGGCTGGGGACGGATGGTTTATATCTGTATTATCATCCGCAGTATCTGGGAGGACTTTACCGTGAAGACCGTGTGATGGTGAACCGGCTCTACCTGCATCTGGTGCTTCATGGGATTTTTCATCATATTACAAGAAGAAAAGGAAGAGAGAAACGTCTTTATAGCCTTGCCTGTGACATAGCAGTGGAATCTATGACAGATGACATGCATTACCGGTGTGTGTTAAAGAGCAGGCCGCTGCTTAGGAGAGAAACTTACCGGAGACTGAGAAAAGAGATGAAAGTTCTGTCGGCAGACAGAGTGTATAGCGTGCTGGCGTGCTGGAAGCTTACGGAAGGGGAGCTGTCTCGGCTGGAAGCGGAATTTCGGATTGACGATCATACATTCTGGCCCGATGATGACGATCAGAAGAAGCGAAGTGAGATAGAGAACCGGTGGCAGGATATCAGTGACCAGATGGAGACGGAGATGGAGACATTTTCCAAAGAGGCGTCCGCAGAGTCGGGAAGCCTGATTGACCAGGTGCGGGTGGAGAATCGGGAGCGGTATGACTATCAACAGTTCTTAAGGAAATTCTCTGTGTTAAGAGAAGAGATGTCGGTCGATCAGGACTCTTTTGACTATGTGTTCTATACGTATGGATTGTCATTGTACGGTAATATGCCTTTGATAGAGCCTCAGGAGTGGAAGGAAACCCGGAAGATCGAAGAATTTGTGATTGTCATTGATACGTCTATGTCCTGTTCCGGCGAGTTGGTGCGGAAGTTTCTGGAGGAGACATATGGTGTGTTAAGCGAGAACGACAGTTTCTTCCGGAAGGTGAATATCCATATTATTCAGTGTGACGATCAGGTACAGACGGATCAGAAGATTACCAGCGAGGAAGAACTAAAGGAATATATGGATCATCTGGAACTGCGGGGCGAGGGCGGTACGGATTTCAGGCCGGCTTTTGAGTACGTGGCCGGGTTAATGAACCAGAATGTCTTTGAACAGCTTAAAGGGCTGATCTATTTTACGGACGGAAAAGGAACCTATCCGGCGAAGATGCCGCCTTTTGAGACGGCATTCGTGTTTATGCAGGAGGACTATGAGGACGTGGATGTTCCGGTCTGGGCGATGAAGATTGTGCTGGAAGCGGCAGAGTACAGGAACAGGCTGAAGGTAGAGATATAACGGGAGATGGCGATATAGGCTGTTTAGCTAGCCAGATTATGAACGAGTCAATACATTGGGAGATTTGTGAGTGTGGATGGAAATGACAGGAAGAGACATAAGGAGATGCAGGCATGGATATAAAGAGGGCAAAGCAGGAGATCAAGGACTCTATCAGGGCATATCTGCTCAAGGATGATCAGGGGGATTACCGGATACCGGCAGTCCGCCAGAGACCCATACTTCTGATGGGGCCTCCGGGTATCGGAAAGACGCAGATTATGGAGCAGATTGCAAGAGAATGTAAGATAGGCCTTGTTGCCTATACGATTACACATCATACGAGACAGAGTGCTGTGGGACTTCCATTTATCCGGGAGAAGACGTACGGTGACAGACAGTATTCCGTCACGGAATATACGATGAGCGAGATTATAGCTTCGGTCTATGAGAAGATGGAGAAGACGCATCTTCGCGAGGGAATCCTCTTTATCGATGAGATTAACTGTGTCTCTGAGACTCTGGCGCCGACCATGCTGCAGTTTCTGCAATGTAAGACCTTTGGCAGCCAGAAGGTTCCGGAAGGATGGATTATCGTGGCGGCGGGAAATCCGCCGGAATATAACAAGTCGGTGCGGGATTTTGACATTGTAACCCTGGACCGTATCAAGAAGATTGATGTAGAAGAGAATTACGAGGTGTGGAAGGAATATGCGTATCAGGCAGAGATTCATCCGGCGATCATGGCATACCTTGAGATCCGGAGAGATTATTTCTACCGGATGGAGACGACGGTGGACGGCAGGGTATTCGCAACTGCCCGGGGATGGGAAGACTTGTCAGAATTCCTGAAAGCCTGCGAGATTCTGGGAAAGAGGGCGGACAGA
>CANSLW010000163.1 GCA_947647815.1 uncultured Dorea sp. | reverse complement strand
CGCCATGGCCGAATCTTTGACAGTCCGGACTTGAAAGCGCACTTCGAAAGCAAAAGCTGGTATCATGGTACCATATCTCCTGCAGATTTTGATGCCAATATCAATTCATATCTAAGCAAACTTGAATTTGACAATATTGATATGATCAAAAAATACGAGTAGGGAGGTATATGTAAGATGTTTTGTCCAGAATGTGGAACCAATAATGACGACAATGCCGCTTTCTGTTGTAATTGCGGAACACCTCTTCAGACAGCAGCAAAACCGCAGATTTCCCCGGATATTACAGTTCCTGAAAAGAAAGAAGGACTTTCCACCGGTGACAAACTGCTGTTAATCGAGCTTGCAGCCGCTCTTCTGTCTATTATTATATTCGTTGTCGTATATAATACACAGTTCAGTGCAAAGAGTATTGCAGAGAAATATGCGGAGGCTGCCTTTAAAAGGGACTGGAACAGCGTATATGATACACTTTATATCGATAATTCCAGTGAATTCCTGACTAAGAAAGCGTTTATTACCGCACAATCAATGAATGCTTCACAGGAAAAACAACGGGTAAGAATCAAAAAAATCAAGAAACTGACAGGCGGATTCACCTCCCAGGCTTACCGCGTATCATACCGTGTCGAAGATTACTCTGACACCATGACAATCGAACTTAAAAGGAAAGGCCTGTCCTGGAAAGTTGATACAGATGAATATCTGTCCAAAAATTATATGGTCACTGTTCCTTCCGGCGCAGACGTCACCGTAGATAAGATTGATATTACCAAAGACATCAAACCTTCTACGAAGAAAGATGGATATGATACTTACGAGATTCCAGTAGTATTCGGTTCAACACATTATATCGAACTAAGCGGCGATGAATTAGAGCCACATGCCCAATGCCTTACTTTTTATTATGATAAAGAAGACGACACTGGCAATGTAACAAGATCTATCATAAATGCACCCTATAATGAGAAGACCCTTAACAAAGTCATGAAACAGGCTTCCAAAGATCTTGAAGCCATTCTGAAATCCGCTTCAGAGAATAAGCGGATGAGTGAAGTAGATATCTTCGATAATGTAGAAGACGGAAGGCTTGGAATTATCAGTGAGGCCTATGAACGGCTGCGCAATGATACCTTTGGCAATGCTGATTCTTCTTATACACTTACAAAATACCAGATTACCAACGGCGAATTGAATGGATATATGACTTCCTATGAACATGTCGTACAGGTGGACATAAAGGGTAATTACAAGTTTGAAAATGAATCTTTGTCCTACGATAGAAGCCGTACCACCACAGACAATGGTGACGGAACCTGCACACATTCACTGCAGTATATGAACATAGACGGAGAATGGATATTATTTGACATGGATCTTGATATGAGCGGCGTTTATTAAATAGTCAACAACCCCTCGCGGCAGTCGCCAAATGCCTGCAAGCAGTCTCTTGGCTCATTGCCCGCGGGAATTAATTGCGTGTAAAGTATTTACTCTTTGCACGCAATTTTATTTATATCTAACTCGTAACAGTTCAGCCATCGCCAGTATGACAGGCAAATCATGCTTGCATGAATGAGCATGTCATACTGGTGATGAACGGAACGCCTGTATATGAGCAAAAATAGCTGCGCAGCAGCGGTGGAGCACCGTAGGTGCGTTTTGCGAATGGCGTGGGCTGAACTGTTACTCTAACTCTTTATCATACACATTTTTCACCTATACAAATCCCCTTTAAACATGATATAATATAATGCAATGTATTGATAAAAGGAATTCTCGTTTTCAGAATTCCTTCTAAAAATATCAAGGTTCATAATCAGTCTGAGACAGAAAGGAGATTCCCATATGGCTGCAGATCTATTTCAAACAGACAGTAAGCGGCTATCCCGACGGACTTACAAGAAGATTTTACCCTTTATTCTAGTTGCGTCTTTCCTAATATCCGGATGTTCTTCCGGAGACAAGCCACAGGCCGCTGATACATCGTCCGGGAGCAGTACAGAGATTGATGATGACACCCCGCCCAGAGACAATACTCCTCAGGTTCTGACTCCGGAAGCATCTGGAACCGCCGTTTATGGCAATGATGTAGTATCCATGGACTTGTCCAATGTATCCAAAGGCTACATGATGCTGACTTATTCCGGCAATAATGAGAAGGTCAAATTCCAAGTTGAAGGACCTGACGGTATCACGTGTACTTATCTGGTCAGCGCCCGGAACGAATCGGTCGTCTATCCGCTTACAGGCGGCAACGGAAGCTACAACTTCACACTGCTGGAATCCGCGGATGCCGCAAAAGACCTGTACGCGGTAGCTTTTACCCAGGCCGCCGATACCGTTCTTGAAGACGAATTTCTGCCATTTCTCACACCTAATGTATATGTGAATTACAATACTGAGAGCAGAACCGTCTCCGAAGGCAGTTCTCTTGTAAAAGAATGCAGAAGCGATCTGGATGCGGTAAATGAAATCTACCACTTTGTAATCAAGAATGTAGAATATGACACGGAAAAAGCCGAGAATGTAGAATACGGTTATACACCTAATGTAGACGATACTCTGAACACCGGCAAGGGCATCTGCTTCGATTACGCAGCCCTTATGACTGCAATACTCCGCACACAGCGTATTCCTACACGGTTGGAAGTTGGTTACGCGGGAGAAGCCTATCACGCCTGGATCAGCTGCTATCTGGATGAAATAGGATGGGTAGATGATATCATTGAATTCGACGGACAGAACTGGTCTCTTATGGATCCCACTCTCGCGTCCAATAACAGCAACAGTTCTGTTAAAAAATATATTGGTGACGGAAGTAAATATATCGTAAAATACACCTATTAATTTTCGAAAGGAGACTATCATGGTAAATAAAACACCTTTGTCTAATCTGGAAACCGCAGCCTTCTGTAATCAGATGGCAATGATTTTAAAATCCGGAATCTCATCTCTGGAAGGCCTTACTATTCTGGAAGAGGATTCCCAGAATGAAAATGAACGCGCCCTCATTACTTCTATGAGAGAGAAGATGGAAGAAACTGGTTTTTTCTATGAAGCCGTTGAAAATGCCGGTGTCTTTCCCGATTATCTTTTGCATATGGTAAGACTTGGTGAAGAAACCGGAACTCTGGATGAAGTTATGGAATCACTTAGTACCCATTACACCCGCGAAGACCATCTGGCGCGCACGATAAAAAGCGCTCTTACATACCCTCTGATTATGATTGCAATGATGCTGGTTGTTATTCTTATCCTGATTACCAAGGTTATGCCAATATTCAATCAGGTATTCACACAGCTTGGACAAGAGATGAGTGGTTTTTCTCTCGGAATCCTAAAAGCCGGAGAAGGGCTCTCCCGCTATGCATCTGTATTCATTGTAATCGCGGCTGTATTCGTAATTCTTGTATTCTACCTCACTAGAACAAAAAATGGAAAAGCTATCCTTATGAGAGCAGGATATCACCTTTCATTTTCAAGAAATATCTATGAAAAAACTGCCGCCTGCCGGTTTGCTGACGGCATGGCGCTGACACTGAGAAGCGGCATGTCTCCTGAGCAGGGAATACACCTCGCTGGAAATCTGGTAGAAAACGAACAGTTCCGCAAAAAATTAGAAACATGCCAAAGTAAATTAGACGAAGGTATGGATTTGTCCGAAGCATTTAAAGAATCTGATATCTTCACAGGCGTCTATGCAAAGATGGCATCCATCGCCGGAAAAGCCGGTGTCATGGATGAAGTCATGAGCCAGATTGCCTCTGAATATGAAGATGATGTGGACAATCAGATAACCAGCATTATTGCAGGACTTGAGCCT
The DNA here is from genome assembly GCA_947647815.1 of uncultured Dorea sp. Classification (GTDB taxonomy): domain Bacteria; phylum Bacillota; class Clostridia; order Lachnospirales; family Lachnospiraceae; genus Sporofaciens. The sequence continues at coordinate 3,223 of CANSLW010000163.1, read as the reverse complement.
ACTCTGGTTATCATCCTGTCCGTAATCGTAGGTGCAATTCTGTTCTCCGTTATGCTGCCCCTCCTTGGCATTATGGCAGGATTATAGACACAGACAATTTATGTTCTGTTTAACGAAAGGAGACATTCACTATGAAACGTTTTTACAGGGGAAGTTCAAGAGATACGACAAAACTACTCTGTTCCCTTCTCCTTTTTCTCTGTATAGGCTGCATCTTCTATATGGGTATAGCTGCCCTTGGCGAAGAGACAGATGAAAAGCAAAGAGAAAGCCTGGAAACAGCAATCCAGCAGGGAATTGTACACTGCTATGCTACGGAAGGACGTTATCCTGAGAGCCTGGATTATCTAAAAGAGCATTATGGAATCCGTTATGATTCCGATAAATATTTTATTGATTACCAGATACTGGGGGCTAATATCCTGCCTGATATAACCATCATCGATAGACAGGAGGCTGATTATGAACAATAAAAGATTACGGCAGCATACTATCGATTTTATCTTTCCTATTGCACTGTTCTTCGTATTTGCCGCCTCGTCTCTGGTTGTACTGATTCTTTCGGCGAATATTTACCGTAATATTACGGATAATTCCCAATCAGTATTCACTACCAGGACCTGCCTTTCTTATATCACTGAAAAGATTCGGCAGAATGATGAGAATGGATCAGACAGCATCTATCTTGGCGAATTCGACGGATGCCAGGCGCTTATTATGGAACATACTTATGGTGAAGCACTGTATCATACATATATCTATGAAGACCAGGGTATCCTGCGTGAATTATTCCTTCAGGATGGAACAGAGGCTTCTTCGTCTGTTGGAACCGAGATCATGAAGGTCTCCTCCTTTCAGATGGAAGAAACTGCTCCGGGACTTCTGCATTTTACCTGTGAATCCGAAGACGGGCAGGAAGAAAGCGTTCTGGTCAGTGTTCATTCTGATGATTCTATTTGAGAGGAGATGCTGACATGCAAAGAAAACCAGCCAAACGCTCCAGCTTATTTCTGTTGGAACTAATTATTGCAATCCTGTTCTTCTGCCTTGCTTCTGCCGTCTGCGTCCGTTTTTTTGTAAAATCACACATTATGGAACAGGAAACCACCGTCCTGAATTATGCCACGGACCAGGCTGTTTCTGTAGCAGAGATATTACGCAGTAATCAGGATATTCCTACATGCCTGAAAGAATTATTTCCTAATATCACTTCTGGTCAGGAAGGTGAATATACTGTTTATTTTGATCATAATTGGAAATCCTGTGGTAAATCTGACGCCGACTATTTTCTCTCTCTGTCTTATTCAGAAGAAGATGATCTTCTCGTTGGAAATATATCCGTATTTGCCCTGGATAAAAAGGATGCCGTCTATACTCTGGAAATAGAGAAATACCTGCAAAAGGAGGTGCGCCGCTAGATGAAACCGAAGAAAAATTCCTACCCGGCAGTAAATATAGGCTCCTCCTTCATGTTGGTCATCTTGATCATCCTGTCCATGGTCATATTTGCCGTACTCTCATTATCCGGCGCATTGAGAGATGCCCGTTACATTGAGAAAAAGGCAGACCGCACCGGTAATTATTATCAGGCAAATAATCTTGCCGAGGAAAAACTTAAAGAAATCGATCAGATTCTCTCTAAGACAGCTGAAACAGAAGACTTTTACACTGCCGGATATCAGGAAAAAGCTATCTCAGAATTAACCAAATTAGGCAATATTACTGTATCTGCTGCTGATGAATCTGATGTTCTTATTCTGATTCATTATTCAATTCCTATGGGTGAAACTGATTCTCTGGAAGTCACTCTGGCAGCAAATGACAGACAGGCAAAATCCGACGGATACTATTACATCACCGAATGGAAACAAGTATCGACTCAGGAATGGAACGGAAATTCCACTCTTCCGGTCATAAAAGGCGACTAAGAACTCTTATATATAAATTCAATGGAGGATTCATATGAACGTACAAGAATTACTGGAAAAAGCGGTCCAGGACAACGCATCTGACATCTTTATCGTTGCCGGTCTTCCCGCTTCTTACCGGACAGACGGCAACATCATACAGCTCAGTGATGAAAAGTTAAAACCAGATGACACACGAGAATATCTGGAACAGATATATACTCTTGCTGGAGAACGCAATATGGAAGATCTGATAACATGCGGAGATGACGATTTCTCATTCGCCATTCCGACTTTGTCACGTTTTCGTGTCAGTGCTTATAAACAGCGCGGTACTTTATCTGCAGTTGTGAGAATCATCACTTTCTCACTTCCGAGTCCAGATATCCTGGGCATTCCTGATACCATCATAAGGACCGGAACTCTTCCCAAAGGACTTGTTTTGGTAACCGGACCCGCCGGAAGCGGCAAATCCACGACACTTGCCTGTGTCGTAAACCATATTAATGAAACTATGGAAAAGCATATCATTACTCTGGAAGATCCTCTGGAATTCCTCCACAGGCACCAGAAAAGTATCGTAAGCCAGAGAGAAATCAACGCAGATACCGAGAGTTATGTTACTGCTCTGCGTGCTTCCCTGCGGCAAAGCCCAGATGTAATCCTTTTAGGAGAGATGCGGGATTATGAGACTATTGAAGTAGCCATGACCGCCGCTGAGACCGGTCACCTGGTCATCTCTACACTGCATACAATCGGCGCCGCTAACACCATAGACCGAATCATTGATGTATTTCCGGCAAACCAACAGCGTCAGATTGCCGTACAGCTCTCTATGGTACTGCAGGCAGTTGTCTCGCAGCAGCTAGTACCTGGAATTGATGGAAAACGTATCCCGGCATTTGAGATCATGACTGTCACACCTGCAATCCGGAATATGATCCGTGACAATAAGATTCCACAGATTGAGGGCGTCATCTATTCTTCCAATAAGGAAGAGATGATTTCTATGGATAACAGTCTGCTTAACCTGTACAAGAGTAAACGCATTACGGCAGAAACAGCACTGGCTTACTCTTCCAATCCGGAGATGCTGAAGAAAAAATTGTAGTAAAAATTTGTAGAAGAGAATTGTCACCCGTTGACAATTCTCCAAACTTGAAGTATAATTTTAGATGCGTTAAAAATTTCAAATTGTCGCTATAGCTCAGCAGGATAGAGCGACCGCCTCCTAAGTGGGTGTTCGTTCATATCTAAAAATGAATAATTTGTTTATAATGGTTGCATAAAACCGTTATAATATACACAAGTTCCTG
>CANSLW010000162.1 GCA_947647815.1 uncultured Dorea sp. | reverse complement strand
TATGTGAAATGTTTCAAGAGGTTTAAGCACAAAATTTGTGGATAACTCGTTTAATCATAGGAGGGTCTAATTCCCCGCTGCTTGCATCGTAACTTACTTATCATAAAGTAGAAAAGGTGATACAATGAGAGCGGAAAGGAGAGTTGTAGATGAGTGAAAATATACACAAATCGCACAACGTATCGAAGCTTATGTATCATTTTGTATTTCGAACAAAATATCGAAGAATAGTAGTAAGTGAAGAAGTGGATGAAGTAATAAAAGAAACTTGTGAAGAAATAAGCAAGCGTTATGATCTGTATTTTCTAGAGATAGGAACAGATCAATACCATGTACATTTTCTGATACAGTCAGTGCCAGATTATAGTCCAACGCGTATCGTAAAGATAGTAAAAAGTATAACAGCAAGGGAAGTATTTAGCAGATGCCCAGAGGTAAAGAAAAAATTATGGGGAGGAAAATTCTGGTCGGCAGGATATTATGTGGCAACAGTGAGTGAACACGGAAATTCTCATACCCCGCTTGCATCGGGATAGTTGATTTTTCGATGTACTAGAGCAATTGGAAGGTGTAATCAGCGGGGATGCCATTATCCTGAACCGCTGTGTCAGCTGGCTGAACATCATGCCGGAGATTCTAAGACAGATAGAAAATGTTTGGAAGATTCAGTTATAATTATACAATCATTAGACGTAAAGGATATCAAGATATGAAGAAAATCTGGAAAAAGAAGAAATTAATCTTTCCGATTGTATTAGGGATTATCATAGTTATAGTTATGTTTATTTATGTAAATGACTATTACCACAGTGATGAGCATGTACAGGAATATCTGAACGGCAGTGAGGAAGTATCTGTCTTAGAAATAGAAGACGGCTTGTATTTAGATGGATCAGGAGAAGACAGTGCATTAATCTTCTATCCGGGAGCAAAGGTCGAGTATACGGCATATCTTTCTTTGCTATATCAGCTGGCAGACGAAGGGATAGATTGTTTTCTTGTTAAAATGCCGTGTAATCTGGCATTTTTAGGGCAGAATAAAGCTGAGGAAATTATAGATTCTTATGACTATGAGCATTGGTATTTGTCAGGACATTCTCTGGGAGGTGCGATGGCGGCTTCTTATGCTTGCGAACATTTGGAGGGGCTTGACGGGTTGGCGCTTTTAGCATCCTATCCCACGAAAAGTCTGGAGTCAGATACGTTTGCCGTTGTCTCTGTCTATGGAAGCGAAGATGGAGTCCTGAATATGGATAAGGTAAAGGAAGGCAGGGGACTTATGCCTTCAGATTATACGGAAGTATGTATAGAAGGCGGAAATCATGCCTTGTTCGGAGACTATGGAAAGCAGGACGGCGACCATGATGCTGTTATCAGCAAGGAAGAACAGCAGGAACAGACAGTATCAGCTATTCTCCAGATGACAGGGAATCATAGGGATCAGAAGGAGGAGGCAGAGATGGCTTATCAGCAGATTACCCAGAAGAAAGCAAAACAAATCATGGATCGGGATACAGATATTGTAATTCTGGATGTCCGTACGCAGGAAGAATATGATTCCGGGCATATAAAAGATGCAGTATGCCTGCCCAATGAAAATATTATAAGTGAGCCGGACGTATTGCCGGATAAAGCACAGAAAATCCTAGTGTACTGCAGGAGCGGAAACCGAAGCAAGAAAGCGGCTCAGAAACTGGCAGATATGGGATATGAAAATATTCTGGAGTTTGGCGGAATTCTAGACTGGCCGTATGCAGAAATGGTGGAATAAGCCATTTCTGCGGTTACCAGAAACAGATTTAAGAATGAAGGGAATCCTATAGAAAAGGATGGTACATAGACATGATTCACAGAGAAGATATGCTGGAGCTGACACGCCGGATGACGCCTTCGAGAACATCTATCACAAGGGTTGCCGGGTGCTATGTGGACCGGGACGGAGAGTTTGATGGAAGCTTTAATACCAATTTCTTGAAGCTTTCCGGGGCTGAGAAGACAAAAAATCTGAAGCTTGCAAAGACAGTGCCGTTTGCTGATACTAATAAAAATCTGAAAAAATATGAGTTTTCGTCGGAATCGCAAAAACCGGGAAGCATGTGGCAGTTACTTATGGCAATGAAAGAATGCGGATTAAAGAATGATGCGTTGATGGATACGTTTTATGATGTTGTCATGGAACGCTACCAGAGCGATTCAGAATATGCCATTCTGGTATTCCATGACCGTTATGACATCCCGGCAAAGGCTTCTGATAAGGAAAGGCTGTGGGAATCAGAAGAAATGTTTGAGTATCTGATCTGCGTGATCTGCCCGCTTGCAGGAGAATACGAGCCGGGGAATCCGGAATGTGGATTCTTATTCCCTGCATTTACAGACCGAAGTGGAGATCTGAATCATGTGAATGTATTCCAAAGGGATTCAGGCAGAACGCATATGGAATTGGTGGAAAAGATTCTGGGAGCAGATTAGCCGAATTAGAGCAATTAGAGGGAAAGGAATATGAAGATTTTAGTCGATGCAGATGCCTGCCCGGTGATCTCCATAGTGGAGCAAACTGCAAAGAAATATGAGATACCGGTAATCCTTTTGTGCGATACCAATCATGTGCTGCAGTCGGATTACAGTGAAGTGAAAGTGATCGGCGTCGGAGCGGATGCCGTGGATTTTGCACTGGTTGGATTATGCCGGAAGGGAGATCTGGTAGTAACGCAGGATTACGGAGTGGCAGTCATGATCTTAGGAAAGGGTGCCTACGGGATTCATCAGAGCGGGAAATGGTATACAGATGAGAATATTGATCAGATGCTGATGGAGCGGCATATCAGTAAGAAAGCACGGTGTTCTAAGTCTAAACATCATTTGAAAGGTCCTGCGAAGAGGACTGCAGAAGATGATATGAGATTTGAAGAGTCATTGGAACGGTTGGTTCAGAAAATTCTCTGATATAGAAGAATTGCAGGCAAGATGAAAAGAAACCAAAATTGATAGTTATATGGAGTGTGGGATATGAAAATTTAGACAGTGCAGGGTGATATTACGAAGGTAAAAGATTTAGAGGTTATTGTAAATGCAGCAAACAGGAGTCTTTTGGGAGGCGGAGTCGTAGACGGAGCCATACACCGGGCGGCAGGAAAAGAGTTGTTGAAAGAGTGTCGGACGCTGAACGGCTGCAATACCGAAGAAGCCAAGATTACAGGTGCCTATACCTATCCGGGCATCCCATAATACATGCCCTACGGGCGGGTGGACTTCGTCCAATAAGATATAAGCTGCCGTGTAAATATGTGATCCATACGGTGGGAGCGGTGTGGCATGGAGGAAATCGGGGTGAGCCGGAATTACTGGCAGATGCTTATCGGAATTCCTCGAATGTAGCTGTAAAGAATGGTATCCGCACGATTGCATTTCCGTCCATATCCACAGGTATTTACAGTTATCCCGTAGACAAAGCGGCAACGATAGCCGTGAAAATGGTGAAAGAGTTCTGCATCCAGTATCCGGATGATATGGATATTGTACGTTTCGTGCTGTTTGATGCAGATACGCGCCGTGCTTATGGCCATGCAATTTATGAAGCAGAAATAAATCAGGGCTAAATGTCTTTTCTATAAAAGCACCAGTCTAAATTGAGGGAGAGTAGTATGGAACACTTACGATGCGTGGTTGAACGGATTACTTATACAAATCCGGAGAATGGTTATACCGTATTAAAGGTAGCGGCTAAAAATTATAATGATCTGGTCACTGTTGTGGGAACCATGCCAGATACACATGTTGGCTCCGTTTTATCTCTGGAAGGTTTCTGGAAGATGGATGCCAGATACGGCAGGCAGTTTTCTATGGAGAAGTTTGAAGAGACACTCCCTGCGACAGTCTATGGAATTGAGAAATATTTGGGTTCCGGCCTGATTAAAGGTGTCGGACCAAAGTTTGCAAAACGAATTGTCCAGAAGTTCGGAAAAGATACGTTAGACGTGATTGAAGAAACGCCGGATGAACTCATTACAGTGGAAGGGATCGGGAAAATCCGTGTGGAGCGGATTAAGAAGAGTTGGCTGGAACAGAAGGAAATCAAGAATATCATGCTCTTTCTTCAGAACCACGAGGTCAATACCACCCATGCCACAAAGATTTGGAAACACCGGAGCTTGAGATTACATTGGATGAAATGCTTCGCACAGAGGATGTGATCAGGGATGAGGAAGCCATTTATCTGCCGCCGTTTTTCTTTTCTGAGACCGGGTGCGCCAAGAGATTGATCAAACTGTTGCTTTCTGAACGTAAGGTGATGATGGATGTACAGGAAGTCCTATCACAGGTGCAGAAGCAGTCTGGTATTACATACGATGAGATTCAGCTGGAAGCTATCCGTACAGCGATATCATCGAAGGTGATGGTCCTGACCGGCGGGCCGGGAAGACGACTACGACGATGGGAATTATTTCTGCCTACCGGAAGGCTGGGTGTCGGATCATACTGGCGGCGCCTACTGGGAGAGCAGCGAAACGGATGTCCGAAACAACCGGAATGGAAGCGAAAACAATTCACCGGCTGCTGGAATATAAACCGCCGGAAGGCTATCAGAAGAATGAGGATAGTCCTCTGGAGGGGGATGTCTTAATACTGGATGAGTGTTCCATGATTGATGTGATGTTTATGTACAATCTCCTGAAGGCAGTTCCGGAACATATGACATTGATTATGGTTGGCAACACCGACCAGCTTCCAAGCGTAGGGGCTGGAAATGTCTTGAAAGATATTATTGCCTCGGAGCGTATTTCGGTCGTGAGGCTTAACAGAATCTTCAGACAGGCACAGGGCAGTAAGATTATTATGAATGCCCACCGGATTAATAAGGGAGAACCTATTGATATGTGTGGCGGAAAGGAGTCTGACTTCTTTTTTTCCGGGAAAGAGAGTAATGAGGAAGTGGTGGACACGCTGGTGCGGTTCTGTACGGAGAATCTGCCCCGCTATTACCATGTGGATGCTTTTCAGGATATCCAGGTGCTGACACCGATGCAGAGAGGAATTTGCGGGGCGGCAAACTTAAATCAGGTGCTGCAGGAGGCAATGAATCTGTCAAAAATATTCCTTCGCAGAGGTGGAACGCAGTATCGGCTGCATGATAAAGCCATGCAGATCCGTAATAATTACGATAAGGAAGTCTTTAACGGTGATATCGGAACAATTTGTAAAGTTGACATGGAAGAACGGGAGCTGACGGTAGATTATGAAGGCAGGGAAATTCTTTATGATGTCAGTGAGTTGGAGGAACTGGTTCTTGCCTATGCGACTACAATCCATAAAGCACAGGGAAGCGAATATCCGATTGTGGTGATGCCCTTTACCATGAGTCATTTTGTAATGCTTCAGAGGAACCTGCTGTACACAGGAGTTACCAGGGCAAAGAAGATTCTGGTTCTGATTGGAGAGAAAAAAGCGGTCAGCTATGCCATACAGAATGAAACGACTGTTGCAAGAAACACAAAACTTGCCAAACGACTGATGACTGACAGCGCCGAGTCAAGGATTGTGGAGACGAATGTCCTGAAGCAACGAATAGGTGAGGGAAATGCAGAACAGCCAGAAAAGAAAACAAAGACAATTATTTATAAAAATAGTGTGCAGCCAATGAGAATTGCCGAGGAACCAGCCAGCTATGGAAGCGATTTGTTTGAACGGCTGGCATCTTCTAAGTTTCGGAGCAGTTTTTCCTTAAATGCGAACGACAGGGCATATATTGCTGACAAAGGCATGGATACCATACGCCGTCATGCACATGATTTTATAGAAAAACGGCCGGCTCCGGCAGAACCGCAGAATGATGGAAAGCATACGCCGATGAGAGGCCATCCAGTGTTCGTTGCCCAGCATGCAACCGCTGCCTGCTGCAGGGGATGTCTGGAGAAATGGCACAATATCCCCAAAGGTAGAGAACTGACGACACAGGAGCAAGATTATGTGGTAGATATTATTTTACAGTGGATAGACAGAGGACGCAATAAAATATTTGTAGGTGATTGGAAGGATTGGAAGGAAATCGAAAGGAGACTTGATTTCTCAAATCCCTCAGTGTATAATCTGCTCAAGGAAGGTATTTAGATGTAGAATCTGATGCCCTCAGTAGGTTGAATTATCTATGTATAAGACATAGCATCTATCAGACTTTCGCAGGGACATGGATGCTATGTCTTATTATGTGGTTATCTATATAAGTCGGTATCATAAATATTGTATTGCCATTGGAATGGTTGACTCAGGAAATAATCGGGTGATTGCTGTGCTCTATATTTTGTGGAAAGTGAGAAGTAAAAGTGCTACAATCAAATGGTAATCGTGATTTTACGAGATACATACATGAGAACTTATTATAAACATAATTTTGAAAGGATTATAAATATGTCAAAGCAAATACGAACATCTGCAAAAGCGGTTATAATTCAAAATGGTAAATTGCTTGTAATAAAGTTGAATGACGGAAAAGAGGAATGGTACATTTTACCCGGAGGCGGACAAGACAGTGAGGAAATGCTTCCACAGACTGTTGAGCGGGAGGTTAGGGAGGAAGCAGGGATAGAAGTTAAATGCAAAGACTTGCTTTTTGTCATAGAGGGAGTCCATGGTGAGAGTTTTCATAGAGTTGATTTAGTATTTTCATGTGATTATTTGGGGCAAGCTCAAAATGCTATACTTCATAATGATACTAACCAAATTGGATTTGATTGGCTGGATTTGTCAGTATTGAATAGATTACCATTGTTTCCGTCAAAACTTCGCCGCCCCATAATGAATTTTTATGAGGGAAAAGAATACACAAAGTATCTTGGAAATGAAGAGGTAGGTGATCCCGAATGCTTAGAATAGATGAATATATTAATGAATTAATAGATACATTAAAAGAGACTTTTGGTGAAAGACTGGTATACATAGGATTACAAGGCAGTTATCTCCGTGGCGAAGAAACTAAAAGTAGTGATATTGATATTATGGCTGTGATTAACAAAAGGAGGCTGTAAAAAATCTTGTGTCTATGGAAAATAGAATTCCGTGATAAGAACTAG
>CANSLW010000161.1 GCA_947647815.1 uncultured Dorea sp. | reverse complement strand
ACGGCTGACTGCTGCCATACCGGAAGCGAGGCTCTCTATTATGCCCTGTCCGGCGCCTATGACTTAATCCTTCTGGATCGCATGCTGCCGGAAATTGACGGTTTGTCTATACTAAGATCCATCCGTCAGAACCATATTCCTACCCCGGTTATCCTGACGACAGCGCTCGGCTCTTTAGATGATCGGATCGACGGTCTGGACTGCGGCGCGGACGATTATCTTGTAAAACCATATGCGATCGAAGAATTGCTGGCGCGTATCCGGGCATTATCCCGGCGGCCGGCGGTATTCTCCGATCGTCAAAACTTATCCTTCCTGGATATCCAGTTTAACCCGGATACCCGTATTCTCACATGCCAGGGGAATGACCAGCAGCTTTCCAGGCGCAAAGCGCTTCTTCTGGAATTCTTCCTCCGCAATCCCGAAAAAACATTGGCAAGGGAACTGATTTATTCCCGGGTATGGGGACCTGACGGAACGGTAGAAGACGGGAATCTGGATACTTACGTCTATTTTCTTCGAAAGCATCTGAACACATTAAGAAGCCGGGCATGTATTTCTACCATACATGGCATAGGTTATCGATTGGAGGAGAAACATGTTTCCTAGACTACAGAGACGATTTGTATTTCTTTATACGCTGAGCACCGGACTGATCATGACTCTCATCTTATCCGCTGCGTTTCTGTTATACATTTCCTCACAGAAGAATCTGCAGAAATCCACCTTTCAGGAACATCTGTTTACACTTACTTCACAACTGCAGACAAATTTCCTTTTTGCAGATTCTCTTTTGACGCAAATGGAGCAGAAATATCAGCTTCTCATCTATATTGAAGAGAATGACGTGCCGTTTTTCTTCCCTGGCTCCTATAAGCCCCGTACTGACCGTGATATTCTTCTTAGGTGCGTTGAAAATGCAGCAAAAGCAGAGGGCATCTATCTTGATTCACACCCTATTTCTTCCAATTTGCTGCAATCCTCCATCTTTCAGATAGCCGGAGAGAACCATGACATTTATCTGGGAAATGTTCTGATCATCCGTACAACGTCTGGTTATAAGAAATTACTTCTCCTGCAGGATGTTACCAAAAACCGACATAAAGTTGCAACAACCGGAGGACTCTATATCCTGATTGACAGCATCGGCATTCTGCTTCTCTTTCTGTCCGGCCGAAGATTTGTCCGCCATTCCTTAAGACCATTGGAAGAAACCTTCCAAAAGCAGCAAGATTTTGTCGCCGCTGCATCTCACGAACTTCGTTCTCCTCTTGCAGTGATTCAGGCAACAGCTGACGCTATCACAGCAACTCCCTCAGAATATGGCAGACTTCTTACAGTAATCAAAAGTGAATGCAGACGAGGAAGCGCTCTGATTAAGAATCTTCTGCTGTTGGTTTCCGCCGACCAGAAAGAATGGGCAGTCAGAAAGCAACTGTTTGAATTAGACGAACTGCTGCTGAACCTCCTGGAATTATATGAACCGCTCTGCCAATCTAAAGGCGGAGCTCTGCTGTTAGAGCTTCCTGAGCAGCCACTCCCGCCTATATCGGCAGATCTGAATCTATGCAAGCAGATCCTTACCATATTGCTGGATAATGCCATCACATATTCCCTGTCGGATTCAGGATATTATGGAAATAAGATTATAATTCGGGCAGAATATTCCCACGGGCACTCCTATGTGTCCGTCATTGATCACGGACCTGGAATCTCTGACGAGGAGAAAGAATTAATCTTTGACCGATTCTATAGAAATGATAAATCCAGAAATGATAAAGAGCACTTCGGCCTCGGATTGTCTATTGCTGCCACTCTTGCAGAAATACAAGGAATACATTTAAAACTTTCAGATACTGAAGGAGGCGGAAGTACTTTCTCTGTTCGTATCTGACAAGAATGCAACATCCCCATAAGGCTTACCTGAATATCTCAAGATTTTCCTTATGGGGATATTTCTTCTTTTATAATTCCGTCACAGCAATGTTGGAGTAAAAACGCCAAGCAGCCGAAGATCTTCTTCACCATGATTCATAAGTCTGTGCGCCTGGGTAGACGGGAAATGGATTGATTCGTCTTTATTTACCACAAATTCACGTCCTTCTATCTCAACCGTCAGAATTCCGTTCAATACAAGGTAGAATTCTTCCCCGGCATGCGAATGTTCCTCTACTTGTTCAAAAAATGGTTCCATCACCAGATTAAAACAGTCTATGACCCTTCCATCGAATTTTCCACTTAATACATTAATCTGTTTATAGATTTTCTGCAGTCCACCGAGAGCCTGATCATCACATTTCCGTATATACTCAGGAGTTTCCTGCTGTAGATTAAAAAGATCTTTCAACGGACTCCCCAACGCATCCGCGATCTTCTTTAAAGTAACGACTGTCGGAGCCTGCTTCCCATTTTCAATCTGAGACAGAAAACTTGCCGAGATTCCTGCTTTTCCGCTCAATTCGGCTAATGTCAGGCTCTGCGCCTTTCGCAATTTTTTGATTTTTGATCCTATACTATTTTCCATGATGATTTTTGAAATACAGATATAACTGTAAATAGTAACCTGTACCTTTTCTTTTTCCTCCTTTATTAATTTGCAACTATTAATTTACAAAATATTCCAATTTACCGCAACATTTATTATACTCTACTTTGAAATCTTTTGTCATCCTTATTGTAATTATTTATAATCTCTTCCAGAATATAGAGGGGCGCTGAACCATACCGCAGGACTTCTTCGTGGTAAGCTTTTATATCAAATCTTTCTCCTAATATCTGCTGTGATCTGTCTCTGAATTCATGCATCTTAAGGCTTCCGTATTTGTATGCCAGAGCCTGTGCAGGCATGTCTACGGAGTATCGCAGTGTTTCCATGTATATCTCCGTATCAGTCAGATTCGTATTCTCTTTCATGAATCTTCGCGCCTGTTCCATCGTCCAGCCCATAGCATTTAATCCTGTATCTACCACCAGCCTGCAGCACAATACCAGATCCCATACATAACGTCCGTACAGATCATACAGATCATAGATTCCCATCTCTGCTGCAAGGTCGGCAGCATATTCCGCCCATCCGTCTGCATATGCCGTATTAAAATGTTCCCGGCAGATAATTGGAAGACTCTCATCTTCTGCAATCAAATTAGTCTGAAAATGATGTCCCGGCAGCAATTCATGGGCAACAATCGCTGCCGTACGAATCTGAGATCTTTTATCAAGCTCTGCCGCACTATAATAGAAAATTCCCTCTTTCTCCTCGCCGATTGGTACCGAGTAATATCCCCATGACGTGGTCCCTTCCTTACTCTTCGGCAGCGCCTGGCACCTGCATCCCGCCCGGGGTCTGCGCATAAAAAAATCATTAAGTTTCGGCTCAATATTCCCCTGCACAGCATCAAACCGTCTCTGAAGCTCCTGGGGCGTACTATCGAAACAGATCCTATTTTCCTCAAGATAAGTCTGGAATTCCTTTAAATTATAGTCCAGTCCCATCTTATGGATAATCTTCTTCATCTTCTCCTGAGTGATCTTAAGATTCTCTAATCCCAGCCTGTGCAGTTCTTTCGGATCCAGCGGATAAGATGTATATGTAATAATCTGCTGACGATAATATTCTTCTCCGCCATTTATATGACAAAGCCCCGGCAGGATAATCCTGTGACCGGAATTATAATTGTTCTTGATTTCCTCAATCATGTGAACCAGCATATTATTCAGCTGTGTAATCTTCTTTTCAATTCTTATTCTTGACGTTTCAGATATCAAAATGTCAATACTCTTTCGATTCCAGGGCTTCAGATATGTATCGGACGGACACTGCAGGCTTTCCAACAGACGAATCCCAATCACCAGCTGCTCATCGGGAAGAAGAATCCCACGCTCCTCCTGTTCTTTCAGCTTCCATAACATCTCTTCTAATTTCTGAGGGAACTGTCCCAGCAACATCTCATATCTTTCCAGATCTTCTTGCGTATTGATCGGATAAGTTTCCAGTCTCTTCATAACATACGGCAGCGGTGTCGTATTATGCGTCAAGTTGAATTTATACCAGTAATACCTGCCGTTCCTTATGATGTATTCACAGAAATCCCTGCATATTTCCAATATCACTTTTTCTTCCCAGGTGATATCCGGCTGACTTATCCAGAAATGAATCTTGTCGATCATCCTTCTGCTCTCCCGAATATTCTTCGCTGCTCTTTCTTCAGACAAATCAAATAACTGACCATCTCGAAAATCTGATTTAATAAAACTGCTGAAGTCATTAATATGGATACGATTATAATATCCGTCAAGTTCCTTTCGGAATTCCTCTCTTATCTCCATCTTCTCACCCTTTCAACCGAGAAAAAGGCAAGCACATAAAACGCCTGCCTGTTTTCAATATCTTATTCCTTCAACATATGACAGAATGCCATGTGCGTTTCACTGATCTGTGTCTTTTGAGGCACCTCTTTTTTACATCTTTCTTTCGCATAAGGACACCTCGTATGGAAGGTGCATCCGGAAGGGGGCGCCGCCGGTGACGGGATATCTCCCGTTAAGAATTTCTCTTCCCCCGTAAGCTGATGATCAATAGACGGAATTGCCGACAACAATGCCTGCGTATATGGATGCTTCGGATTCTGAAACAGTTCTTTACGGGAAGCCTGTTCTACGATCCTCCCCAGATACATGACGGCTATATTCTCACACATATAATCTACAACACTCAGATTATGTGAAATAAAAAGATAAGTCAAATTCAATTCCTGCTGCAATTCTTTTAAGAGATTCAAGATCTGCGACTGCACGGAAACATCCAAAGCGGATACCGGTTCATCCAGGATCACAAGCTTAGGATTCAATGCCAATGCCCTGGCAATCCCGATCCTCTGCCTCTGACCTCCCGAAAATTCATGTGGAAATCTTTTCGCAAATCTCTTATCAAGCCCAGCCAGTTCCATCAATTCATATACTCTCTGCTGCATCTCTTCATTGGTTCCGGTCTTATAGATCTTCATCGGGTCCATGATGGTCTGGCTCACCGTCATCCGCGGATTCAAAGAAGCATACGGATCCTGGAACACCATCTGAACGTTTCTACGGTAATCTTTCAGTTCTCTGCCCTTTAGATTGGCTATATTCTTTCCGCCAAACAGGACATCTCCGCCTGTCGGCTGATAGAGACGTATAATTGCACGGGCAGTTGTAGATTTTCCGCAGCCTGATTCTCCCACCAGACCAAATGTCTTTCCTTCCGGCACCTGAAAAGAAACACCATCTACTGCTTTGATCACAACTTTTTTATCATTTTTCATCGGAAAGTGGACTTTCAGGTCCTTCGTTTCCAGCAGATACATAGGTCTCCTCCTTTCCTTCGGAAGTCTTTGTCTCCTTCTCATCGTCATACAACCAGCACCGTACAAAATGTCCGGGTGAGATCTCCCTCATCGGCGCCACTTCCCCAAAGCAATGCTCAGACGCCTGTGAACAACGAGGCGCGAAGGAACATCCACCCTTATCGTCCGCAGGATGCATAACATTTCCCGGTATATGATATAATTCCGAATCAGACATTCCAATCTCCGGTATACACTTCAGAAGTCCTTTGGAATAAGGGTGCTGCGGATTGTGGAAGAATTCCTCACGGGATGCAGCTTCCACGAAACGCCCGCAATACATTACCTGCACACGGTCACAGACCTCGGCAACCACACTCAGATCATGTGTGATCAGTATGATCGACATTTCTTCTTCCTTGGCCAGCATCTTCAGAAGCTGAAGGATCTGGGCCTGGATCGTTACGTCAAGGGCTGTGGTCGGCTCATCCGCTATCAGTAGTTTTGAATGATTGATCAATGCCATGGATATCATGATTCTCTGCCGCATGCCGCCGGACAGCTGGTGCGGATACTGTTTCATAACGTTTTCCGCTCCTGGGATTCCCACCTTATTCAACACCTCCAGGATTCTCTTCCTGCATTCCTGTTTACTTATGGATCTGTCATGATTACGGATAACCTCTCTCAACTGATTCTCTATCGTGAACACCGGATTCAGCGAAGTCATAGGCTCCTGAAAAATCATCGCCAGAGAGTTCCCGCGAAGCTCATCATATCCCTTCCGGTGTAGTGTGGTAAGCTCTTTTCCGTCAAATACGATAGAGCCGGATTTGATCTTACTGTTTTTTCTCGGAAGAAGCCCCATAATAGAAAGTGAAGTTACACTCTTTCCACACCCGGATTCACCGACAAGTCCCAGGATCTCTCCCTTCTTCACATGAAACGAGACATCATTTACCGCAGTAACCTCTCCGTCATAGGTGCGAAATACAGTTGTAAGATGTTCTACGTTTAATAAATTTTCCATATTGTCCATCCTATATTTTCTCTAAGAAAATGCTTTATCTACCGCATTCTCCATAGCAGTCAGCATCTCATCCAGAACGTCACGGCCATGTTTCACACTCAGTACATGGTGAGAAAGCGGCGCCTGTGAACACCAGATTCCCTGCTCCTGAAGACTGGTTACGTATTTGGTATATCGTGCCGCATCAGTGATTGCCGCCTGCCGGTAATTCGTCGGCTCATTTTCCACAAAGTACACCTGGAAATGTCCGCCCTTGCCGCGAAGGAGTACCGGAACCCCTTTCTTCTTCGCCATAGCATTGAATTCTTCTCTCAGACAATCTGCATTTGACATGATCGTCTTTGTCACTTCTCCGGAATCCAGCATATCCAGTGTAGCCGCAGCCGCACAGAGAGAATGCTGATGTCCGTTAAAGGTTCCAAGGAAACCAACTCCGTTGCCCGGAATCGTATAGTCGAGATACTTCGCTTTTCCTGCAACCGCCGCAGTAATATAACCGTTTGCATATGCCTTTCCATACATACAAAGGTCTGCCTTTACGCCATAATACTCCTGACATCCGCCAAGACCGATACGGAATCCTGTCAGAAGTTCGTCAAATACCAGCACGATTCCCAGTTCATCACAGATCTTCCGAAGAAAATGAATATATTCCGGATCCGCTTCTACAAATCCAATATCGATCATGATCGGCTCTAAGATGATTGCAGCCAGATCGTCCTTATGCTCCCGAATCAGGCTCTCAGTCGCCTCGATGTTGTTAAACGGAAGCACCAGTGTAGAAGATACGGTAACCGGATCAAGCCCGCCGTTTAACAACATCGAGGCGACTGAGAGCCTGAT
>CANSLW010000160.1 GCA_947647815.1 uncultured Dorea sp. | reverse complement strand
ATGCTGCCATAACCGGAACGATTGTCTCTGTAACCTTTGCAATACGTGACATACCGCCCATGAATACAAACAATGCAACTACTGCAACCAGAACACCCATGATCCACTGCGGAATACCAAACGCTGTGTTAAATGCTGCTGCAATAGAATTAGACTGAACTGCATTTCCCATGAATCCAAGCGCCAGAGTAATAAGAACTGCGAAGATTGCTGCCAGAACCTTACCAAAAGTTCCTGTAAACGCTGCGCGGATATAATATACAGGACCTCCTGTTACCTCTCCGTCTGCACCGACCGTCTTATACTTCTGAGCCATAATCGCCTCTGCATAGATGGTTGCCATACCTAAAAATGCAGCGATCCACATCCAGAATATTGCTCCTGGCCCGCCAATCGCAAGCGCTGTCGCAGCACCGGCAATATTACCAGTTCCTACCTGTGCGGCAATCGCTGTTGCAAGCGCCTGGAATGAAGACATACCATCCGCGCCTGCCTCGCCTTTCTTGCTAAAAAGTCCGCCAAAAGTTCTTCTCATTGATTCGCCAAAGCCTCTTACCTGGATGAAGCCAAGTCTTACGGTAAACCAGATACCCCCAAAAAGAAGTGCGATGACCAGTATGTAATCAGCAAGATAACCCTGGATTGTTACTACTATGTTGTTTAATGCTTCCACAACATAATCCCCCTTTCCTATAGATATAATGAATACTATTATTCATTTCATTTATCATACCATTAAAGTCCAAATTATTCAATATATTATGATTATATTTATTAATTTGTTTCTACAAATGATACTATTCACATGCTTTTTATGAGGCCGCAAAATACATATTTAATATACTTGAATCTCAGCATCAGACAAGTTATACTAGAATACGTGGAATTTGTAACATCAGACAGGCTATACCAGAGTATGCAGAATTTACAACAGATTTACTGATATAAAGGAGAACAACAGATGAATCGCAATAGAAATGCATTAAAAAATGGAATCCGTGATGGATTCCCTATAGCGCTTGGATATTTTGCAGTTGCATTTTCTCTGGGTATTGTTGCGCGAAAAGCCGGATTAAACCCGTTCCAGGGTTTCATATCCAGTATATTGAACCATGCCTCCGCAGGGGAATATGCCGAATTTACCGTAATCATGGCAAATGCTCCTTATCTCGAGATGGCTTTTGTCATTTTCGTCACTAATATACGATATCTGCTGATGAGCTGTGCTCTTAGTCAGAAATTCTCGTCGGATACCTCTCTTTTCCATCGGCTTTTTGTTGGATTCGGAATCACAGATGAGATCTTTGGAATCAGCATTGCCCGCGTGGGTATCCTGAATCCCTTTTATAATTACGGCGCTATGGCGATTGCGCTTCCAGCCTGGGCCGCCGGTACTGCCATAGGCATCATCGCAGGCAATGTCCTTCCCACATCAGCCGTCAGCGCCTTAAGCGTAGCGCTTTACGGTATGTTCCTGGCAGTCATCACTCCTGCCGCCCGGACGGATAAGATTGTCGGCGGTGTAGTAATCACAAGTTTTCTGGTCAGCTTTATCGTATCAAAGATTCCTCATCTCGCCGCCCTGTCAGACAGCCTGAAAATCAGTCTTCTGACCATCGTTATATCAGGAATCGCCGCATTCCTGTTTCCGGTCAAAGAAGATTCCGAAGACACTACGCCATCAGAAATATCCTCGGAGGTAACAGAACATGACGCATAATATATACATCTATATATTGACGGCCGCAGCCGTCTCCTTTTTAATCCGCGTGCTTCCTCTGACATTGATCCGCGGAAAAATCAAGAACCAGTTCATACGCTCATTTTTATACTATGTGCCCTATGTGACACTGGCTGTCATGACATTCCCGGCTATCCTGACCGCGCCTCAGATACCACTTGCAGGGATTCTTGCTTTTATCACAGGAATCGCCGCTGCATGGCGCGGCATGAACATGGTAGGAATTGCTACGTTATGTTGCGCAGTCGTATTTATCTGTGAAATGATATCTGGGTATATCTTATGAATGAACGAAATGAATTCTCCGCCCTTACAGATAGATAAACATTAGATAGACATTCGAACAGCCAGTGTGTTTATCCTGATGGACGTTTAACCGAAACATATGATTATCCAATGATTGCGGATGATACATTCATCATCCGCAATCTCTTTTGCCTTCTTTTAAACATGAATCTCCGCTTTCATACCAAGTACAGCCTGATTCTTCTCAAGCAGCGGCTGAATCACTTCCCGCAAGTATGATTCCACCTGAACCGGAGCGCGCCCTACATATTTTGCAGGATCCATCGTCTTTTTCAGCTCATCCAAAGACAGATTAAAGGCCGGGTCTTCTGCAATCAGCTCTAGCAGATTATTATCCAATCCCTTTTCTTTTACATTCTTTCCTGCTTCCATCGATAATTCACGAATCTTCTCATGAAGTTCCTGACGGTCTCCGCCAGCTTTCACCGCATCCATCATGATATTCTCTGTCGCCATAAACGGCAGTTCGGACATCAGACGCTTCTCAATCACCTTTGGATATACCACCAGTCCGTCTACAACGTTCAGGCACAGATCCAGAATACCGTCAATCGCAAGAAATCCTTCCGGAACACTGAGACGTTTATTCGCTGAATCATCCAATGTACGCTCAAACCACTGTGTCGCAGAGGTAACTGCCGGATTCAGCGCATCAATCATTACGTATCTGGACAGTGAGGCAATCCTCTCACTTCTCATTGGATTCCTCTTATAAGCCATAGCAGAAGAGCCAATCTGTGTCTTTTCAAATGGTTCCTCCACCTCTTTCAGATGCTGGAGAAGACGGATATCATTAGAGAACTTGTGGGCGCTCGCCGCGATACCCGCAAGCACATTCAGCACCCTGGTATCAACCTTCCGTGAATAGGTCTGCCCGGACACCGGATAACATGCCTCAAATCCCATCTTTCTGGCAATTATCGGATCAATCTTATCAATCGTCTCCTGGTCACCTTCAAAAAGTTCCAAAAAGCTTGCCTGAGTACCAGTGGTTCCTTTAGATCCAAGCAGCTTCAACGTACTCTTCACATAATCCAGATCTTCTAGATCCATTGCAAATTCCTGCATCCACAGTGTTGCCCGCTTTCCAACCGTAGTCGGCTGTGCAGGCTGGAAATGTGTGAATGCAAGAGTAGGAAGAGCCTTATATTCATCAGCAAACTTCGCCAGCTCTGCGATTACATTGACCAGCTTCTCCCTTACAATCTCAAGCGCTTCTGACATGATGATAATATCCGTATTGTCGCCTACATAGCATGACGTCGCGCCAAGATGGATGATACCCTTCGCCTTCGGGCACTGCTGTCCATATGCATATACATGGGACATTACATCATGGCGTACTATCTTCTCTCTTTCCTTCGCCACATCATAGTTGATATCATCCGCATGTGCTTTTAACTCCTCAATCTGCTCGTCCGTAATCGGAAGTCCTAACTCCTTCTCCGTCTCAGCAAGCGCAATCCATAATTTCCTCCACGTCCGGAACTTCTTGTCCGGTGAAAATACATACTGCATCTCTTTGCTCGCATACCTCTCTGACAGAGGGCTATTATATCTGTCATAACTCATACAAAACACTCTCCTTTTATATTTGAAAATATTTTTTATAACCGGCTTTTATTGTTCTTGCGGTATTCTCTCTTCCATTGTTCAAATTGCTCTTCCGGTATGTCTACGTCAATTCCCCTCTGAATCTCCCGTATCTCTTCTTTCATAGCAGAATCCATATTCAGAAATACCGAATTTCCTGATAACATCTTCACATACTGGTCCTCTGGCAGCGCCCGGTAACAGCAATACAGATACGTTCTCAAAAGCTCCATATCCCCACAGATGCGGTAAGCCTCCAGATAGACTTTCGCCGCTTCCTCATATAGAAAGCAGCGGCCGTACGCCGCGCCAAGACTGGCATATACCTTCCCATAGAATAATTTACTTACAGAATTATCCCATTCACGGTTAATAATGGACTGATATACCAGAATTGCAGTCTCATATTCTCCACTCTTCTGCAAACTGTCCGCTTTGTATTTCATGCGTTCCACATCCCGCAGATTCTGCAGATGCTCCAGGATTCCCTGAATCTTATTGATATCTGCAGTAGCATATATCGTAGATTCTCTGAGGATTGTCAGCACAAACTGTTCCATCGTACAATTCTGACGTAATTCTTCCCTAAGCTGCCTGGCAAGTTCTGTCAGTTCCAGTTCTTTATCAATCCAATTACAGAGTTGTCTGTTCACCAGTGTATAATCAATCAGGTAAAGGTTGTTGCATATATAATAGCATAATTCCTCTATCGTATAGACCCTCATATGAATCCTTGCTATCACGTAAGGCTGTCTCGCTCTTTTTCTATGACATAGAATTAAACTGCCCATTGCTGCCTCCTAAATGTATCATCTTCTCCACCTGAAATCCCGTAGCCGGGAAGAATTCACCAAATCCCACATCTTTAAATGACAATCTGCAGGTACGCTCGTCCATAAATAACACTTCTATCTGAATCCTCAGGGAATAATCTCTCCTGTCTGGAAGCCCTTCTAGTGATACTGTCTCCACTTGAAGCTCCTCTCCTGCCAGTGTCTCCACATGAATCTCAATATCCGAAGTATCTTCCAGGATTACTTCCCACTGTCCGTCAGCTTCATACCAGTGCGTTCCCCATGAGACAATCGGATACCATCCTTCCTGCCCATTGACACGCATACGCAGGCAGATCTGCTCTGTCATCTTCGTCTCATCCAGATAGACGGGACTATCCTGATACTCATCACATTTTCTCATAGATGTATAACAGGCGCCTCTGCTGTAGAGATTATTACCAACAAACGCCCTTCTTCCGTTACACAGCACCTTCAATGAATCCGGATACCAGTTTTTCTCAAAAGCCTCGCCGGTCAAATATACCGAGGAAACCACCTTTTTTTCAAAAACACTTTGGATAAATGTCTTAAACCTGCCGTCTGCATCCTTCGCCTGAGCCTTATTCAGAATCGGATAGATTGCGGCCAACTCTTTCATACGTGCATTCGCCACTTCTTCTACAGTCACGAACAACTCCCGCTCCTTCACCCCGATCGCATTCAGCCTCCTTAACATATAGGCGCGTATTTCCTGCGCATCACAGTAGAACAGAGCCGATTCATACTGCCACAATTCCTTGGGCTGATAGAACATATACTGGCAGAAACTCTCCTTATAATCCTGTACGCAGACTCTCTCTTTCGGTATACCGATATAATGTCCGATCCCTTTTAACATCTTTGACATATCAATATTGGTATAGGGCACGGAAAATGTAATAAAACTTATCTCATCAAACTCTGCAAGAGTCAGTTTAATAAATTTGGCAAGCAGCCAAACACCATCCCGTCTCCTCGATCCAACCATCACCTTCTCCTGCCGGACCGCCTTCTCAAAAAGATCTGTTATCGTAATCCCTTCTTGTATCGCCGCAAGCCTCTTTGCTTCCTTCCCATAAACCCATTTTTCTTTATAATATCCTAATATCAGGGGAATCTGATAATTGTCCGCTTCAGTTTCCAGTGTTTCTGGTTCTTCTTTAGTCTCGTCATAATAACTGATCTGACAATACTTTTCATTCAGATCATACCCCAGAATCCTGTCGTTCTTCATTACCATCCCCTCCTCTCATTCTGTATACTGACATAGAAATCCACTAGTATACCTTAAACAGCTTCTTCGCCATAATCTCTTCTTCTTTATAATCCATCATCGCTTTACGGCGTGTTACTGGGGCCATGCCCGTCATACTATTCAGCCTTCCATACTTGCCTGATTCTGCAAGCTCTCTTTCGTTCCTCAGGATATCCTTTTCTGTTACAATATCCTCTTTGCCCTTCGTCTCGATAAAATAATAATTAATCGATTCATCGCTATACAATACGAACTGCCTTACGTACAGATTCTCATACACAGGCATCATAACCTCACTCTGATATCCCAATTCATCGCGCATGCCATGCTTCATCTTATAGTAGAGTGTAACCCTGCTTCCCGGTCTTGCCTGATAAGAGACCATTACCTTGTCATAGAGCTGCAATTCCCTCAGCCACTCTTCTTTATATTTCAGATAATACGGAAAAACAATCTGCTTCTCACACATCTCCCTTAATACCTGATGGAGTACTACTTCAAGAGCCGCCGTATAATCATGGTTCGAATAGTATTTTAATAGTGCAATCTTGCAGATATCCGAAAGATCCTCTTTCTCATCACATTCGGCAGCGATAATATCGAATACACCCGGCTTCAAATCTCTTCCATGTACCACATACTCTCTCGACACATAAGCAAGATAAGCCTGTTTCAAACGAAAATATACATTGTCTGACATATAATAATCTTCAAAAATCTGTTCCTCTTGAAACAGATTTTCAGAGAACAGCATCTGCGTTATAATACGCTCACCTATCTTATAAGATGGTATCTCGTATTCCTTAAGCACCTTCCACAAGGCTTTCATATTCCTTGTCGGACCGACATAGTAATTAGCAAGATACATCAGAGTTACTTTATCATACTGTTGACGCTTGAACAATTCAAAACTCAGATAACTTATGAATTCTTCCTCTTCGTAATTATCCTCACGAATCTGTCTGCTGCACAGACGGAATACTTCCTTCTCATCATATGCATTAATTCCCTTTTCCTTCAATCCCTCAAATGTAGGACTCTCTTTTTCATTTTCCTGTTCCCATACCCCGGTTGTTGCCGCATATTTACGACACAACTCTATAAAACGCGGCTCATAAAAGAGCCGTCTGGTCTCATATACAATAGAATCCGTATAATGACGCCCATCTACAGATTCCCACACAACCCTGGACTCTTTATCATACAGACGGATTACAGTTCCTTCCTCTCCGTCATAAGGAACTCTCTGTCTGATCTCACCGTCTTTCTCAATAACCAGGACACACTTCATATTCGAAACTTTAGTTGAGATTGTATAGGAATAACAGATATCCCTCATTGCCTCCATCCGTTCAGCCGTCATCTCTTCTGGCTGACAGAATCGTTTGTAAAGGACGCGCAGAGATTCTGTAATGTGTCTCTTCAAAAGCTGATCCCATGTAAATACAATCATAAGTTCAATAAAAAGAACAAGAAAAATAAAAATAAGAAGTTCAATC
>CANSLW010000159.1 GCA_947647815.1 uncultured Dorea sp. | reverse complement strand
AAGAGGGATAAGACATGAGATCAAAAAATAACGGAAAAGATTTCTGTATGTTTGCGCTTCCGGGAATGTTCTGTTTCTTTGCGGTAGTCATAGTTCCATTTATCTATGGTATTTATCTGACGCTGACAGACTGGAACGGAGTATCGAAGGAGAAGAACTTTATCGGTCTTAAGAATTTTGCCGGCGTTGTAAAGGACGGGCAGTTCTGGACATCATTGTTACTGACATTCAAATATGTAATCCTGGTAGTTGTATTGGTAAATGTCCTTGCATTTGCAATCGCATACTTGCTGACACGTGGGATTAAGGGACAGAATTTCTTCCGCGCAGGATTCTTTACACCGAATCTGATCGGAGGTATCGTACTTGGATATATCTGGCAGTTCGTATTCTCAAGAGTATTTGTTAATATCGGAGAGTCTACAGGATGGAGCCTGTTCGAAGTATCGTGGCTGTCAGATCCGACGAAGGCATTTGCGGCGCTGGTACTGGTATCTGTATGGCAGTTATCCGGTTATATGATCCTGATCTATGTGGCAGGCTTCATGGGGCTGAGCGAAGACGTTATGGAAGCGGCCAGTATCGACGGAGCTTCCGGCTGGGTGAAACTTAAGAACATCATCATGCCTCTTATGATGTCTTCTGTAACAATCTGTCTGTTCCTGACGCTGTCACGCGCCTTCATGGTATACGATGTGAACCTGTCATTGACAGCAGGCGCGCCGTATGGAACGACAGAGATGGCGGCGATGCATGTGTATGAGAAGGCATTTACCTCCAGACAGTTTGGCGTAGGCCAGGCAGAAGCATTTATCTTATTCATTATCGTTGCGGGTATCAGCTGCCTGCAGGTATATCTGACGAAGAGACAGGAGGTTGAGGCGTAATGAAACAGACGACAATCGGTGGAAATAAAAGAAAAGCAGCCAACTTTCTGGCAATAGCGGGGCTGGTCATTATCTTCATAGCATATATGTTCCCGTTTATCATGGTAGTGATTAACTCTCTAAAACAGAAAAGAGATATTATTAAGAGCCCGTTTTCCTGGTTATACACCATTAAGGGCCTGTCCTTTGATAATTTTGTAAAAGCGTTCACGCAGATGGATTTCCTGAATGCTTTTAAGAACTCCTTAATCGTTACGGTTTCGGCAACGGTGCTGGTGACCATACTGGCAGCGATGCTTGCATACTATATAGTGCGTCACAATAACGGTATCTCCAAGCTTACGTTTGCCCTGATGGTTGCCTCCATGATTATTCCATTCCAGGCAATCATGATTCCGCTGGTCAGCATCTATGGCGGTACTTTAGACATATTGAACCACAGGACTACGCTGATTTTTATGCATACAGGGTTTTCTATGGCGATGTCGGTATTCATGTTCCACGGTTTCATTAAGGGAAATGTTCCGATGGCTCTGGAAGAAGCAGCTTACATAGACGGCTGCACACACTCTCAAACCTTTTTCAAGATTGTATTGCCGCTGCTGAAACCGATTATATCAACAATGGTGATTTTGAATTCGATGTCATTCTGGAATGACTTCCTTCTTCCGTCGCTTGTACTGTCGGATAAGAAGCTTCTGACGCTGCCGCTTTCAACCTATAGTTTCTATGGAACCTATTCTGCGGATTATGGTACGATTATGGCAGGTCTGCTGCTGTGCGTAGTGCCGATCCTGGTATTGTATGTGGCGCTTCAGAAACAGATTATCGGTGGTGTTGTAGCCGGAGCGGTAAAATAAGTTTATACAGAGATACAAAAAGGGGGCGGGATATGCCCTCTTTTTGTATTCCTGCGGGAGGTTTTGTAGAGGAAAGAATCGTTTGTGGACAGTGTGAGAAGGGAGTATAATGATTGTATGAATAAGTTTTTGGGAAGGAATATGTTAGTATGAGAAAAGATATTTTGCATTTAAGGGCGCCGGGAAATTGGATTAATGACCCGAATGGATTTATTTATTATAAGGGAAGATATCATCTGTTCTATCAGTATTTTCCTTATGCACCGGTATGGGGCACTATGCATTGGGGACATGCAGTGAGTGATGACCTGGTTCACTGGGAGCATCTGGGGATTGCGCTATTTCCGACGAAGGCATATGATCAGAATGGGGTATTCTCGGGAAGTGCTGTTGAAAAAGACGGGAGATTATATCTTTATTATTCTGCAGTCCGGTATCTGGAGGTGGATGATGAGAATATACATGTAGCATGCGAGAATCATTTTGAGACCAGTCAGGCGATGATTATGTCAGAGGATGGGTATCATTTTGATAACTGGAAGGATAAGAGAAAGATAATTCCGGTAATCAGGGACAGAGAGAACGGGGATGCGACGCATACGAGAGATCCGAAGGTGTGGAAGGACGGAGAATATTATTACATGGTGCTTGGAAGCACCTATGAGGAGCAGACGGGACGTGTGCTGTTCTTTCGAAGTCATGATGGGACAGAATGGGAATATGTAAACCAGTGCCGCAGTGAGCAGTTCGGAAGGATTCTGGAATGTCCGGATCTCTTTGCGATTGACGGCAGGCATGTATTCGTCGGTTCACCGATGTATGTGGAAGGAGGCGGTATCCAATATCCACATCATGCCAAGTGCGGACTGGTGGATTATGATGCGTCTTCCTGTACGATGAGGCTTGCAGAGGAGATGTGCCTGGTTGATTACGGTATGGATCTGTATGCTCCGCAGACGAATATAGACCGGGATGGAAGAAGAGTTATGATTGCGTGGATGCGGATGCCCAAAGCAGTGGAAGAACCCGGGGAGAAGCCATGGAATGGGATCATGTGCCTGCCGCGGGTGGTAGAGGTGGAAGACGGACATATCTTCTTCCGGGTACATCCTGAGGCAGACAGATGTTTTACCAGGGAGTTCTTTGGGAATGTCTCAGAATTCAGGAAAGCTGGCGGGAAGATGCCGTACCGCTTAAAGACTACGCTGGAAGAAGGTCAGCGGCTGGATATTGGAGGATACTTTTTGTGGGTAGAGGACGGTACGCTTAAGGCAGACCGGAGCCGGGTATATACCGGAGATGAGGAAGGACCGGTGATATCGAGAACGCCGAAGACAGGAGACAGATGTGAGTTAGATATATTCGTGGATGCGAATCTGATAGAAACATTCGTGAATGGCGGGCAATATGTGATGAGTCATATCGTATATGGCCTGGGTGATTATGTAGACGGTCTTGTAGAACATGTATATGCATATACTGCCTGCCGTGAAACGGTATAAGGATTAAATTCATGAAAAAAGGAGCTAAAAGGCTTTACACCGCAAGTACCGGTTGATATAATGAAAATACCATATAAACAGGCACTTCTCATAATAGGAGGTGAAAAAGGATGACTGAAAAAGAGATGATACAAAAAAACATTGAAGAATTTTCCAGATTGCAGACCTATATGATTGCATCTACTGAAAAAGACTCAGTCAGCTACAAGCTTATGAAAGACCGCTATATAGAGCTAAAAGTTATTTTAAATACTTTTGGTATTAATCTGACAGAAATCGATAAAATTAAAGAGTAGTCTTAGATAACGGACAGATGCATCTTTGGATGTGCTGTCCGGTTTTTCCTGCCATCAAAATGTTGATGAGGGATCTTTTTTGTAGAAGCAGGGCCGAGAAGGACCGTGAGAACGAAGAATTAAAAAAACAGATAGAGTATATGCTTAAGTTATATTTTCAGGCAATATATGGAAGTGATGTGAAGATTAACTACGTTTTACTGGACGAAACCCAATGATCAGAAGGAAAGAAATATATGAAGACTGCACCGGTGCAATATGAAGATATTTATACATACATGTCAGATTGTGTTTTATGCCCGAGGGAGTGCCATGCCGACCGGATTAAAGGACGTACCGGTTATTGCGGGGAGACGGCGGAGCCTGCGGCTGCAAGGGCGGCTCTGCACATGTGGGAAGAGACCTGTATCTCCGGGACGAATGGTTCGGGCACAGTATTCTTCTCAGGATGTAATATGGGCTGTATCTTCTGTCAGAATTATCATATAGCAAGGGCAAAGATTGGAAAGGCGATTACAATAGAAAGACTGGCGGAGATCTTCCTGGAACTTCAAGGTCAGGGCGCTCATAATATTAACCTGGTGACGCCGACACATTATGTTCCGCAGATTATAGAAGCGCTTAAGAGAGCAAAAGAGGAAGGGCTTAAGATTCCTGTTGTATATAATACGAGCGGTTATGAGAAGACGGAAACATTGCGGATGCTAAGGGGATATGTGGATATCTATCTGCCGGATTTCAAATATGCGGATACCCGGATTGCCAAAGAATTCTCTAATGCACCGGACTATCCTGTGTATGCAAAACAGGCGTTGGAGGAGATGGTTTACCAGACAGGAGACTTCAAGATAGACGAAAAGACCGGACTGATGCAAAGAGGTGTAATTGTACGGCATCTCGTGCTTCCGGGACATGTGAAGAATTCAAAGGGAGTGATTCAGTACCTGTATGAGACTTACGGGAACCGTATCTTAATCAGCATTATGAATCAGTATACGCCTATGCCGCAGATGAAGGAACATCCTCTGCTGGGGCGCAAGGTTACGAAGCGCGAGTATGAGAAAGTAGTGGATTATGCGCTGGAGCTTGGGGTAGAGTGTGGATTTATCCAGGAGGGAGACGTTGCTTCGGAGAGCTTTATACCGGAGTTTGACGGCGATGGAGTAGAGAGTGTCAGCACTGGACGTTTGGTGCCTTTTTGATGCTGGTGTCATATGAGGTAAGGCAGTACATTATTGTACTGCCTTACCTCATAAATTTATTGATTACGTGCAACACGCCGTCTTCGTCATTTGATTTTGTGATGTAATCAGCCATCTCGAGGACTGCAGGCTGTGCATTTGCCATGGCAACGCCAAGCCCGGCGGTCTCTATCATCGTCAGGTCGTTGTAACCGTCTCCACAACAGATCATCTCATCGGTAGTCATGCCGATTCCGCTCAGCAGGCGAAGAAGAGAATGAGCTTTGTCGATTCCTCTTGGCATAATCTCTAGAAAGAAGGGATCAGAGCAATAGACAGAGAGGTAGGAGTGAAAATGCTCAGTTACTTCCTCTTTTAAACAGCTTATAATCTCAGGCGAACCAGTAATCAGAATCTTGTTCAATGTCTCGGGTATATGAGACGGGAAATCCTCCACCTGAACAATCGGCATATGGTTGATATTAGATTCCAATTCACTGTATTGATTCACATGCAGTCCAGAGATAAGAGTATCAGGTGTATAAGTCAGGATATCTACTCCGGAATATTTTCTGGTAATATAGAAAAGTGGTTCAGCAACATCTGGTGGTAAAGTCTTTTCGTAGATAATCTGCTGGTTTCTGCAATCGGTGATTCGCCCGCCATTAAAGGAAAGTATATAACTTCCGAATTCGTTCAGGCAAAGCTGTTCTGCAAGTGGGAAGACTCCTCTGGTTGGACGTCCGCTTGCAAGAACAACTTTTTTCCCGTTTCTTTGCAGTTCAATTAATGCATTCCGTGTAGAATCGGAGATCTCTTTTTTAGAGTTTGTAAGTGTGCCGTCCAAATCCAGCACAAGCATCTGATAATTCATATGATTCCCTCTGTTATGTTAAAATGTGCTCAAAGCATCTACAATTTCTGGAAAATTCATACTATGTGATGCTTTGACCAGAACGTTATCGCCATCATGTAACAAGTCCTTCATTGCATTAAGAAATTCTGTGTTCGTTTTAAACCAGATGCCCTGGACAGAGGAAGAACTCTGTGTTGCACCTTTAACAAGAGCTTCGGAAAGGGGACCGATGCCGCATACCAGGTCAACCCCGTGTTTAGCAGCATATTCACCGACTTCAAAGTGAAGTTCCTGTTCATTGCTCCCCAGTTCTCCCATATAACCTAGTATTGCAACCTTACGTCCGATTGCCATGTCCAGTACATCAATAGATGCTTTCATGGAAACAGGGTTGGCATTATAACAGTCATCCAGAATAATAAGATGGTCTGTCTTAATAATATTATTACGTCCGGGCATGGAAGGAAGGCCTTCGATTCCGGCACGGATTTCTTCTGAGGTCAGACCAAGTGTATAACCGACAGCGGCGCCTGCAAGAGCATTAGAGACCATGTGAATTCCCGGCAGCGGAACGGTACAGTCGAAAGAAGTATCATCCGGCAGGTGGATTGTGCATGAAGTGCCTCGTAGTCCAAGCGCCTGGATATTATCGGCATAGAACTGATTCTGTTCATTAATGCCGAAGAAAAGGGGGGTAACACCCTTAATCGGGGCGGTCTGGGATAGAAGGTCGTCATCTCCGTTCAGGATGATTGTTCCGTTGCTCTTCATATCTTGTATCATCTGTATCTTTTCACGGTAAATGCCTTCTCTGGTCTTGAAGAATTCCAGATGTGCCACACCGATGTTGGTAATAACACAGATATCCGGACTGGCAACAGATGAGAGACGGCGCATCTCGCCAAAATGATTGACGCCCATCTCGAGGACTGCCGCCTGGTGAGTCTCATTCATCTCAAAGATAGTAATAGGAAGGCCCCATTCGTTATTAAAATTCCCAAGCGTCTTATGCACGTTGTATTTTTGTGCAATTACAGAGGCAATCATTTCCTTCGTACTTGTCTTCCCAACACTTCCTGTGATGCCTACGACCTTAATGTCAAAAGAATCCCTGTAGAGCTTGGCGATGTCAAGAAGCGCCTGTCCGGTAGATTCTACCAGTATATAGGGAAAATCCGTTTCACCCAGGTCTTCATGGGATACTACGCACAGGGCGCCTGCTTTTACAGTGTCCGGGATGAATTTGTGAGCATTAACTCTGGCGCCGTCGATGGCGACAAAGAGGTATCCTGGTTTTACTTTACGGCTGTCGATTACTACACCGTCCACTTCCTGGTCAAAGATGCCCGGATCACCATAATAGATTCCCTTGCAGGCATCCGTAATATTCTTTAGTGTGAGGTTCTTCATATTATGCCTCCTGACATTTAGTATCGTGCTTTAAAGGATTCTTCGATGATCCGTTCGCACAGATTGCCGTACTCAAGTCCGGCGGCCCTTGCAGCCTTCGGAAGAAGACTTGCAGGTGTCATTCCAGGCAGCGCATTTACTTCTAGACAATAGAAGCGGCCATCTGCATCATCTATGATAAAATCGGCACGTGAATAGACGTCTAAGCGCAATGCCTCAAAAGCTTTCTCGCCCATACGC
>CANSLW010000158.1 GCA_947647815.1 uncultured Dorea sp. | reverse complement strand
CTGTTCCTTCTCCGGGAATCCTCATAATATAACGCTTATCTCCATAGCGGAACCGAAATGACCGGTTCGTCATACCCTTTTTCAGAGCCTCAATCTCATGGATATCCCCTGCTTCACAGTTCAGCGCCTTAAGAATTGTCTCAATTGCCGTAGAATTCAGCTGGTTCGAATTCCCATCCAGGTCCCTTAACTGCTCCAGAGTATTAATCTCAAACACATCCTCCTGCGAGGCTTCATTGGGAAACAATGTCATCTTATTCCCTTCCACAGCTGCTTCTTCCCAGAACGAATGATAAAAACTCTTATCAGGCAGCATCTCTTCCATACGCTTCACCAATGCCTCCGCCGCATGGCCGCACACATAAGCGATTCCAATCATACGGCATCCGGTCTCATCTTCTTTCACAAGCCTTAACTCACGCTTTCGGTTCACTTTGACCGTGCTGTCTTCATCTTCTCCTGTACTCACCATATACCATGGATAAAGCTCATCCGCATGGAAAGGATTGCCTCTGCACCAGATATCGCAGGGAATGATATACGCATTGTCAAGATATTTTATGGCTTTCGCAAGCGAATACAAATTCCCCCTCGCTGCATAATCTTTGTTGTATACCAATTCCACATCGTACTCATCAATCAGATATTCATACCGCTCCTTCATAAACCCTACTACAATCCTGATATCCATAATCCCTGCCGAGTGAAGCTGCCTTATCATTCTCTCAATCAGAGCCTCGCCGCCTACTTCCAACAACCCTTTAGGCTGCTCCGTATTAATCGGCACCATCCTCATCCCGGCGCCTGCCGCCAGAATAACTGCCTGCTTCGGTTTTCTCTCTTCGAATAATCTCTTCGCCTTATCTGTCAGATGAAACTCCCGGTCAAGATATCCTTCCTCCCGCAATATCCTTACCGAACTGTTAACCTTTCCAAGAGAATACCCCGATACTTTCGAGATCTCTCTCTGCGTAGAACAATACTTTCTATTCAAGGTGTTCATAATATCCATTTCTTGAACGTTCATGTAAATCCTCTTTTCTAATTTCGTGAACTCTCTTGATATATTAACACCTTTTTATCATGAAATCAAGACCTGCTTTTGATAAAGTTTCTAAAACAGATGTTGTGTATCTGCCAAAACGAACTGGCAATCACACGGCATTGGTTGTAGAATTAAAGTGGGATAAATCAGTAAATGGCGCTATCAGCCAGATTAAAGAAAAAATATACAGACTGAATCAAAGAATATACAGAAGACATAAAACACCGGCTCCCTATCTGCCAGAAGAGAACACTGTCTCTTCTGGCAGATAGGGAGCCGCTAAATACCTTTTGCCCCTCATGACTCTGGGCCCCTGGTATCATATCATATTCTTAAGCTGACACAATTGTCCCTAGAATCTTCACTCCCCGGTCTAATGCCAGACTTTTCTCTTTCATGATAAAGCGTGCTTCGGACACACGTCTCTTCTCTAAGAACAGGATTCCATCATAGTCCGCCAACTCATTAAGCGCATCCGCCTGGAATACAATCTGCGTATACTCTGATAAAGCAATCCCCTTCATCTGTGCCTTCAATTCCGTATACAAAGAAGCAATTTCTTTCTCTGGCAGCGTGCCTGCAAGCATAATTTTCTTCAAGCCTTCATCAGGATCTACCTTGTTTAGCTGTGTATCTTTCTCTTCCTGGCTGACAGACCCTATCTTACCCGCTGCCGTCCGCACATTCGCCGCAGCCAGTTTCACCTGTTCATCAAATCCAAGTCTCGCATATGCGCCTTCCTCCAGCCGGAATATCCAAGCATCAAGCCATTCAAACCACCTCTTCTTCGTATTGCCGTCTCTGACAATCCCAAGCATCGGTATCCCGAATTCTCCCGAGAATCCTCTGGTATTCTGCAGCCTCCCGCTCATGATATACAGAACAGACAAACCAAAACATGCCAGGAACGCGCCAAGAACAATTCCAATTACCGCATATTTCACTGCCGAAATCAACGGATTCGCTGTCACAGCCTGTTCCCCGGACGACGTTGTTCCTGCCCCTTCTTCACTCAGGCCGGAAGCCGTATCCAGCTCTGTCTGTAATGTCTGCAAGCCTCTGATGGATTCTACATACGCCGCCCTTATCGCAGTCTGATAACTCTGCAGATCCGTATCCGTCTGCTCTGACTGTGATGATGCCAGCATCTTAAAATCATGCTTTGCCACATCCTTCTTCAATTGTGCGCTGTAATCTTTGACAATCTGCTCAGCTGCTTTCAGGTAAGACGAACACAGCTTACTATCCGGCATCCTGATCTGAATCTGGAAAATGATTTCCTCCGGACGAATCACCTGATTATCCTCCAGCCTGTAAGCTTCCCTTTCACTGTTATTAAAAGTAACCAGATACCGCAGATCCTCTGTGGAAATATCCTTATTCTCCGCATGCAGCGCTTCCGCCATCCTGCCGTCTGTGATAAAAGCACGATAAGAAGCAAGGATACTGTCCAGATGCTCCCCGCCATTAACATAATAACTCAGCGTCCCCGTCGCAACATGGTACGGATCTATCTGCATTACAGCAGAATTATCCAGATACTCCTTCTGAATCTCTATATTACGCTGACTTTCCCTGATAGCATTCTTATAAGATTCCACAGACTGTCCATAGACGTCTGATACGTCTAAATCCTCTGAATCGTCCGAATTATCTTCTTCGTCCGTAATATCAGAGACGGAAGCTGGTACGTTTGATGAAGAAGATGCTTTTGAATCTGAGGATTCATCATTCTGAAAAATGATTTGATTGCTCTGTACCGTTGCTGTATACTTATAAGCTCCTGCTAAAATACCTGCAATAATCATACAGACGAGAATACATCTCCAGTGCTCCAGACAATAAAACATTAAGTCTGTCAGGCTGATTTCCTTTTCCCTTATCTCTTGTGAATCATTCATTATAGGTTCTCCTTTGACTTATACTCTTCTCCATTATTATATCTCATATCGAAATTATATCAACCTAATTAAATAACTCTTCTCCTGTAAAATCATCATCTGCGTAATGTTTTTCCCAATAGCCTTCATTAATACTTTCTATTTCCAGATAATTCTTTCTAATCTTAAAAGTTATATAATAATTATAACTTTCAGAAGGATATGCTTGATTCAGATCAAATGATTCGACCGGATCCGGATAATATGGATTTGTTTCATCCCAGATACGTGACTCCAATAATTCCTCTTTTTGTTCCCAATATGTCAGATTCAGATAAACCCGTCCACTCTCATTCAGATAACAATTTACTAAAGAAATATACTTTTCACTTCCATCATTCACACACACATAGACTTTTACAGGTCTGCCCGATATTTGTTCCGTATATTCCGTTATCTCTTCTGCACTGTCTGCAGCGCCTAATGATCTTTTAACATATATATCCTCCGCACATTCAAGAATAAGTTCTTCAAAATTCTCATATTCATATAGATCAGATAATTCCATAAGCTCTGATTTATACACAACATATTCCCCGTCTTTATAGTATGTATAGATCTTATCATATGTACGTCCCGTTCCGTCTGTAGAGAATTTATATTTAGAATCTATTAAATAGGTCTCTTCCCCGGTGTCTCCATTAGCGACTGTAGGTGCGGAAGAATCGCCTTCATGAATCTTCTGTGGCTGACCGTCTCTACATGCATAAAGATAACCTGGTCCTTTAGCAGACGCCACTAACCCATAATACTTGTTCACCTCAAAATGATATTCCGCGCCTACCTGAATTACCTCAGTCGTATAAATTCCTCCCTCTGCTATATCATCAGCGCCTAATTCGTCAACTTTTACTACTTCCTCTTCATCACAAAACCATATTTCACCATAATTAATCCACTCTGCTTCTCCTTCCAAGGTACTGCTGTCTATTTCTATTGGGAGCAAAGTATATAATTCATTTCGTCCATCCCCGTCAAAATCCGCATACCCTGTATAATCTTCTCCTACCGGACAACCGCTTTTGGCCTCTATTCTGGCTTTCATCACGTCCTCAGACGGTGCTTTCTCTTGAACTTCTTCCTCTTCAATCCGACTGTCCCCAGATAACATATTATCAGCTATGCAATACAATGCAATTGCCGCAAAAAACATTGCCAAAAATATCGCCAAAAATATCACCATGCTCTTTTTAACCCGTTCATTCCTGCCATATATCAGATCATAAAACTGTTTACTATCATATCGTTCCTCTATATTATCTGACATCGACCTGTCGAGCACTTTTTTTACTTTTCCCGGAACAGCAATCTCTTTGAATTCGTATACATCCAGTATAACCTTAGCAAGAGAATATATATCTGTTCTGGAATCCTGATAGCTATGATTTCTATGTTCAACTGGTTTACCCGGCGAAACCATTTTAGTTTCCAGCAGTTCAGTTAATATCGGGTCACTATCATTAATACTCAAATTATCATGATGAATCCGTTTTGCAATTCCGAGATCAACCAATCTCATTTTTCCATCCTGATAAATTATATTGTGAAAATATATATCCCTATGTATGATATTATTGTTGTGCATGATTATCAAATCTTTTACTAAAGGCTTAAATTTCTTTAATATATCATGAGATGTTTCAGCTGTCATATTATAAATATTCGTTCCCTTAATATATTCCATAACAATAAATGCATTTCCATTCTTACATATGTAATCAAACATTTTAGGAATAGATTGAACTTTTCTGAGCTGATTCATCTTTTTCGTCTCTTTGATAAACAAGTTCAATTTTTTATCTAATCTATCCTTTTCGGCTTCATCAGGGATTAGAAAACCATTTTCGTCTCTTCCTATATATAGTTCATCTATATAAAATTCTTTGACCAGAACCAGCTCCTTTCGTTTCAGGTCAAAGGCATAGTAAATATTAGAATACCCGCCTCTCTTCATATATTTCAATATATATCTTTCTTCAAGGCAGAAGCACTCCGGCAAAATCTCCCGGTCTGGTTCTCTCCCCTCTATACTGCAGAACGCTTGCATTTCCTGACAGTTCTTATAAACACACCCATTACATTCCAACATTCACACTTCCTTTTACTGGCAATATTTCCAGAGCGTATCATGGTTCTATTTCCATCATGATATTGCCATCTCTTTTATCAACTAATTGCTTATCATCTATAATATAGTATTGATTTTGGGGCGATATATTGACTTTTTGTAATTGTCCGCAATTAATAAATGCATACTCATCAATATAGCTTACACTGGCTGGTATAGATATCTCTTTAAGATATTGACAATTCTCAAAAGCATACTCTTCAATCCTCTCAATTCCCTCAGAGATTGTCACTTTCGTAACATTCTTATCAATTCCTTTTATAGACTTAACTTTATATCCTTCGATTTCAGAAGGTATTGTAATCTCAGTATCAGAAGCATTACTTCCCGTAATCGTGACTTCTGAATCGTTAATAACATAATAGAGCCTATTTTCAGACTTAACAGCATTACTATCCGTTGGAGAATAATCGTCTTCTGTTCCCCTGAATGCGGTCATAACACTAAAAAAAGCCAGCAATACCATTAGTACTATCGATATATACAATCTGTATTTACACAAAATAAGTCTATAATACAAACATCTGACCGAGTGATAACGTTCTTCCGGCTTACTCTTTAAACATTTCCGGAATATTCTATGATAATCCTTCTCATATATCTTTCCCGCCATGCTGCTTTCCACAGGTTTCTTTACCATATAGCGCATAGTTGCGCCTATGGAATAGATATCACACCGACAGTCAATACCTCTGTCCGTATTACCCTTTAGTTCAGGCGCAGAATATCCTTCTTTATAAGAACAGCACACACCCTCTGTCACAAGGCTATTTCCATAATCAATTAGATAAACCTCTCTATTTTCTGTAATGATAATATTATCTGGGCTGATGTCCCCATGTATGATATGACATCTGTGTAATTTACAGACAAAACCAACCAGGAAGATACTGATATCTACTATCTGCTCGAATCTCTTCCGTTCATTTTTTTCATCATTTCCAAAATAATCCTCTAAAGTCTTCCCTTCGACATACTGCATGACAAAATATGGGATTCCATTTTCCATAAAATCATCAATATACCAATTAATTTCCGGATAATATCTTCCTATCTTCAAAACAGTCTCTTTTTCATATTCCCACGACTCATAGAATATCTCTTTAACTATCATTTTTCTATTTAACGCCGGAACATCTTCTATGAGATAAACATTACTCATAGTGCCGCTTCGAATTAGAGATTTCACAACATATTTTCCTTTATTCAGTTTTATACCAGGTAATAATTCATGCCCCCTATTCATTATCAACCTCTTAGCAGCTTAATATATAGCGGACTCCCTTGCGCGCTCTTGCTCCCTTGTTTGATCTGCCGAAGTTCAATCACACTTTCAACATTGAGAGACTTGCTAAGTATTCCCGGATCTGAAGTA
Organism: uncultured Dorea sp.; assembly: GCA_947647815.1. Taxonomy (GTDB): domain Bacteria; phylum Bacillota; class Clostridia; order Lachnospirales; family Lachnospiraceae; genus Sporofaciens. The sequence continues at coordinate 782 of CANSLW010000158.1, read as the reverse complement.
TTTGATCTGAATATTTTAGTTTCTCCATAATCTCCGTCGGAAAAACATTTTACATTTTGTACGTTACATTCGATTTCAATTTTATTTAGGCAATAATCTTCACTCAAACTTATATCAAATAATAATTTTTCATCAGAAAGAAATATTGAATCCTTATTTCTCAATTTTTCGTTATCTTCCCGCAGCATACCCTGCACATAATCTTTATATTTCATCTGTCCTCTTATCTTGTAATAGCATCCAATCCTAAAATGTTCAAATACATCATAATATAATTTTTCTTTTTTTAAGATCTTTATTACTTTATCTAAATTATTCTGTCTTTTTGCAATGTTAATCTTAGAATTAACACCAAGAAATTTCACCTCCATCTGATCAACAGAAATCTCTACTCCAGGTTTATTATATTTCTCCAAAATATTATCAATCTTTGCAGTCGATACATATATCATACAGATAAACACTCCTCACATTAATTTTACAAAAAAAATAGCAAGAAAATAAAGAGAATCTCTTCTCCTTCTCCCTTGCTATTGATCAACCATTTTAATTTTAACATATAACCGAAGATATTGCGACATCTTTTTAATCACAATTCAGCCACAATTCAGTCACAATTCAACTGTTTTTGAAACACTTACCCTATTAATATTTATTATATCAACCAGAATTCCTCTGCGTATTCTTTATATTCGTGATAATTACCTGAATCGGCAGTGATACATTTAAAAGATATACTTCTTTGACAACAGATGCCTTACGGCATCTGTTAAATGATTAAA
>CANSLW010000157.1 GCA_947647815.1 uncultured Dorea sp. | reverse complement strand
CAATCCGCTGGTATTTCTATGTGAACAGCGCGCCGTGGCTGCCGAACCGTTTCCATGGAAAGGCAGTTGTGGAAGGACAGCGCAAGTTCATGGGAACCTTGTGGAATACCTATGCATTCTTCGTGCTGTATGCGAATATTGATAACTTTGATGCGACAAAATATAAGCTGGAGTATGATAAATTATCCGTTATGGATAAGTGGCTTTTATCCAAGCTCAATACACTGATCAAAGACGTAGATAGTCATCTTGAGAACTACAGAATCCCGGAGACGGCGAGAGCACTGCAGGATTTCGTGGATGATATGAGTAACTGGTACGTAAGACGCAGCCGTGAGCGCTTCTGGGCGAAGGGAATGGAGCAGGATAAGATTAATGCTTATATGACGCTTTATACCGCGCTGGTAGAAGTAAGCAAAGCAGCAGCGCCGATGATTCCGTTCATGACAGAGGATATATATCAGAATCTGGTAAGAAGCATCGATGCGGCAGCGCCGGAGAGCATCCACCTGTGCGACTTCCCGGTCAGCGATGAGTCATATATCGACAAAGAACTGGAATCCAACATGGATAAGGTGCTTAAGCTGGTGGTTATGGGACGTGCATGCCGGAATACGGCGAATATCAAGAACCGTCAGCCAATCGGGCAGATGTATGTAAAAGCTGACTTTGAGATTCCGGAGTTCTATCAGGAGATTGTGGAAGACGAATTAAATGTTAAAGTTATAACATTTACACAAGAAGTGCGCGATTTTACCAGTTATTCTTTTAAACCTCAACTAAAGACAGTTGGACCAAAGTATGGTAAAATGTTAAATGGTATCAGGGCGCAGCTTGGGTCCATTGATGGAAATGCAGCGATGGATGAGTTGAATGCTACAGATACTTTGAAATTAGAAATTGACGGGCAGGAGATTACACTATCCAGAGAAGATCTGCTGATCGAGAGCGCTCAGATGGAGGGCTATGTATCTGAAAATGATAATGGGATAACCGTTGTGTTGGATACCAATTTGTCAGAAGAACTTCTGGAGGAAGGATTTGTCCGTGAGATTATCAGCAAGGTTCAGACCATGCGTAAGGAAGCGGGCTTCGAGGTTATGGATAAGATAGAGATTACTTATGAAGGAACTGAGAAGGCCGAGACCATATTCTCTGCGAACGCAGATACCATCGGAGACGAGACGCTTGCGCTGAAAGTTACGAAATCGGCACCGGCGGGTTATGTGAAGGAATGGAAGATCAATGGTGAGAATGTAACACTTGGCGTAGAGCGGAAATAACAAAACTTTTGGAGCAGACGGATGCATTTAAGGCATCCGTGTGTTTCCGGGTGAAAGGAAGAGGTAGGAAGAATGTATAATCCGAGATTTGAAAAGGAAACATTTAAGAAAGAAGTAAAGCAGAATGTAAAGAATCTGTTCCGTAAGGAGATTGAAGAGGTTTCACAGCAGGAGTTGTATCAGGCAGTTTCTTTTGCGGTGAAAGAAGCAATCATTGACGACTGGATCGCAACACAGAAGCAGCTTGACAAGGATGATCCGAAGATTGTCTATTATATGTCTATGGAATTCCTGATGGGAAGAGCGCTTGGAAATAATCTTATCAACATGACAGCTTATACGGAAGTAAAGGAAGCTCTGGAGGAAATGGGGCTTAACTTGAATCTGCTTGAGGATGAAGAACCGGACCCGGCGCTTGGAAACGGTGGTCTTGGACGTCTGGCAGCTTGTTTCTTAGATTCATTGGCATCTCTTGGATATGCGGCTTATGGCTGTGGTATCCGTTACCGTTATGGTATGTTCAAGCAGAAGATCGAGAACGGCTATCAGGTAGAGACTCCGGATAACTGGCTTGTGAACGGCAATCCATTTGAACTTAGAAGACCGGAATATGCGAAAGAAGTACGCTTTGGTGGTAATATTCGTGTAGAATATGACGATGCCGGAAAGATCCGTTTTGTACAGGAGAACTATGAGTCTGTTATGGCAATTCCGTATGATTATCCAATCGTAGGATATAATAACCATCAGGTAAATACACTTCGTATCTGGGATGCGGAGCCAATTGTAGACTTCCAGCTGGAGTCCTTTGACCGCGGTGATTATCACAAAGCGGTTGAGCAGCAGAATCTTGCGAAGAACATCGTAGAAGTTCTGTATCCGAATGACAATCATTATGCGGGTAAAGAATTAAGACTGAAACAGCAGTATTTCTTTGTATCTGCAAGTCTTCAGGCGGCAGTTGCCAAGTACAAGAGAAGTCACGATGATATTACGAAACTTCATGAGAAGATGACGATTCAGATGAATGACACACATCCGACCGTAGCGGTTGCAGAGTTGATGCGTATTCTGTTGGATGACGAAGGTCTTGGCTGGGATGAAGCGTGGGAAGTTACGAAGAAGACCTGCGCATATACGAACCATACGATCATGGCAGAGGCTCTTGAGAAATGGCCGATCGATCTGTTCTCAAGACTGCTTCCTCGTGTATATCAGATCATTCAGGAGATTGACCGCCGTTTTGTAGAACATATCCGCAGAACCTATCCGGGAGACGAGAATAAAGTCAAGAAGATGGCAATCTTAAGAGACGGACAGGTGAAGATGGCACATCTCGCGATCGTAGCTGGTTTTTCTGTCAACGGTGTTGCAAGGCTGCATACGGAGATTCTTAAGAACCAGGAATTAAAAGACTTCTATCAGATGATGCCGGAGAAGTTCAATAATAAGACCAATGGTATCACCCAGAGACGTTTCCTTATGCATGGTAATCCGCTGCTTGCTGACTGGGTGACAGAGAAACTTGGCACGAAAGACTGGATTATGGATCTGTCTTTGATGTCAGGACTTAAGAAGTATGCGGATGATGAAGAAGCCAGAAAAGAGTTCATGGAGATTAAGTATAAGAACAAAGAGCGTCTGGCGGAATATATTAAAAAGCATAATGGAATTGAAGTTGACCCGAGATCCATCTTTGACGTACAGGTGAAGCGTCTTCACGAGTATAAGCGTCAGCTGCTTAATATCCTGCACGTAATGTATCTGTACAATCAGATCAAGGAACATCCGGAGAAGAACTTCTTCCCAAGAACATTTATTTTCGGTGCGAAGGCATCTGCAGGTTATATCCGTGCAAAAGAGATTATCAAGCTGATCAACTCTGTTGCTGAGGTGGTAAATAATGACCGCAGCATCAATGGAAAACTCAAAGTGGTATTCATCGAAGATTACCGTGTGTCTAATGCAGAGTGGATTTTCGCTGCGGCGGATGTCAGCGAGCAGATATCCACAGCTTCTAAGGAAGCATCCGGTACAGGTAATATGAAGTTTATGCTTAACGGTGCGCCGACACTTGGAACCATGGATGGAGCCAATGTGGAGATTGTAGAAGAAGTTGGAATCGAGAATGCGTTTATCTTCGGTTTGAGTTCTGATGAAGTTATCAATTATGAGCAGCATGGAGGATACAATCCATGGGATATCTATAACAGTGACCAGGATGTCCGCAGGGTGGTAGACCAGTTGGTAGACGGTACCTACGCACATGGCAACAGCGAGATGTACCGTGATCTCCACAACTCTTTATTTACGAAGAAAGGCTGTGATCGTCCGGATATGTACTTTATCCTGAAAGATTTCCGTGCATATGCCGAAGCACAGGAGAAGGTAGAAGAGGCATACCGCGACAGAGACAGATGGGCGAAGATGGCATTGCTGAATACGGCATGCTGCGGTAAATTCTCATCAGACAGAACAATTCGTGAGTATGTAGACGAAATCTGGAAACTGGATAAGATTACGGTAGAGGTTGCTGAAGAAGAATAGTAAGATTCATGCATAAAATAATGAACCCTTCCATACAGTGTATGGGAGGGTTTTTTATGCGGCTGAAACTGAAAAAACTGGGGTGCTATCTGATTATCATTACTTTACTGCCATATGTGGTGACAGTATTCTTAAATGGGCCAAGCATTACATCATATTCCCATGTTGACAGTACAAGTGTGAGTGTTAAGAATGGAGAAACGTCTAGCCAGATGCCGATAGAGGAATATTGTATCGGGATTCTGGCAAAAGAGATGCCGGCGTCATATGAGAAGGAGGCATTGAAGGCCCAGTCGGTTCTGGTCCGGACAGAGGTATACAGGAAGATCCGGGAAGCAGGAAAGGAGGCAGTGCTAGATGAACCATTCTGGACACAGAAGCAGATGGAGGATGCATGGGGAGCCAAATATTCCAGGTATTACAGTAAGCTTACAGAGGTGTGGAATGACACGGAAGGAGAAGTGTTATTCTATGGAGAGGACCTGGCGCTGACGCCGTTCTTCAGGCTGAGTAATGGCTGTACCAGGGACGGAAAAGAGGCACTTGGAAGCGAAGATTACCCCTATCTCAAGATTGTGGAGTGCCCTTACGATATTGAAAATAAAAAACAGATTCAGACCGTAATGACAGAAGATATGGATGCGGAAGTCACTGATACGGATACGGCAGGATATGTATTGAATGTACGAGTCGGACAGGAAAATGTCAGCGGAGAGGAATTCCGTAACACTTATGGCCTTGCATCGGGCTGTTTTACGCTGCAGCGATATAACGGGAAGATTCGGATTACCACGAGAGGAGAAGGACACGGACTTGGAATGAGCCAGTATTCCGCGGATCAGATGGCAAAAGAGGGAAATACATATGATATGATTTTGCAATATTTTTATGAGGGAACAGAGATAAAAGAAGTAGCAGAAATATTACAGGACGTAGAATAAGACCATCACTATCTGGCAAAAATATAGCTAGAGGTGGTGATAAGATGAACAAAAGGAAACCTTCACAAAAAATGAAAGGAGCTACCGTTGCAGCCGTTGTATGCTTTGTAGCAGCAATTGCAATCGTTGGAACATATACATTCAGTGACTACAAACGGACGCAGCAGGAAGAACAGCTTGCAAAGGCGGTAGAGGAAAATGACACAAAAGAAAAAAAGATAAAAGAACCCGTAGAAGAAGCGAATAACCTGGTGGTGAAGCAGGAAGAGCCAGAGGTCGAAGAGGAGACAGAAGAAACTGAGACACAAGATACTACAGAAGATACGGGTAACGATGGCCAGATGAGTACTCAAAGTACGGCAGGCGGAGGAACCGCGATTAATTTCAGTGAAGACAGTAAACTACTGTGGCCGGTGAATGGTGCGATTCTTATGAGTTACAGCATGGACAAGACCGTATATTTTTCAACACTTGACCAGTATAAGTACAATCCGGCGGTGGTAATCTCAGGGGCAGAGGGTGACCAAGTGCTGTGTGGAACAACAGGAATTGTTAAATCCATTGATGTGACGGCGGAGACGGGGACGACTGTCAATGTAGATATCGGGAATGGATATGAACTGTTCTATGGTCAGTTGAAAGAAGTTCCTGTGAATGTAGGAGATTATGTGGAAGCTAAAAGTGTGCTGGGATATGTGAGCCAGCCGACGAAATACTACAGCGTGGAAGGATGTAATGTGTATTTCGAGATGCGAAAAGATGGACAGCCGGTTAATCCGGTGGAATATCTGGAAGAATAGTTGTAATGTACCGGAAGAGAGTAAAGGTATATAAGAAGTGGAATTATAGGAGAAAAAGCGCTGGAAAGAGATATTGATTCCCGGCGCTTTTTCTGGTGTTTTAAGAGATTATGAAATCCGTATATCTGCAAGATGGCGGTTGAGACTTGCTATTAGCCGCTTTTTGAAGTAACTGACAGGAAATGGATGAAGAGCTGATTGAAAGAATACAGCAGGAAGTAGACCGGAGATGGGATGATTTGATATATAGATGTAACCGCTGATGTTTAAAAGTATAAGATAAAGATGTTTGACTTTTTATAAATTATGGCTATAATTTTGATAGGATGATATCAGGAGAAATGCCATGAATTATACATATATGGTCCGGTGTAAGGATGGAACTCTGTACACTGGATGGACGAATGATCTCAAGAAGCGTGTGCAAGTACATAATACAGGAAAAGGCGCGAAGTATACCAAGTCCCGGAGACCGGTGAAGCTGGTATATTATGAGATATTTGAGACAAAGGAAGAAGCCATGAGGCGGGAGTATGCCATTAAGCGTATGAGCAAATGTAAGAAGGAGAAGCTAATTCGGGAAAGTATGAAAGTAAACTTTCATACTGAATTTGTGGGTCAAATGTGCGTGCAAGCACGCCCGCTTGACCCATGTGTAACAAATTTGACGCAGGATGAAGAAGATGCCTGACGGATCCAAGGAGACAGAACGTTGGAAAAAGGGACTGAGATTGTTTGTCTGAACAATCTCGGTCTCTTTTTTGAAGTCATCGCATGCAAAATGGCTGCCGGTGGCAAGCATTTTGTATACTATCGCATAACTATAGTACAAATGCATACATTACCACGAAATGACATGCGCTTCCGCCCATTACGAACAGGTGAAAGATCTCATGGCTTCCGAAATACTTATGTCTGCTGTTGAACAAAGGCAGCTTCAATGCATAGATCACTCCGCCTACTGTGTAGATGATGCCGCCGGCAAGAAGCCATCCAAAAGCTGCCGGAGACATGGAATTGAGAATCTGTGTAAATGCGAGTACGCAGGTCCAGCCCATTCCGATATACAGAACTGAAGAGACCCATTTGGGGCAATAAACCCAGAAAGCCTTGATAAGGATTCCTGCAAGGGCAATTCCCCACACGATGGAGAGAAGGATGAGGCCTGTCTTGCCGCCTAATACCAGCAGACAAATGGGGGTATAGCTTCCGGCAATCAGAACGCTGATCATCATGTGGTCAATCTTCTTAAGAATCGTATTGACCTTCTCTGAACGGTTGAAGGTATGGTAAGTAGTGCTTGCCGTGTATAATAAGATCAGACTTGCAGCATAGATTGCAATGGAGATTACATATATCCGGCTGGGTTCATGGGCAGCTTTGATTAATAGTGGCACGGCTGCGAATATAGCCATCAGCATTCCGATAAAATGTGTGATTGCGCTTCCGGGATCTTTGATTCGTTCTTCGATTGTATGTGACATAATATTACCTCCTGGTCTGGCAAAACCCGACATATGGTTTTAAAAACTACGTGTTGTATATATGTATATTATACCCAATAGGAGAAAAATGCAAGCATGTTAAGAAAATATTTAAAAAATTATGTTGGAAGAAGAACAAACACTTGCAAATGCTGATATAAAAATGGATAATAAGAGTCAGAAGGCAGATATCAGAGATAGTGTCAAATGATTTATGAAAAAACGGAGTCAAAAAAATAGGCTCTAAT
>CANSLW010000156.1 GCA_947647815.1 uncultured Dorea sp. | reverse complement strand
CGAAGGAAGTAGATTTCTTTAGTATTGGAACGAATGACCTGACGCAATATACACTGGCTATCGACAGATAGAATCTCAAATTGGATAATATATATCTATGATGCGCATCACCCGGACGTATTAAAAGCGATTAAAATGGTAGTGGAAAATGCTCATAAGCATGGAGCCTGGGTAGGGATTTGCGGAGAATTGGGTGTGGATCTTACGCTTACAAAAACGTTTGTTGAGATGGGGCTGGATGAACTGTCGGTTTCACCTTCATTTGTTTTACCGGTAAGAAATAAGGTTTGCAGTTTATAAGAAAACAACATAAACAGAAGATGTGAAAGGAGAACTAGAGCATTTCTTTCCATCTATAAATATCTAGAAGGAAAGAGTACAACGGTTAATGCATTTGGCGATCCAATTGATGCAGTGGACGTAATAGAGAAATGTATGGAGAATTACAGAAAAATATTTGTAAGTAATGTATAGAAATTCAATCCGAAGTAACCTTGTCTTGTAAGATAATAAAAAGTATAGGATAATGATATTAATAGCCCGCTGATAAAGGCTGGTATGGACTGCTCTATCAGGCGAGATACAGTTAATGAAGGGGCGGATTAAGGAGAAAATGGTATGAAGGTTGTAATAGCAATTGATTCATTTAAAGGAAGTATGAGTTCCATGGAAGCAGGAAATGCTGCAAAGGCAGGGATTCAGAGAGCGTGTGATGCCCAAATAATCGTAAAGCCTCTGGCAGACGGCGGGGAGGGAACAACAGAAGCTTTGGTGGAAGGCTTAGGCGGAGAATATGTATCTGTCGAAGTGACAGGACCGTTGGGTGCAAAAACCAAGGCGAAGTATGGTATTCTTGGAAATGGCAGGACAGCGGTCTTGGAGATGGCAGAGGCTTCTGGAATTATACTTGTAAAGAGGGAAGAGTTAGATCCGTTAAAGGCAACCACATACGGTGTCGGCGAGATGCTCCTGGACGCCTTGAAGCGGGGGTGCCGTGAATTCATTATTGGTATCGGCGGGAGTGCAACAAGTGAAGGCGGCGTAGGAATGCTTCAGGCTTTGGGATATGAGATTGCAGATTCATATGGGAATCCTGTCAGGCCGGGAATTGAAGGGCTTGGCAGCATTGCTTCGATTTCGGCAAAGAATGTTCCAGAAGAGTTAAAGGAATGTCATTTTAACATTGCATGTGATGTGAAAAATCCGCTTTGCGGAGAAAAAGGAGCAGTCTATGTCTATGGACCGCAAAAGGGCGTCAGGGAAGAGGAAAAACAGGTCTTTGATGAGAAGATGAGACATTTTGCGGATAAGACACAGGAATTTATCGGCGCGGATTATCGGATGGCAGAAGGCGCAGGGGCAGCAGGAGGGTTAGGATTCGCGTTCTTAAGTTATCTTCCAAATGTAGAATTAAAATCGGGAATCGATATAGTCCTAAATGCGATTGAATTGGAGCAGGAAGTGAAAGATGCGGATATTGTCATTACTGGTGAAGGCTGTCTGGATTCTCAGACAGCGATGGGAAAGGTTCCGGTAGGAGTTGCAAGGCTTGCAAAGAAATACAATGCGAAAGTGCTTGCTTTTGCCGGAAGTGTTACAAAGGATGCCGGAGAATGTAATGTGGCTGGGATTGATGCATTTTTCCCAATCATAAGAGGGATTACCACACTGGATGAGGCAATGGTTCCCCAAAATGCGAAAGAAAATATGGCATTGTCTGTAGAGCAGGTATTTCGGGCAATGTGTAACGAATGATTATTTTTTGTATACCGTAGTATGCGGAAAGACTGTGGCGACGAAATTTCTGCACCGATGCTGCATCGTTTCGGTTAAGTATTTTTATGAACGGGATTCGGATAAAAATAAAGTGACGTTCTTCTGGAAAAACAAGCTTACTATAAAAAGCCAAGCAGACATGTATACATGTCTGCTTGGTGGCTGCTGTAGAATATTTAACTATAAGAAGATATATTTCAGAATAAATAATACTGCCAGTATATACATCAGCACACTGATCTTCTTCTCTTTTGTCTTCCCTGTCAGAAGGTTCAGCGCAACATAAGAGATGACTCCCATGGAGATACCTTCGGAGATGCTGTAGAAGAACGGCATTGCTGCAATACAGATATAGCAGGGCAACGCCTCGGCGATATCGTTAAAATCAATATTTACCACATTCGTCAGCATATAGAAACCGACTACAATCAGTGCAGGCGCCGTCGCGAACGACGGGATTGCAAGGAAGATCGGGGAAAGGAATAATGCAAGTCCGAACAGGATTGCCGTTGTCACGGCCGTAAGGCCTGTCCTTCCGCCTTCAGTCACACCGGAAGCGCTCTCCACGAAAGTTGTCGTCGTTGTAGTTCCAAGCGCTGCGCCTGCGGTCGTGGCAACGGCGTCCGCCATGAGCGCGCCCTTGATTCTTGGAAGCTTTCCTTCCTGGTCCAGCATATCTGCCTTCGAGGCGACACCAATCAGCGTTCCGATGGTATCAAACATATCTACAAATAAGAATGCGAAGATTACCACGATAAAGTTCAGTGAGAAGATCCCGTCAAACTGAAGTTTCCCGAACACCGGCAGAATACTCGGAATGGATAAACCGTTGCTTAGATCCGGAAGAAGCCCGTAAAAACCAAGCTCCGGATTCGGAACATAGATTCCGGCAAACTGGCAGATGATTCCGAGGATCCATGTAATCAGGATTCCCCAGAGAATATTTCCCTTAATATTCTTGATAACCAGGATTCCGGTAATGATTACGCCGATCACGGCAAGCAGTACCGTGATTCCGACATCGTGAAAACCAGCTTCCACGCCGTTTGCGAGATTGTATCCGTCTACGGAGAACAGCTCGACCAAAGTAGCGCCGCTGACTACGATATTGGCGTTTTGCAGTCCGATAAATGCAATAAACAGACCGATGCCTACGCTGACTGCCGCTTTAAGATTCAGTGGGATTGCATTGAAGATTGCTTCACGTACATTGGTAAGGGAGAGGATGATGAATACAATACCCTCCACGAATACTGCCGTAAGTGCGACTTCCCATTTGTACCCCATCCCAAGAACCACGGTATAGGCGAAGTAAGCGTTCAGTCCCATGCCTGGCGCAAGTGCGAATGGATAATTTGCCAGAAATGCCATCAGAAGCGTACCGATCAGAGATGCAAGCGCTGTTGCCGTAAATACGGCTCCCTGGTCCATACCCGCTGCTGCAAGGATACTCGGATTCACGGCAAGAATATATGCCATGGTCATAAATGTCGTGATTCCGGCAAGCACTTCTGTCTTAACATCGGTGTTGTTTTCCTTCAACTTGAAGAATTTTTCTAACATGTTGTTCCTCCTTTTTCTCTCATGACTTTTTAAACCAACATGGTTATTTTATCAGAATAAATACACAAGGTAAATACAATTTTTTGAATATTATAGACACAGTCTTTTGGTTGGTGACGATATGTGCTAGAATAAAGGCAGTAAGATAAAATAAGAAGAAAGAGAAAGTAGGGAGAAAGATATCATGGCAGATGTTATTTTGAAGAATGGACTGGTGGAGATTGGTGTGAATATACACGGTGCAGAGTTAAAATCATTGAAAAGGACAGACACAGATACCGAATATCTCTGGTGCGCAGACCCGGCGTACTGGAATCGCACATCACCGGTTCTGTTTCCATTTGTAGGTGGAGTGAAAGACGGTGTTTACCGCCATGAAGGAACAGAGTATAAGATCGGACAGCATGGATTTGCCAGAGACCGTGATTTTACTTTAGTGAGCCAGACTGAGGATACGGTGTGGTTTGAGCTTACGGATGATGAAGAAAGCCGCAAGGTATATCCGTTTGCCTTCCGGCTTGAGATTGGTTATCAGGTTATGGAAGATGGCGTAAAGGTTATGTGGAAGGTGGAGAACCCGGCGCAGGATACGCTGTATTTTGCAATTGGCGCGCACCCGGCATTTAACTGTCCGGTGAAAGAGGGCGACAAACAGACCGATTATGCAATTCGGCTGCAGGATAGAGACGGAGAGAATCCGGGATGCTTTATCAATACTATCTTCGGACAGGGAGGGACTGTAACGTCAGCCCGTGAGGCGGTCAAACTGAAAGAAGGAATCCTTCCGATTACCGAGACTTTATTTGATTACGATGCGAAGGTGATTGAAGATCATCAGGTACAGAGGGTATCCCTCCTGGATGGAGAAGGCAGGGAGTATCTGGCGGTAGAATTTACAGCGCCGTTAGTGGGAATCTGGTCGCCGCCGAAGAAACAGGCGCCTTTTGTCTGCATCGAACCATGGTACGGCAGATGTGATAGTGATGCATTCGAAGGAGAGCTAAAAGACCGGAAATGGGAGCAGGCGCTTAGGGGCGGTGAAGTATTTCAGGCAGAATATAAGATCGTAGTATAGAGAAGGGATAAAAGCGCATGATTGGAAAGGATTCTCCTATCATGCGCTTTTTGCCCCTTATTCCCACGAGTAATGAACCAGGCGGCTGTCTGTAGGAATTTGACTACAATTCGATAGTTTCCAGATCCTTTGGAATATACAGATTCCCATGGAAGTAACGGATGCCTTCCTTGTAATATAGTTCTTTCCGGCGCTCTATGTTCTGATCTTCCGTATGGTACAGAATCAGGTTTGTGATACCTAATTCTTCTGCGAGCTCACATGCATCCTTGACAGTAGAGTGATGTTTCTCGTAAGGAGAGAAGATATCAGCCTGTGAGTGCAGGCAGAACGCCTCGTGCAGCAGCCATTTACTATTTTCGGCGTATTCCCTCTCGCAGGGATTGTAAGGCTCATCCCCGCAGCAGGTCAGTTTTTCCCCGTGATTTAATTCCATGGTGAAGCCGAACTGCTTCGCCTTTGTAGAATGAATATCGAAGAAAGTCACTTTTTTATCATAGATTATTCGTGTCTCTCCATCACTTACAATAATCAGATGGACACGGTCGTCCAGGAAACGGGTCTGCTTTTTCTGAAGCAGTTTCTCTGAAAGTTCCCTGAGCAGATGGATAACTTCTTCGTGAGCATAGATATTGACGTCTCCTTCTATCTGTCCTTTCGCCATGTTCTGGCAGATGATCCGGATGATCCAGACGATTCCCAGAAGATGATCGATGTGTTTGTGGGTGACGAAGATCTCTTTGATATCTCCGTACGGAATGTCTGCGCATTTCAACTGGTGCAGGATGGTGTTGCCGCCTCCGCCGTCAATCAGAAAATGTCTGTTGTTGTCGCTGATTACAAAGCAGGTGTTATAACACTCTGTTACGGTTGCATTTCCGGTTCCGAGCATTGTGAGTTTCATGTGTGATGCCTCCCATTGTTTTATTTTGTAGAATAGACTTCAATATTCCCGGTGTCGCAGGATACAGAAATCTTTTTCTGCCCGTTTCCTGCTATGCGGTACGTCAGCTCATCGTCGCTGCCGTAACCAAGTCTCTCATTCTCTATGCGTATATCTCCGTATTCCGTATACAGATCCATACCATAGTCCGTAATCTTTCCGGGGAGTCCCAGAGAGACGTCTCCATATTCGTCCGTGATCGTAACATCAGAGTAATCCATCTGTCCAATCTGGCAGTTACAGGAATCCATATTGATGGTCAGGCGTTCTCCTGATGCTTTGGAGATCTCAACATCACCGTATTCATTCTCAAGCTTTGCCTGCGCCGCATTCAGGGAACCGATGAACAGAGATCCACTATCTATGTAGAGATCCAGCTTCTTTCCGTCATATTGGTCCAGAGAGACATCGCCGTATTCATTTACAATATTCAATGTATCCGCCTGCAGTGCAGAGATGTCAAGGAATCCGCTGTCGATATCGATAGATGCTTCTGTAAGCTTCTTGTCTGCCGGAAGTTCAATCCGGACATAATATCGGGTTTCGTCCACTGCTACGCCGAGGTTTTCGCTAAAGAACCCGATGTTAAAGAACGTGAACTGAAAGGACCCCGGCTTTCTGTCTGCCTCTTTGAAAATCAACTTGCCGTTTCTGACTTCGCAGACAGGTTCATCCGAAACATAATAATCAATTGCAAATCTGTCAGAAGCAACAACTTCAACGTCAGCATAGTCGATTGCAATCTCCATGCGGTCAAAAGGCTTAAGTTCCCGGCTGTCACGCACCGGATCAACAGAACTTGCCGAGACGGCCTCGCCTGCATAGTGGATGCCAGAGTTGTTAATATAGAATCCGGGTACTCCGCCCATCGCCCTGCCTGTGGCAAGGACTATCATCCCCAGTATGATGCAGACAAATGAGGCTGTAATCCATATCTTCTTATTCTTAATGCTTTTCATGCCGTGCTCCTCCTTTTGCAATCCTTCCAAATAAGCGTGTTATGGTACGCAGCGCACCCTTTCCAAGGGCAATGCTGCCCATGATCAGCCAGATTCCGATTCCCAGCCCAATCAGTCCAAGTCCCAGCGTGGCAACGCCGTCGGCAAACGAGGTAAACAGCATCCAGATTCCGACGACAACACAGGGAATTGCGGCTGCGGCTACCGAGATAGTAAGCATGAATACGCAGAGGATTATCATGAAGGCAACCAGAACCAGCATGATGCCCAACACTCCCAGCATGGCGGCGAGAGGGAGTGCAACAGGCGCGGCAAACACCGCCAGAATCCCAATCCATATTGCCGAGACGCCGTGCTTTACATTCTGTACCGGCGCTTTGGCATTCTCCATGGCGAATTCCCGGACAATCTGGTCCGCCGCCATCTCCGGGGTTCCAAGGTCTTCGATTGCCTGCGCTTCGTTCTCAACGCCTGCGTCTTCAAAATATTCGGTAAAATAAGAAATCGCTTTCTCATATTCTTCTCTGGGAAGCTTCCGAAGCCTGTATTCCAGACGCTGCATATATTCTTGTCTATTCATCTGCCATACCTCCTGTCTTAACAATCTGATCGATTGCCGTACTGTAAGCGCTCCATTCTTCCGAGAGCATGTGATAATGCTGTCTGCCGGTCTCTGTAATCCGGTAATACCGGCGGTTCCGTCCCTGATAGGACTGGTCGTAGACTGTCAGGAATCCCTGTTCCTGCAGTCTCTTAAGAACCGGGTACAGTGTCGAGTCCTTAGTGTTGGATACCTTCTTGATGATCTGGCTTAGCTGATATCCGTAGGCATCCTCTTTCTCCGTGACCGATAGAACCAGCAGGTCGAACAAAGGTGCATTCATGGGAAATATCATATCGCTTCTCCCTTCTATATATTTTTTATAAATATATTATATGTTATATAATATATGATGTCAAGATATATATAGTGATTATATATATAAGTTATTATTTACAGCCATTTCAGTTTATAGGCAAAACATAAAACCGCATTTGGCGCTGTTGTTCAAGCGTCAAATGCGGTCACATATATTGTTTAGCGAGTTCAGTATTGTAAATATAATCTCAG
>CANSLW010000155.1 GCA_947647815.1 uncultured Dorea sp. | reverse complement strand
AGCTTCTTTGCATCATCAGAAAGACAATGCTGGTTCTTTGCCATACACACCGGAAGATTCCCGAATCCCAAAGATGTAATCTTTGCCAGCTGCTTTTTAGCCGCCGGTTCATATACAACGCCTCTGGCCCCATAGATTTCTTTCGCAATCGTCTCAATCTTTTCTTCCAGAGACAATTCATCCTCGTATAATGTATGGAAATGACTCTCTTTATTCTCTAAAGTATCCAGAACCTTCTGAGCCAGAGCGATTCCGCCTTCGCCGCCTTTTTCCCATACTTCGGATAGTGCAAACTCACAGCCCTTCTCCTCACAGAACTTACGGATATATTCATTCTCCGCCTCTGTATCTGTTACAAACGAATTCAATGTAACAACAACCGGAACGTCGTACTTCTGGATATTCTCAATATGTTTCTCCAGATTGACAATTCCTTTTGCAAGAGCTTCAAGATTCTCTTTGGACAAATCCTCTTTTGCAACTCCTCCATTATACTTCAAAGCACGGACAGTTGCAACCAATACGACTGCATCCGGCTTAAATCCAGCTTTACGGCACTTGATGTCCAGGAATTTCTCAGCTCCTAAGTCAGCGCCGAATCCTGCCTCTGTCACCGTGATATCACTTAATTTTAACGCCATCCTCGTTGCCCTCACACTGTTACAGCCATGTGCAATATTTGCAAATGGACCGCCATGTACAAGAGCTGGTGTATGCTCCAGTGTCTGTATCAGATTTGGCTTAACTGCATCTTTCAAGAGCGCTGTCATAGCGCCTGTTGCCTGCAAGTCTTCTGCAGTTACCGGATCACCACTGAAATTATAAGCGACAATGATCTTACCCAGCCGCTCTTTCAGGTCTTTAACATCTTCTGCCAGACAGAGAATCGCCATAATCTCAGATGCAACAGTAATGACAAAATGATCTTCTCTTACCATACCGTCCATCTTATTGCCAAGACCAACCACAATATTGCGCAGATTTCTGTCATTCATATCCAGACACCGTTTCCATACCACCTGTCTCGGATCAATCTGCAGTGCATTGCCCTGCTGGATGTGATTGTCAAGCATTGCAGCCAGAAGATTATTCGCTGAAGTGATTGCATGGAAGTCTCCTGTAAAATGGAGATTCAAATCTTCCATTGGAACGACCTGTGCATAACCGCCTCCTGCCGCTCCGCCCTTGATTCCAAAGCATGGCCCCAAAGAAGGTTCACGAAGCGCTATGATTGCCTTTTTATCAAGCTTTGCCAGCGCCTGGCCCAGGCCGACTGTTGTTGTTGTCTTTCCCTCTCCTGCCGGAGTTGGATTAATTGCGGTTACAAGAACAAGTTTTCCGTCAGGCCTGTCTTTAATCCGTTCCCACACGTCATCTGACAATTTTGCCTTATACTTTCCATAGAATTCTAACTCTTCTTCTTCAATTCCTACTGTCGCAGCCACATCTCTGATATGGGCCATCTGGGCTTCCTGTGCTATCTGGATATCTGTTTTCATGTTTTTTATCCTTTCTTTATATGATTATCTTATAGTTACCTGATTCTTTATAATATTATACATGCTCTGATACGTACTGCTCAAATTCCTCCTGGGACATCAGCACCTTCCTCGGCTTCGTTCCCTCTTCCGGGCCCACAACTCCTGCCTCTGCCAGCTGATCCATAATTCTTGCCGCACGATTGAATCCAATCTTGAATGCACGCTGCAACATACCGATTGACGCCTTCTCCTTATCTATAATCAGCCGTCCTGCATCGACAAAATATGCATCATTGCCGTCTCCTTCCGAAGCCGTTCCGGCAACAGGCATACTCCCTCCTGTATTCGTATTAACATGATTCACTATTTCTTCGTCATATGTAACCTCTTCGTTATGGTCCTTAAGAAACTCTACCACATCCTGTACTTCCTTATCAGTAACGAACGATCCCTGTACTCTTGCCGGTTTCTGATAGCCGGACGGATAGAAAAGCATGTCACCTTTTCCCAGAAGTTTTTCCGCGCCATTCATATCTATGATTGTCCGGGAATCCACACCGGAAGAAACTGAGAAAGCTATTCTTGACGGCATATTTGCTTTGATCAGTCCTGTAATGACATTTACTGAAGGTCTCTGTGTTGCAATAACCAGATGAATCCCTGCCGCTCTTGCCAGCTGTGCCAGTCGGCAGATTGATCCTTCCACTTCCCCGGGCGCAACCATCATCAGGTCCGCCAACTCATCGACAATTACTATAATCTGTGGCAGCGGCGCTTGTGTCTGTCCATCCTCTGACGGCGGCAATGCCGCTATCTTCTCATTGTATCCCTTCATATCCCTGACACCGTGCTCGGCAAACGCCCGATACCGGCGGTCCATCTCGGCTACCGCCCAGTTCAAAGCCCCCGCAGCTTTCTTTGGATCCGTCACTACCGGAATCATCAGATGCGGGATTCCATTATACACACTCAGCTCCACCACTTTAGGATCAATCATAATTAATTTTACTTCGTCAGGTGTTGCTTTATATAGAATACTCATAATCAAAGTATTAATGCAGACAGATTTTCCAGAACCTGTCGCACCTGCAATCAGCACATGCGGCATCTTGCCGATATCCGTCACAACAACTTTACCTCCGATATCTTTACCTACTGCAAAAGATATCTTAGAAGCACTTTTCTGGAATTCCCCAGCTTCCAGAAGATCTCTTAACATAACTGCTGAATTCTCTTTATTAGGAACCTCGATGCCAACGGCCGCCTTCCCAGGAATCGGAGCCTCAATACGAATATCCGCCGCCGCAAGATTGAGTTTAATATCATCAGAAAGTCCTACAATCTTGCTTACCTTAACCCCCATCTCCGGCTGAAGTTCATACCGGGTTACCGACGGTCCGCAGCTTACATTCGTGACTGTCACCTTTACGCCAAAATTCTGCAGAATCTGCTGCAGCTTCATGGCAGTCTCCCTCAGCTGTGTGTCAGATTCTCCCTTTTGTCTGCTTCCTTTCTTTAAAAGAGAAAGCGGAGGCACACGATATGCCTTCTTCGGTTTCTGGGCTTCTGCCGCCACTGCATGCGCTACCTCTGCCATATGGTCTGCCGTATCTGATATATCCGTTTCTTTCGTCTTGCAGTTTCTCCTCTTCACCGGAATTTCGTCAGACAACTCGTCTGGAACATAAGCTTCTTCTGCCGGTGAGGATAACACATCCTCAATCTGGGAAACTCCCGCAAGAGAATCTCCCTGCGGGAAAACTTCTCCTCCACGGTTAATAACAAAATCCATCTCCTGTTGTGGTTCTGTCTTATTCTGATCCTTCCCTTTATTCCTCTTCTTCTGACTGTTCTTTTCTGCCATATCTGCAGATTCTACTGTCAGTTCACGCATATCCGGTGATTTCTTTGCAATGGCAGTATCAAAAGAAACGCCCTCCACATGACGTTCACTCCTCTTACGCGTTCCAGAGGCATTCTTAATATCCTTTGACTCCTTAGCTTCAGCTTCTCTGATTCTCTGCCTCTCCATTGCCAGTTCGCGTCTCCGCCTGGCATCTCTTTTTGCTTTATCATAGACTTTGCCACTCTGGCTCTTGACACCTTTTAATGCTGACTTTCCAGTAATGATTACCAGACAGATAATCATCAGAATAATATCTACAACATAAGTTCCCGCAACGCCAACAGCCGGCACAAGCCTGTCGGTTAATAAAGCGCCAAGCTTACCTCCTGCCTCATCAATCAGCTGCAGGAAAGTACACGCCAGTACTGTAAGACAAAGACACGCCGCCACTTTCACATATGCATTCAGGTTTCCCTGGTTCGATATCACAAATGTTACAACTCCAAATAATAAAAACGGAATGACGTATGCTGCCCAGCCAAACATGCTGTCCATCAGTTCTGCGAGCGCCTCCCCTGCAAACCCGCCGAATCCGAAATTACTGATCATTAATAAGATACTGACCGCAAGCGTCACCCATATAGTAATCTCTGTACCTACAAATCCTTTTTCTGCACTTTTTTTCTTTGTCTGCTTCCTGCTCCCCCGTTTTTTTGCCTTAGCGGCCATTATATCTCCCCCTTATTTTAGCAGTACATATAGTATAGCATTTTTAAAAAGGACTGTCATTACCTATTTTCACTCTTTTTCTGTCTCCACTGATCAATCATTTCGTGCAATTTATTCAATGCGTCACTCATTCCACCCACTTCATCAATCAAGCCTTCACGGACTGCATCTCTGCCTTCTAAGAGCGTCCCCACATCCTTCACAAGCTCTGTCTGGTTCAGCATCAGCTCTTCAATCCGCTTCTGTGTCATATGTGAATGCTCTGCCAGAAAACGAGTAATCCTGTCCTGTGTCTTGATCATATTGCGAAGACTCTGGGTAACTCCAATGAACATCCCATTGGAACGTACCGGATGGATAATCATGGTTCCGCTGGGAACAATGAATGAATACTTCGCTGATACCGCCAGGGGCCCCCCGATAGAATGGCTCCCCCCAAGCACCAGGGATACTGTCGGCTTACTCAAAGATGCTATCATCTCCGCTATCGATAATCCGGCTTCGACATCTCCTCCCAATGTGTTTAACAGAATCAACAAACCTTCTATCTCGTCACTGTCTTCTACTTCTGCCAGCAACGGAAGCAAATGTTCATATTTCGTAGATTTTGCATTCCCTGATAATGCTTCATGTCCTTCTATCTCACCTATAATCGTCAGCAGTTTGACCTTATGCCTGCTCGCATTCCCCGCCAAATCAACGCTTCCGAATTCCTTGATATCATCTTTTTTTTGTTCATTGCGGCTTTCTTCTGACATAAAAATACCTCCATACACTTTCTTGTTTTTAGAGCACTTTCTGAGAGTGTTCTTTCACTAGTATGGAGGTCTTCTGTCAATTTTATACCTGCATAGCCTGATCAAGGTCTGCAATAATATCATCAATATTCTCAATTCCAACGCTGAACCGGATCAAGTCTGGCTGCACTCCTGCTTCCATCAATTCCTGGTCGTTCATCTGGCGGTGTGTATGGCTTGCCGGATGGAGCACACAGCTTCTGGCATCTGCCACATGAGTAACGATGGCAATCATCTTCAGGCTGTCCATCATCCGCACTGCGGCTTCTCTTCCGCCTTTTAAGCCAAATGTTATTACACCACAGGTACCGTTCGGCATATATTTCTGCGCCAGCTCATAATATTTATCTCCTGGAAGCGACGGGCACTTCACCCACGCCACCTTCTCATGATTCTTTAAAAACTCTGCTGCCTTCCTTGCATTCTCACAATGTCTCTCCATACGCAGATGAAGAGTCTCAAGTCCGATATTCAGAAGGAACGCATTCTGCGGAGACTGGATGGAACCTAAGTCACGCATCAGCTGTGCCGTTGCCTTTGTAATGTAAGCGCCTTTTCCAAACTTCTGCGTATAGACAATTCCGTGGTATGTCTCATCTGGCGTTGTAAGCCCCGGGAACTTATCTCCATACGCATCCCAGTCAAAATTACCGCTGTCTACGATTGCGCCGCCTACACAGGAAGCATGCCCGTCCATGTATTTGGTTGTAGAATGAGTCACGATGTCCGCTCCCCACTCAAAGGGCCTGCAGTTAATTGGCGTTGCGAACGTATTATCTACAATAAACGGAACTCCATGTGCATGCGCCGCCTTTGCAAATTTTTCAAAATCCAGTACGACTAACGCAGGATTAGCGATACTTTCCCCGAATACTGCTTTTGTATTCTCTTTAAATGCTGCATTTAACTCTTCCTCTGAACAGTCCGGATCAACGAAAGTCGCTTCTACCCCCATCTTCCGAATCGTATGGGCATAGAGATTATATGTACCACCATACAAGGCAGACGCACATACGATATGGTCTCCCGCACCGGCAATATTCATCACTGCATAGAAGTTCGCCGCCTGCCCAGATGACGTCAGCATACCTGCAACGCCGCCTTCCATATCACAGATCTTTGCCGCCACGGCATCATTGGTCGGATTCTGCAGCCGGGTATAGAAATATCCTGACTCCTCAAGGTCAAACAGACGCCCCATCTGCTCGCTGGAATTGTACTTAAAAGTCGTGCTCTGATAAATAGGCAGGACTCTCGCCTCTCCGTTACCCGGTTTATAACCAGACTGGATACATTTTGTCTCTATCTTGTAATTGCTCATTTTTGTTTCCTCCTTCTGACTCCGCCATTACTCATCCCAATTATGGTAAACGTCCTGTACGTCGTCATCGTCATCCAGCATATCCAGTGTCTTCTGGATATTGGCAATGTCTTTCGCATCCGTTAATTCTACGTAAGTCTGCGGAATCATCGTTACCTCTGCCGCCGCCATAGGAATCCCTGCTTCCTCCATCGCAAGACGGACCGCGCTGAAATCCTCCGGAGTAGTAAGAATCTCATAACTGTCTGCTTCCTCCACGAAATCTTCCGCTCCGGCATCTAATGCCATCATCATCAATTCATCCGGATCCGTCTCATATTCCTCTTTATCTACTACAATCTGCCCTTTCTTGTCAAACATGAAAGATACGCAGCCGGGCGTTCCCACATTTCCATTTCCTTTGGTAAATGCATTCTTGACATTAGAAGCCGTCCGGTTCTTATTATCCGTCAGTGTCTCGACGATAATCGCCGTACCATTCGGCCCATAACCTTCATATGTAATATGTTCATAGTTAGCGGCATTCGCATCACTGTCCGCACGCTTAATATTACGGTCTATCGTATCATTCGGCATATTATTCGCCTTCGCTTTGGCAATCACGTCCCTAAGCCGGCTGTTATTCGCCGGATCTGCGCTTCCGCCTTCCTTTACCGCTACTGCAAGTTCCTTTCCAATCTTAGTAAAGATCTTACCTTTTGCAGCGTCATTCTTCTCTTTTTTATGCTTGATATTAGCAAATTTTGAATGTCCTGACATATTTATCCCTCACTTATATTTTAATATTTAAAAAGCCATCATACGTTTCTTATTCTATCACTCTTTCCAGCGTTTTTCAATCTTAACTCTCTGGATTGTATTATTATCTACAAGAAGTACCACAAACCGATAACCTTCGTAATCTATGATACACTGCTCGTCTTCTCCCGGTATCCGGTCCAGCTGATGTATCAGGAAACCATTCAGTGTCTCAAACTCTTCTTTTTCAAATACGATTGGGATTATCTCTTCTAAGTCTTCCAGATCCACCATTCCATTTACCAGGTAATTTCCATCCGGCATCTTGCGGATCCATTCTTCTTCTTCATCATGTTCGTCCAGAATATTTCCTACAATTTCTTCCAGAATATCTTCCATCGTCACAAGTCCGGAAGTCTGTCCATATTCATCAAGAACAATCCGGATATGGTTCTTATCAGCCTGCATCTCCTTGAACAGGGTGTCTATGCTTTTTGTCTCAGGAATAAACGCGGCAGGCCTTATGTATCCTTTTAACTCCTTTAAAGGTATCTTC
>CANSLW010000154.1 GCA_947647815.1 uncultured Dorea sp. | reverse complement strand
CTAATATCATAATACAAAAGGGGGAAATATACAAGGGTTGATGTGAGAAAAGTGCGTGTGATATATGGTATCTTTATAAACATTTAAGAAAATTTTTAACAAATACTCACAGAATTGGTGTATAGTGATGTGTGGCGATAGATTAAGAAGCAGGGAGAGAAGTATTATGAGAAAGAGATATAGCATTACGGCTGTTATAATGTGTGTAGTATTTACTATCTGTGCATGTTCGCCGAAGGAGGATGTGGACAGGGAAGAAAAAAAGGTGGCAGCAGATGTGCCGGAGAAGCCCAGAAAAGACAGAGAGGAAAAGCCTTATCAGAGTAAGCTGAATATGATAGAACCTTCAGCATATGACAATGTGATGGGATTGAATCTTGAGAAAGGTACGTCATTGTCTATAATAGGAAAAGCAGAAGGTGTGCCTTATTGGGATGCGGTAAGAGAGGGCGCGGAACAAGCTGTGAGGGATATTAATGAGAATCTGGGATATGAGGGCAGGAACCGGGTGAAGATAACTTACAGTGCTCCGGCATTGCCGGATGATGTGGACGAGCAGGTGAATATTCTGGATGAAGAACTGGCAAGATATCCAGAGGCGCTCGCAATTGCAATTGCAGATACAAAGGCGTGTGAAGTACAGTTCGACCTTGCGGCAGAGAGTGATATTCCTGTTGTGGCGTTTGATTCGGGAAGTGACTATCAGGGTCTGATGGCAACGGTGTCAACCGATAACCGGGCGGCGGCGCAAGAGGCAGCAGTGCGGATTGCAGAGTTGATGGATGATGCAGGAGAAGTCCTTTTGTTTGTCCATGATTCCAAATCAGAATCAGCGCTTGCAAGAGAGAGCGCTTTTGTAGAAGAGATAGAAAGCAATCATCCGGATATGTCTGTTGCGGAGATATATCATATGGATCAGTTAGCTGATATGCAGGAGACTATAGCGGGAGAGATCAATGCGGGTACCTACAGTAAAGAGGATAACGCCGAATCTGTACCAGAACAACCGGCGGAAGAGGGAGAAGGTGTAGAAGTTACGGCCGATATGATATCGCAGGAGGATGTGATAGATTATATCCTGAAGAACCATCCAGATGTAGCAGGGTGTTATGCGACTAACGGTGATGCAGTCAGGCTTGCGCTGGAGACCATAGAACGGCATGAGATGAGAAGTTTTTTGATTGGTTATGATGCGGATGAAGATGAATTAGAGGCTTTGGGAGAAGGCAGGATAGATGCGCTGATTATGCAGAATCCATTTGGGATGGGGTATGCAGCGGTCATAGCGTCTGCAAGAGCTGCTCTTTCTATGGGAAATGAAGCGGTTGTGGATACGGGATACACATGGATTACGCAGGAGAATCTGGCAGAT
This sequence comes from uncultured Dorea sp., assembly GCA_947647815.1. Lineage (GTDB taxonomy): Bacteria > Bacillota > Clostridia > Lachnospirales > Lachnospiraceae > Sporofaciens. The sequence goes on along the minus strand of CANSLW010000154.1, from coordinate 6,142 downwards.
GAGAACATACAAAAGCTGCTGTATTGATGATATGATATCGGGGTCCAAATACTTTTTGATTCCAGCATTATGATATAAAGATTGTGGATGTATGATGTGAAAAAGAGACAGGAACAATATAGTTTCTGTCTCTTTTTCATTGATATGCCATCCCTGTATTGTGGGTGTTCTGATACTGTGATGCCAATATATCAATACTGACGTCGTCAGTGGTATCAGCGTAAATATATAAATCAATCATCCGAAATGCCGCTCTCTTCGGGAGCAGGCTCCGGCAGGTACAGATGTACAAGTTCAATACGGTTCTTGTCTAATTTTTCGACAACCATGTGAATTCCTTCTTCTGTATCAACAGCATCACCGGTTTCAGGCATGCGGTCAAGACGCTCAATAATAAAGCCGCCAAGAGAATCATACTCCTCAGAAGTTAAGTCAAGATCCAAACGGTCGTTCAGTTCATCTAGATTAATAGATCCTTCTACAATATATTCACGTTCATCTATTTCCTGAATAAAATCTTCTTCATTTTCATCATATTCATCGTGAATCTCTCCGACGATTTCCTCCAGAATGTCCTCCAGAGTAATCAGGCCGGCTGTCTCGCCATATTCATCCAGGACAATTGCGATATTAAAAGATGCCTGACGCATCTCGACAAGAAGTTCGGAGATATTTTTATACTCATAAGTAAAATATGCTTCTCTTAAAAAGTCCTGAATATGAAATTTTTTTGAACTGTCATATAACAGTAAGTCTTTCATATTAATAGTACCAATTACATTGTCTGTTGTATCCTCGAAAATCGGAAGTCTTGTGTATTTGTCTTCGCGGAATATATCGAGCAGTTCGTCGTAAGTACTATTGACATCTGCAAATGTCACATGGACGCGGGGAACCATGACATCTTTTGCCCTGGCGTCACCCAGATCGAATACATTATTGATCATTTCCCTTTCATCGGATTCAATGACACCGTCTTCATGGCTTACATCAACAATGGTACGGAGTTCGTTCTCGGTCATTGCCGTGTTCTTTGCGTTAGGATCTACACGGAGAAGAAAAAGTATCCCGAGAGAAAGACCGTTGATAACAAAAATCACAGGAGTCATAAGTTTCATGAACAAGTGGATAACAGGCGCATATATCAGAGACATCTTCTCGGAATGTATGGTTGCCATCGTCTTAGGAGTTATTTCTCCAAATAAAAGAATCAGTATGGTTAAGATTCCACTTGCAAACGCGACCATAGAGCCGCCAAAACTATACGCAAGAGTAGTGGTTAAAGATGCAGCAGACAGATTGACGATATTATTTCCAATCAGTATGGCGCTTAACATCTTGCCAGAGTCATCTGTAATAGTAAGAACTGTCTTCGCCCGCCGGCTTCCTTCCTCTGCCAGAGTACGGATCCGTATCTTATTAACGGTAGTCAGTGCTGTCTCGGCGGAAGAAAAGAATGCCGATAACAGTAGTAAGATAAATAGAATGATGAGTTGTGTGACGTCACTCGAGTCCAATTGATAAATTCACTCCTTTTTTAATAAAATTACTTGGAATTAATATACCGCATTTGCAGGCATTTTGCAAGAGTACATTGAATTTATGAGAAGGTGATGTTACAATTATTTGCGAAGGAGACGCAGTGGAGATATTGATCGTGATTCGGGAGATGGTGAAAGATGAGGAATATTATGAAGACGAATATATATAATAGATTAACGGAAGTCCTGTCAGAGAAGCAAATCAGAGAAGGTGAACCGATGAGGAGCCATACAACGTTCCGGATAGGGGGACCTGCGGATTTCCTGGTGATGCCGAAGACCGTGGATGAAGTTAAGCGTGTTGTGGATGCGTGCAGGATGGAAGGGGTTACATTCTACATAGTAGGAAATGGAAGTAACTTGCTGGTCTCTGATCAGGGTATCAGAGGCGTAGTGATACAGATTGGAAAAGCAATGAGTGCGGTAAGAGACGAGGATGAGATCATCACAGCACAGGCAGGAGCACTGTTGTCAGCAATTGCAGCGCGTGCGTTGGAGAGGGGGCTGACAGGTTTTGAATTTGCGGCGGGAATTCCGGGAACGCTGGGCGGCGCTTGTGTGATGAATGCAGGAGCCTATGGGGGAGAGATGAAAGATGTCCTTGAGGAAGTCACTGTATTGACACCTGAAGGGACGACCCTTGTACTTGAGGCGGAGCAGTTAGAACTTGGGTACAGAACAAGTGTAATTGCCAGAAAGGGATATATTGTACTGGAAGCTAAGCTGCGCCTTCGAAGAGGTGTGAAAGAAGAGATAAAAGCTTTGATGGAAGAACTGAGAGATAAACGGGTAAGCAGGCAGCCCTTGGAATATCCAAGCGCGGGGAGTACATTCAAGAGGCCGGAAGGGTATTTTGCGGGAAAACTTATCCAAGATGCGGGACTTCGGGGGTTTTGTGTCGGAGGGGCGCAAGTGTCGGAGAAGCATTGCGGATTTGTGATTAATAAGGGAGGAGCGACGGCAGCTGATGTGTCAGAACTGATGCGCCAGGTGTCTGCAAAGGTAGAAGAACAATTTGGAGTAAGACTGGAACCTGAAGTAAAGAAACTGGGAGAATTCTGAGATGAGATGTGTTATTGTGACGGGAATGTCGGGTGCAGGAAAAAGTACGGCGCTTAAGATGTTAGAGGATGTGGGATATTTCTGCGTGGATAATCTGCCGGTGCCGCTGATTCCTAAGATGGCAGATCTTCTGCGTGTCCCGGGAAGTGAGCTTAATAAGGCGGCGCTGGGAGTGGATATCCGAAGCGGAGAGAGTCTGGCAGAGATGGCGGAGGTATTGGAAGAACTGGATACAACGGGGATGAAGTATGAGATTCTTTTCCTTGAATCAGCAGACAATGTATTGATTAAGCGTTATAAAGAGACCAGGCGTTTTCATCCATTGGCAGGAAATGACGGACGAGTGGATCAGGGTATTAAAAAAGAACGAGAACGCATTGCATTTCTCAGAGAAAAAGCAGATTATCTGATTGATACAAGCCATATGCTTACCAGAGAATTGAAAGCGGAGTTGAATAAAATATTTGTCCAGAACAAAGAATATAAGAATCTCTATATCTCGGTGCTTTCTTTTGGATTCAAGTATGGGATTCCAGCGGATGCAGATCTGGTATTTGATGTAAGATTCCTGCCCAATCCTTACTATATAGAAGAACTGCGGCCGTTAAGCGGCAATGACCATGAGGTAAGAGATTATGTTATGGATAATGAGAAGGCGGAAGAATTCCTGGACAAGATGACAGATCTGGTGGAATTTCTGATTCCTAATTATGTTCAGGAGGGAAAGACGCAATTGGTAATCGGTATTGGGTGTACAGGCGGTAAGCATCGTTCTGTCACATTGGCCAATGAATTGTTCGAGGCTTTGAGCCGAAATGAAAATTATGGTATCCGGATAGAGCACAGAGATATCGGGAAGGATGCAATTACAAAACAGTAGTTTTAGGAGTATAGAGATGTCGTTTTCGGGTATGATAAAGGAAGAATTGTCAGGACATTATGCGAAGGCAAGGCATTGCCGTCTGGCAGAAATGGCGGCTATTGTCCGTATGTCAGGCGAATTTTCTGAAAGCAGAAAAGGTGTGTGTGTATTAAAGGTTCATACGGAAAATTTTACAGTTGCAAGAAAATGCTTTACATTATTGAAAAAAACATTTAATATAGATACATGTATCGCAATTCGTAGGAACATGACAAAGGGAAGCTGCAGTTATGATATATATGCGAGAGGAGAAGAACTTCTGGCAGTTAAGAATGCAATGGTACAGGCAGTCTGCTGTAAAAGGGCTTATATCCGGGGAGCATTTATTGCGGCTGGCTCCATGAGTGATCCAAGCAAATCTTATCATTTTGAGATTGTATGCAGCACATCAGAGGAAGCAGAATATCTCAGGAGTATGATGAATGCGTTTGATTTGGAGGCAAAGATTGTTGAGAGGAAAAGGACCTACGTAGTATATCTGAAGGAAGGTTCGCAGATTGTAGATATTCTGAATGTTATGGAAGCTCACGTAGCGCTTCTGGAACTTGAGAATGTCAGGATTATGAAAGAAATGCGTAATTCTGTAAACCGTAAGGTGAACTGCGAAACAGCGAATATCAACAAGACAGTGTCTGCTGCTGTCAGGCAGATTGAAGACATCAAGTATATACGCGATACAACAGGGTTTGACAGGTTGCCTGAAGGACTGAGAGACGTCGCCCTTACACGTCTTGCATATCCGGATGCAACTTTGAAAGAACTGGGGGAGCTTCTTGAGACACCTGTGGGGAAGTCAGGAGTGAATCACCGGCTCAGAAGATTAAGTGAGATAGCGGTAAAGTTAAGGGATAGCAAGGAGGAATAATTTTTTATGACTAAGAAACCTGTTACTATTCAAAACAATATGGATATGGAAGACCGTCCTATTGCACACCTGGTTCAGGAAGCAAGTCAGTATTCGAGCCAGGTATTTATTGAGATTGATAACAAGAAAATCAATGCAAAGAGTATTATGGGGATGATGAGTCTGAAGCTGCAGAAGGGTGAGAGCATTACAGTTGTGGCGGACGGACGTGATGAGAATGAGGCAGTAGCAGGAATAGAGGATTTCCTGGTTGCTGCTAACTAATGGCACATGATCGGGAGTATTCGTTTGATTCGAATACCATCATATGCGGAGAATCTGCCGACGGCAGGTTTTCGGTGTGGGTGTAATTGAGAGGAGCCCGAATAAGCATACATAGTTAGTAATCTACAGAGGGCATACAGACTGTCCTCTGTAATTTTTTTCAACTATACAGTTGCAATTTTTCCCAATTGTGATAAGAAAGGGGATGCAGAATATGAAGCAAATGTTATTTATATATAATCCGCGGGCGGGAAAGGAACTATTAAAACCCCAGTTGTCGGATATTATTGATATATTCGTGAAAGCAGGCTATGAGGTGGTAGTATACCCTACACAGTCATACAGAGATGCCTATAAGAAAATCCGGGAGTATGATGCGAGCAGATATGAACTGATTGTCTGCAGCGGAGGGGATGGTACGATTGATGAAGTCGTGACTGGAATGATGCAGAGAAGTGCGAGAACACCAGTGGGTTATATCCCGACAGGGACAACGAATGATTTTGCTAATAGTCTTCATATTCCCAAAGGACTTCTGAAAGCGGCGGATAATGCGGTAAACGGGGTTGTTTTTCCGTGTGATGTAGGGCAGTTTAATGACGATGTCTTCGTGTATGTGGCGGCGTTTGGTATTTTTACAGACGTATCTTATGAGACAAAACAGGAAATGAAGAACATTCTTGGCCATCTGGCGTATGTTCTGGAGGGAACAAAGCGGCTGTTCAATGTGCCGTCCTACAGGATAAAGGTGACTTTTGACGGGGAAGAGATTGAAGATGAATTTATCTTCGGAATGGTAACTAATTCCCGCTCTGTGGGTGGATTCCGTAACATGATCGGTAAGAATGTGGTGTTTGATGACGGATTATTTGAAGTGACGCTGATTAAAAAACCGAAGAATCCCATTGCCTTACAGGAAATCATTGCGGCTCTTTTGATTGAGCAAGTGGACACTAAGCACATGTATACATTCAAGACCGGACATATTACTTTTGAATCGCTGGAAGAGATTCCCTGGACACTGGATGGAGAATTTGGAGGCGAACACGATGAGGTTACGATTAATAATCTGAACAAACAGCTGGAGATTATGGTGCCGGAGGAATATGTAGAGAATCTGTCAGAGCCGAAGGAGAAGCAGGAAGGCGAGATAGCAGAAAAACTGACGGAAGTGATTAAGGGAGTCTTATCAGATAAGAAAACCGATAAAAAGTAGAAATATCTAGTTGACATCCTGATTGAAGGATGCTATAGTATCAGAAGACTGCCGAAGACAGCAGGTGCGAAAGCGTAAGAAGACCAACGCCTGCCGAGGAAAGTTAGATTCGATATTAGATTTTGATAATTGAGAATTTATAACACCCTCTGTGTCTTTGACATGGGAGGTGTTTTTGTTTATAGCACTTTTCTTTGAACTGCAGTCGGATAAAAAAATAAGGAGGTGCACCATTCGTGGCAAAAGTTGAATTAAAACAACCAATCGTACAG
>CANSLW010000153.1 GCA_947647815.1 uncultured Dorea sp. | reverse complement strand
GGAAACTTTAGAAAAGAAAGGGCGAAAGCAAGACAGAAGGCAAAAGAGCTGGTATCAAAAATGACTTTGATGGAGAAAGCGGCACAGCTTAAATATGATGCGGCGCCGGTAACCAGACTTGGAGTACCGGCCTATAACTACTGGAATGAAGCGCTGCATGGCGTTGCCAGGGCAGGAGTGGCAACTATGTTTCCGCAGGCGATTGGGATGGCGGCGGCTTTTGATGAGGATATTATGGAGAAAGTCGGAGATATTATCGCTGTGGAAGGCAGAGCAAAGTATAATGTGTACTCCGGGCATGGAGACAGAGATATCTACAAAGGACTGACATTCTGGTCACCGAATGTCAATATTTTCCGGGATCCTCGTTGGGGAAGAGGGCATGAGACATATGGGGAAGATCCGTATCTTACTTCCCGGCTGGGCGTCAGATTCGTAGAGGGAATTCAGGGAGACGGACCGGTGATGAAGGCTGCAGCATGCGCCAAGCACTATGCTGTCCACAGCGGTCCTGAGGCGATCCGACATGAGTTTGACGCCGAGGTCAGCAAGAAAGATATGTGGGAGACATATCTTCCTGCTTTTGAGGCATTGGTGAAAGAAGCTGATGTAGAGTCTGTGATGGGCGCGTATAACAGAACCAACGGGGAACCATGCTGCGGACACAAGTATCTGATGGAAGAGATCTTGAGAGGGAAATGGGAGTTTGATGGACATTTTACATCTGACTGCTGGGCAATTAAGGATTTCCATGAGAATCATCAGGTGACGAAGAATGCCAGAGAATCGGCGGCGCTGGCTTTAAAGTGCGGGTGTGATGTGAATTGCGGTAATACGTATCTGCATCTGCTGGCGGCTGTCGAGGAGGGACTTATTACAGAAGAGGACATCACAATTGCGGCAGAGCGGCTTCTTACGACAAGATTCCTCCTGGGATTGTTCGACGGAAGTGAGTATGATAAGATTCCTTATGAGGTGGTAGAATGTAAGGAACATGTAGAGGTAGCTGTGGATCTGGCAAGAAAAGGAAGTGTTCTGCTTAAGAATGATGGAGTTCTTCCATTGGACAAGTCTAAGATTGGGGTGATCGGCGTTGTGGGTCCCAATGCTGACAGCAGAGCCGCGCTGATCGGTAATTACCATGGAACGTCTTCCCGATATATCACGGTTCTTGAGGGAATCCAGGATGAAGTCGGCGATGAGGTGCGCGTTCTGTATTCTGAAGGCTGTCATCTTGAAAAGGACAGGGTAGAAAGTCTTGCGTGGAGACAGGACAGGATCTCAGAAGCTGTCGTCACGGCAGAACATAGTGATGTAGTGGTAGTCTGTGTAGGATTGGATGAAACTCTGGAAGGAGAAGAAGGAGATGCGGGAAACAGTGATGCGTCTGGAGATAAGAAGGATCTTCACCTTCCGAAAGTGCAGGAGGAATTGATTGAAAAAGTAACGGCGGTGGGGAAACCAACGATTGTTGTACTGATGGCAGGGAGCGCGATTGATCTGAGTTATGCCGAAGAGCATTGTAATGGCATTCTGCTGGCATGGTATCCGGGCGCCAGAGGAGGCAAGGCGGTGGCAGACCTTATCTTCGGAAATGTATCGCCATCCGGTAAACTTCCTGTCACGTTCTATAAGGGTCTCGAAGGGCTGCCGGAATTTACAGATTATTCTATGAAGAACCGCACTTACCGGTATATGGAACAGGAAGCACTGTATCCGTTTGGCTATGGTCTTTCCTATGGAGATGTCCGGGTGAGAGAGGCGAAGTTAGCCGGACAGGTTACGAAGGAATCGGATATTCTGGTTGAAGTGTCTTTAGAGAATCAGGGACAGGTGGATACAGATGAGGTGATACAGATCTATATCAAAGACCTGGAATCAGATCTGGCAGTCCCGAACTATAGTCTGTGCGGGTTCAAGAGGGTATTCTTAAGAGCCGGTGAAAAGCAGACTGTACAAATGACAGTTCCTAATCAGGCAATGAGCGTAGTGGATGAAGAGGGAGAACGGCATATTGACAGCAGGAACTTTAAGCTGTGGGTCGGGACGTCGCAGCCGGATGCAGTAAGCGTGAAGCTTACAGGGAAGGAACCGGTTGAGATTCTGTTGGAGAGGAATTAAGAGTGATGGGAAAACGTGCAGTAAGAAGGATTGCAGCTGGGGCGTTGTGTCTGCTACTGATTTTATCAACTGGATGTTCCGGGAAAGATGAAGCTAGAGACAGCCAGAAAGAGAATCTGGATAAAGCCGCTATAGAGGCGGGAGCGGAAGATGCGAATACAGAGACGGGGGCGGATGAAAAAAAGCAAAAAACGCTGGAACAGGCGTCTAATCCACAGTTTATTTCCAATGGAATCCGAAGAGTTACTCTGGTGAAAGAAGGGGAGGAGTTCCTTTGTATCTCGCATGAACCGGCAGAGTATAAGATGGATTTTGACTATTGGGAGGTTCTGGAGCCATATGATGAGAACGCTACAATGAATACGGAAGTTATGTTCGAGATGTTTGATGAATTGAGCAGCCTTGCATTTGAGACGCCGGTTCAGAATGAAGAAGGAACGGATACAGGAATTACGGAATCAGATACCTGTATTAAAGTAGAGTATGTTGATACAGTGGACGATTCGGCGGCGAAGAGCATGGATGAGGCGGATACGGAAGCAGAGATCATCCTGGGAAAGGAAGACGGCGCGGGAGGTCGTTATGCGGCAATAGCAGGCAATGAGGAACAGATATATATTCTTCCGGAAGCTGTTATCCGAATGATATACGACAGGACTCCATTTGATTATATCCTAAAGATTCCGGCGCTGGTCTCAGCTGATACGCTGAAAGATGTAGAGATTGCAGTAAAAGGCCATAAATATAATATCCAGGTAGATACGGCGTCAGATTCGTACATGTTTGGTAAAAAGAAAGCTGAGAAGGAAGAGTTCTCTGACTTGTATCAGGCAATTTCAGGCATTATGTTGGTGTCTGAGATACCGGATGAAAGAAGCCGTGAAGATGAAGAGCCGGAGTTTACCGTCAATTATCACAGAAATATGGAGAATGCCCCTGATATTCAGGTGTCTTACTATGCTTATGATGATGAATTTTATTCGGTGGAAGTAAATGGAAAGACACGGTTTCTGGTAAAGAAAGAAGATGTAGAAACTGTGATTGACCAGATAGAAGAGATCTTTTAGTATTTCTGAGAGACTGCCGGGAAATGATGATTTCTCATCATCATTTCCCGGCAGTTTATCCTTTCTGGATTAAAAATCATGAACAGGCAAATAGTAAAAAAAATTTCTTTCATTCTGATGGGGTTTGTGCTATAATACAAAAGACGGGGTATTAGCGCAGTTGGGAGCGCGCAACATTCGCATTGTTGAGGCCAGGGGTTCGAATCCCCTATACTCCATTTCAGAAGGCACGGTTCAATTTTGATATTGGGACGTGTCTTTTGTATTTTAGAATGCTTTTAACGCCTTGAAAGGGGCTTGAAAAGCATGGGTTCAAGAGTGTATAATACTCTTAATACGAGTGAAATGAGGAAACACAATGGCTAAGAAATCAAGAAAAGAACGTAAACAGGCTGCGGCAAAACAGAATGCAGTTAAGCAGAAAGTAATAAGACCAGAAAATGAGACAATTGTTGAGAAATTGATACCAGAAGCTGTCGTGGAGGCTCAGAAGATAGCTACTCAGTCAGTGGAAGAAGAAGCGGCTAAAAAAGCGGAAGAAGAAGCAAAAAAGGCGGCGGAGGAAGCGGCTAAAAAAGCGGAAGAAGAAGCAGCAAAAAAGGCGGCGGAGGAAGCGGCTAAAAAGGCGGCAGAAGAAGCAGCCCGGGAAGCGGCGAAAAAGGCAGAAGAAGAGGCTGCGGCACAGAAGGCGGCAGAGGAAGAAGCGGAAAGGATTGCTTCAGAGAAGAAAGCAGCTATGCGTAAGACGTATGAGAACCGTTTTGCCAAACATCTGGATGAATTGAAATGGTTATATATGGAATTATATGGAAATGGCTCGATGTTTGCCGAGTTATGCGATAATCTGTACCGTTTCTATGAGGAACGTAATGGAGACCTGAAAGAAAGGGATTTGCAAAGAGAGGAACAGCCAGACTGGTATAAGCAGAATGATATGCTGGGAATGATGTTCTATATCGATAATTTTGCAGGAAATATGAAAGGCGTCGAGTCGAAGCTTGACTACCTTGAGAAGAGCAATGTGAACTATATTCATCTGATGCCGTTCCTGGATACGGTAGAAGGCCGTTCAGACGGCGGATATGCGGTGGCAGATTTCCGAAAAGTGCAGGAGAAGCTTGGCACCATGGAGGATCTTGAGAGTCTGACAGCAGCATGTCACAAAAAGGATATGAATGTGTGTATGGATTTTGTTATGAACCATACATCGGAAGACCATGAATGGGCGAAGAAAGCTCGGCAGGGAAACGGCGAGTATATGAGCCGCTACTTCTTCTTTGATAATTATTCCATTCCGGCAGAGTATGAGAAGACCGTACCGCAGGTATTTCCGACAACTGCACCGGGGAACTTTACCTGGCTTCCTGATGCGGAACATTTTGTAATGACGTCGTTCTATCCTTATCAGTGGGATTTGAACTATAAGAATCCGAGAGTTTTTAATGAGATGATGTATAATTTCCTGTTCCTTGCGAATAAGGGAATAGATATCATTCGAATAGACGCAGTTCCATATATCTGGAAAGAATTGCATACTCAGTGCAGGAATCTTCCGCAGGTACATACGATCGTCCGTATGATGCGGATCATCAGTGAGATTGTGTGCCCAAGTGTGCTGCTCCTTGGAGAAGTTGTTATGGAACCTGAGAAAGTAGTGCCGTATTTCGGAACAGTTGAGAAGCCGGAATGCCATATGCTTTACAATGTAACAACTATGGCTACTACATGGCATACAGTAGCAACAAGAGATATTGGTCTTTTGAAGCAGCAGCTTGACATTGTAAACAGCCTGCCGAAGGAATATGTTTTCCTCAATTATCTGCGGTGTCATGATGATATTGGATGGGGATTGGATTATGCTTCTCTTGAAAGGGAAGGAATCAGAGAGCGTTCTCACAAGCAGTATCTGAATGATTATTTCCAGGGCTATGCAGGAGAAAGCTGCAGCCGCGGTGAATTGTATAATGCTGATCCGGTTACCGGAGATGCAAGATTCTGTGGGACGACAGCATCCATGTGCGGTATTGAGAAAGCAGGATTTGAACAGGATGCAGAAGCGATGGAGAGGGCAATTCAGAAAGACATCATGCTTCATGCCTATATGTTTATGCAGTCAGGAATACCGGTGTTGTACAGCGGTGATGAGATTGGACAGGTCAATGATTATACTTATAAGGAAGATCCGAACAAAGCGGCAGATTCCAGGTATATTCACCGAGGCGCTATGCGTTGGGATTTGGTGGAGAATATTGCTGCTCCGGATACTGTGGAGGGAAGAGTATTCAAGAGACTTGATCAGTTGGAACAGATTCGAAAGACAGAGAAAGTCTTTGTATCCAATGCGGATACCTGGACGCTTGATACCTGGGAAGCCGGTGTGCTGTGTATCGGAAGATATTATGAAGGAGAGAAGATTATCGGTCTGTTTAACTTCAGTGAGTATGACAGAACAGCCTGGATTAACGAGACAGACGGTATGTATACAGATTTGATTTCCGGCGAGAAGATGGAAGCAAGGGGAGTGAATATACCGGCATTTGGATTCTATTATCTGAAGAAAGACTAAATATATTTAACGAGTCGGGGTCAAATAGAACTTTGACCCTGATGTTATTTTACAGTTTAAAATTGAGAAGAATTGGACAGGCTAAGAAAACTGTGATTCATTACTTTTTATGATTTCACAGAGTTGTAAAAGTATTCAAATGAGAATAGAATGGATTAAATGCACTGGAGATTCTTGGAGGACAGACAGATGAAGCGAGGGAAAAAAGTATTAGCGGCGATATTGATTATGCTGCTGGCTTTGAATCTGACAATGCCGGTTCTGGCAACTGAGCCGGTGGAGGGAGAGGCGGTTCAGGATGAAGCGGAACAAACCGAACTGACAGAAGAAGAGAGGCTGCAGCAAGAATTAGACGCCGTATATGCACTGCCGGTTGAGTCTAATGAAATTGATAATTGGCCCCAGGGACCGGGAACATATGGAGAGGCCGCCATCGTCATGGAAGTAGAGACTGGAGCTATCCTGTATGCGAAGAATATTGATGCACATCATTTCCCGGCCAGTATTACGAAGGTCTTGACAACATTAATTGCTCTGGAAAATGGGCAATTCGCGGATCCGGTATATTTCTCTAATGACTGTGTGTCATTTCTGCAGCCGGACGAAGCATCTATCGGCATGGATGAAGGGAATCAGATTTCACTGGAACAGGCATTATATGCGACGCTTCTGGCATCAGCTAATGAAGTGGCATATGCGGTAGGAGAGAATGTCGGAAAGAACGCGGGTTATGATTATAACTGGTTTGTTGATCAGATGAATCTTCGCTGTCAGGAACTGGGCGGAGCTAATTCGAATTTTATGAATACGAATGGGCTTCACGACCCGAATCATTATACTTGTGCCAGAGATATGGCGTTGATCGGGCGTGAATTGTTCAGACATCCGGAGTTTTTCACAATTGCCCAGACTTATGAATACAAAATACCGGAATCAGAGACAACGGAGGAGCATGTGTTTCAGCAGCACCATAAGATGTTGATTCCGGATGATGAAGAGTACTATGAATTCGCGGTCGGCGGAAAGACAGGTTATACATCAGATGCATTATCAACGTTAATTACCATGGCGGATAATGGAAGTATGCAGTTGGTGTGTGTAGTTCTTAAGACTCATGGGAAGAATGTGTATCCGGATACGAAAAATCTGTTGGAGTATGGATTCGCGAATTTTAGTAAGGTGTCGGCGGCAGATTATGAGGCTTCCGAAGATATACAGTCAATCGGAAGCATACAGGAAACGGAGACTGTGAGTACGGAAGGAGCAGCGGTAAGCGGCGGATATGTGATTGTTCCGAACGGAGTGGAGTTCAAAGATCTTGAGATGGAGATTCTTCCCGATAGCGATGTAAGTAATGAAGGAACCGTTGAATATCGCTTTAGCGGTAATCTGATGGGAAGTGTGCGGGCTGTATTAAGTCAGGCGTATATGGAAAAGAGAGTATCCGGGACAGAAGACCAGAAGCCGGATTCGAAGACAGATACAAAATCAAAATCCAAAAAAGATACAGAGAAGAAAGAAAACGGACTACTGAAAGGATTGCTAAACGGGAAGACGGTTCTTGAGAAGAGGATTCTTGCAGTCTGCGCAGCTGTCTTGGCGGTACTGGTTATCGCGTTTATCGTTGTACTGGTTCGGGTGATCCGGGGACGGAAACGAAAGAAACGCAGATAGCGTTATATTTGTGACAGAGGCTATGCTTCTTATAATGATTTTGCCCATATTATGGAATATGGGCAGTTTTTCTTTTGATTCGCGTAAGGTAAGTATAACATTTTCGATTC
>CANSLW010000152.1 GCA_947647815.1 uncultured Dorea sp. | reverse complement strand
CAGCGGTGAAGCACCGTAGGTGCGTTTTGCGAATGGCGTGGGCTGAACTGTTACTAAAATACATATCTGTCCGGCCGCTTCGCGGGAAAAACTATTCAAAATAACGCATCAATATCTATTTGCCGCCGGTACCTGCGATTCCTTCCACAAACTGACGCTGGAAGATCAGATACAATACCACCATCGGCAGCATGGCCAGCAGCGAACCTGCCATCAACACCGGGAAATTGGTGGTAAACTGACCGCGCAGGGTCGAGAGTCCAGAAGACAATGTCATCATCTTCAGATCCGAATTAACCACCAACGGCCACATCAGGTCGCCGTACGCAAAAACAGCAGTAAAGATAGTCAGAGCCGCTACGGAAGTCCCTGTCAGTGGGAACATGATCTTATAAAATGTCTGCCACTGATTACAGCCGTCCAGATAAGCGGCCTCTCCAACCTCATCCGGAATACTCATATATGCCTGCCTCAGGAAAAACACGCCAAATGCACTGACGATACCTGGAAATACCAAAGCAAAAACTGTATTCGCCATGCCCATTTTCGCAACCATCTGGTACTGAGGAATAATAAAAATCTGGCTTGGCAGAGACATCTGGATCAGCACAATGCCAAAGAGCAGTTTCTTGCCTCTGAATCTCAGCTTTGCGAACGCATAACCCGCCATAGAACTGAACAAAACGGCACAGATCACACGGAAAAATACCATCAAGATCGTGTTCCAGTACAGATTAGCAAAAGGCAGGCTGGCGATTGCTTCCTTAAAGTTATCCAGCATTAGATTCTCCGGGAAAATAGTCGGCGGAATCCGCATACTCTCCGGAACCGTCTTTGAGCTGGTAAGAATCATCCACAAAAATGGAAAGATCATAATAGCCGCACCCAGAATCAGGAAAAAATACGTAAATGCCTTATTAATCATATAAGAGCGTTTTAAAGAATTTGTCTTTTTCATTCCAGCACCTCCTTAAACATCATAGGTAACCCATTTCTTCTGTCCCTGGAACTGTACCAGCGTCACAAGAAGGATCAGACTAACCGTCCAGATAACGATAGCAGAACCATAACCACGGTCTCCTGCCACAAAAGAGGAACGATAGAACAAGTACATCAGGCTCTGCATATCGGTCAGTGCAGGATTCGTCTCATCCGCCATCATATAAATAAGGTCATATATCTTCATGGACGCCATCAGACGCATAATCAGGACAGAAAATAAAGTCGGCGAGACCATAGGAAGCGTAATCGAGAAAAACTGCCGGAACTTACCTGCGCCGTCGATGCTGCTTGCCTCATAAAGCGACTTCGAAATATTCTGCAATCCGGCCAGAATAAGAACTGCGTCATAACCGATACTGCTCCATACAGACACGATAGCAACGGCCAGTACCGCTGTCTTCGGATTCGTAATCCATTGGATATCAGCGCCCAATACCTGATTCAAAATACCATACTCCCCGTTAAAAATCCAGCGCCACACCATGGCAACAGCCGCCGGGGCACAAACCAGAGGCAGAAAAAAGATGGTACGAAAACCGCCCTTGAACTTCACTTTCGCATTAAGCAGCATGGCAACCAGTAATGCCAAAGCAATACCTACAGGTACGGTCAGTATACAAAAGTAGACCGTATTCCAGGTAGCCTTCCAAAACTCTGTATTTACAAACATGTCACTATAATTCTGCACACCGATGAACTTATAGTGTCCAAAACCTTCATGCTCACAGAAGCTGGCATACAGCGTCTGTACGAACGGCCATAGATTTAAAACAACCAGACCGATGATGGTAGGCGCCACCATGAACCAACCCCAATTTTCTTCCCGCCGTGCGGCGGCAGATAATTTATTATTCATAAAACTTCCTCCTTTTACGAAGCAACTCTCAGTCATCCTCTAATTTCTTGGCGGTTTCATTATTGACAATACGCTCCATATTTTCCAGACCAGGCATAAGCTCCTGACTTCCGGAATAAATCTTGGTCAGTTCATCTAACACCTGGCTCTTCCACTTTGGACTGGCAGAATTATAAACTGCCTGTACCGCATAGTCGAACTGTTCGAAGATCACATCCAGATTCAGCTTTTCATCATAGGAATCAAATGCAGCGCGCCATGTTTCTTCACAACCTATGTAAGCAGGGATAGCAGCGCCGTTCTCTCCCTGGATACGCTGTGCCTCCTCCGTACCGAAAAATTTGATCACATCCAGCGCAATATCACGGTTTTTACCGCGAGCCGAGGTAGAGTAACACAACCCGTTAGACATGGTTGCCCGTCCGTCCTGATCCAGACTTTCACTGTCTTCAATAGGATCCGCACATTTCGGCAGTTTAGCAAGATCCCATTTCCCCCGCATATCCGGGTAATTCTCCATCAGCTGCGGCAGATTCCAGTTTCCTTCCAGATACATAGCTCCCGCCTCGGAAAAGAAAGCAGTTCCGGGCGCAGTCTCTGTAAAATAAGTTTGATCGGGACACCAGTCTTCCTTTTGCATATTTACATAAAATTCCATAGCCTTAACAGAACCAGGATTGGTATAGCCTGCCTTTGTCCGGTCAGCGGTAAGAATATGACCGCCAGCCTGGTAAACAAAGCACCAATACCCTAATTGATCGTCATTATATGCCATGAAACCGTATTTGCCGGTTTCATCATATATCTTCTGTGAAGCATCTGCCAGATCTTCCCATGTCCAGTCCTCGGTAGGATAGGGCACGTCTGCAGCGTCAAACATTTCTTTGTTATATACCAGCAGTCCATTATCCTTATCTTTAGGCACGCCATAGAGACGCCCGTCGCTTCCGCTTGCATTGCTGCGGGAAATCTCAGAAAAATGCTTTTCATAATAATCAGATTCTACATCATCATAGAGATCTGTCACATCAGCCAACATGCCAAAGTCGGCATAGTAAAGAAGCTGATTGGTATGCATCCAAAAAATATCCGGCATGGTATTACTCTCGGCAGACGCCTCCAGCTTTGTCCAGTATTCGCTCCAACTGGTAGCCTGTACTTCAATCTCTACATCCGGATGCTTGGCAGTATAAGCGTCGCACATAGCCTGCATCCCGGGACGTTGATAAACATCCCATATCTGGAAAGTAAGATGGGTCTTTCCGTCTGAAGAACCACTGCATCCGGCGAGCGACAATACAAGAACCAATACCATTACCGCCGCTTTTATACGAGATAAATTTCTCATAACTCCACTCCTTTTACTTAGTATTTTTCAATTGCTTCGCATATGATGGTATACAAAAGCAGTACGGGCCCGTCCTTTTTATGTATAACCACTAAATACAGTTAAGATTATAGTAAAAAGGCACCCTGCTGTACATGAAGCAGTGTGCCTACTATATATGATAATTTATCAAAAGTCACATTTTTATATAAATAAGTGAATATTTTTATATATATCAAAAATTTTTGTGTAAAATATCAAAAATATCACCTCTTATTTTGTGCAAAACAGCCAAAGGAAGACGTCTTATCTTATTTCTTAATGACTGCCCGAACACCATCATCCGTATTTTCAAGCATCAGGCTCATTCCATGAAGTTCAAGAATCTTCTTTGCCAGAAACAATCCTACTCCCATATGTTTCCCCTTCCTATCCCGGCTCTTATCTCCGGTATAGAACAGATCGAATGCGTGAAGTATCTGCTCCTCTTCCATACATTTTCCCGTATTCTCAATACTACAGCTCTTTGCCTCTGTCCTGACCGTAATCCTTCCATCTAATACATTATATTCTACCGCATTGGACAGAAGATTCCACACCGCCCTTGCCAGGTATTCCCGGTCGCCTTCTATCAGGAAATCTGCTTCCTCCTGATACATGACCTGCAGATTCTTTTCATCAATCAACGGCTCGAATCTGTCCATCTGCTCCCGGACCACCGCCATCATAGATACTGGTTCTTTTTGCAGCGCCAGCTCTTCGGAATCCAGTTTCGATATCTCGATCATCCCTGCCACTAACTGGTCCATCTCCTCCGTCTGCCCGATAATCTGTGTAAGATAATATTCCCGCTTCTCTTCCATATTGTGTTCCAGCAGATTCTCCGCAAAATTCCGGATAACACCAAGCGGCGTCTTCAACTCATGCGCCATGGCATTGGTAAAATCCCGACGGGTATCCTCTAACGCCATCTGCTGTTCATAGACCTGGTTAAACGCCGCAATTGTAACAAACATACATACCAGAGTCAGCACCATCCCCGCCAGATACAGACTCTTCATGTAAGCAAATGCATCAAACCAGGTGTTCTCCTCCATCCGGATTGCCATATAAGCCGAAGGATTATCCACATAACCTACCTTCAACTGATATTCTACCCTGTAATGCAGTAAATCCGAATAATTCTCCAGTTCAGGATATTCTCTCCCTTCTGATTGTGCAAACGTAAAATACGACTGCTGCGGGAAATCATGGAGATACTCACTGCTGCTCCATCCATGCCATTTCTCATAAGAATTTATATAGGGAAATATCAGGTTTATACTCTGAATCTCACCGGCTTTTCTCTGGCTTTCGCTGACTTCGGGATTCGTCCACTCCCACACCACTTTACTGTCAGTCTCGTAGTATATAGTTTCTCCCCCGCTCTCTTCTCCGGTCGCATAATCTGTCGTAATTCCTGTCTGCATTGTGTTAAGGCTCTTCGTCAACGGATCCTTATACTGCTTTTTTTCCGCTTTCTCCCCGATTCCCCATGTCAGTTCCTGCACATAGATGCCGTACATCTCCTGACCGTCAGGGGATACTTCCGTAAGAATCCTGTATTGTTCCGGCTGTGTATAATTCTTTGATGACTCCGTGTATTTCCATCGGTAAGAAGCCAGCTCTTCCTTCTGATTGAAGGTAAGATATTCATCCACAATATAAGGGCCATAACTCACATCGGAAGTACTTGCAGTATACATATCTCCGATTACATCACAGCTTCTGACAGCCAGCTTCTTATCCTTATCATACACAGCGACGGAGATCTGTCTGGACGGATTGGTAGTACTGAAAAAATAATCATTCGCCAGAGCCTGATAAAATTCCCTGTCATCCTCAATATTTTCTACAGCCTCCTCTGCAGAATCAGCCTCCATATCTTCTTCAAAATCGTCGGTTTCCTCCTTAGCCATCTCATGTTCCGATGCTTTTCTTAACAGTGAAGCAGCAATTTCTTCAAACGACTGATTATACTCGTTTTCATACCTTCTCTTCACCTGCAGCGTCACCAACAGCATTGTCACCAGATATAAGATGATAAAACACGCTGCAACCGGCTTCCAGAATTTTTTCTTCTTTCTTTTTAATGTTCCTTTCATCATTCCACCTCCAACCGATATCCGAATTTTCGGACAGTCTGGATGGTACATCCGCAGGAACCGATTGCTTTTCGCAGTTTTTTGATATGGTTGTCCACCACCCGCTCATTTCCGTCGAAATCATATCCCCAGAATCGGATCAGAAGCTGCTCCCGGCTGAATATCCGTCCGGGATTCTGCATAAAGAACAGAAGCATCTCATATTCCTTGGGCGGAAGAGTCACGAGCCGTCCCTGGTTCCAGACACTATGACTCCGTACGTCTGCTCTTAAGCCTCCCAGCTCGACATATTCCTTTCGTCCCTGTATCCTCCCGGTCAGCGCCATCGCCTTGGCATATAAGACCGGCAGGGAGAACGGTTTCGTCACGTAGTCGTCAGCTCCTAGGGCATAGCCGTTCAGCTTATCTTCCTCCATGACCCGGGCTGTAATAAAGATGACAGGCACATCGCTCTCCTGCCGGACCTTCCGGCATACGGCGAAACCATCCATCCCCGGTATCATCACATCCAGCAGGACCAGCTGAAACTCTTCCGTTCTCAGCAACTCCAAAGCATGCAATCCGTCTTCCGCTATTCTGGTCTTCCACCCTTTGCCGGTAAAGTAATCAGCAGCGGCCTCCGCTAACAGGCAATCATCTTCCACAATCAGCAATCTCAGTTCCATATATGCTCTCCATCCACGTTTCGTTTACAGTGGTACTTTATCATTCTATTATGTCTTCTTTGTATCCATTTTAATATTTTCCAACCGTACAGGTAGATATTTAGACGGCAAAAAAGACTGCCGAAATCATATTCAGACAGCCTCATCCTGCTTTTCTACATTTCTTCAATCTTAGAAAGAAACCGTAAGCTGCATCTTGAATTGCTCCTCTCCGTATACAGCATGCGGAACGTCTTTGGGCATAATCAGCGTCTCGCCCTCTTCCAGTATAAAGACTTCACCGCCGACCGTGAACCTTCCCTTACCTTCCAGTACAGTAACCATGGCGTCTCCACCGGATGCATGAGTCGAAATCTCTTCTCCTTTATCAAAAGAGAAAATCGTCATACTGACAGATGCATTCTGCACCAGCGTCCTGCTGACCACCTGTCCTTTCTGGTAGTCTACCAAATCTTTCAGCTTTAAGCTTGTCTGCTTTTCAATGTTCTTATACATAGCCGTATCCTCCTCATTCAACAAAATATATAACCAATATCTTTCATATTAACACAGACGGCAATTTAAACAAAGGTATTTATACAAACTCTATCTTCTCCATCACATTCAAAATCTTCAACGATCTCTTCATCTGGCTTTTTTTCTCTGAAACAACATCATTACTATATATATGATAAAATTCATTATAAATTCTTTGCCATCCTCGCAAAACCTGTTGTCTTAATAAACAGATTATCCTCATCCAGAAAAATGATATAATCATGCAATGTCGGCAATATCAATTTCCAGTCAACAACCCCGATGCAAGCATACGGAGCATCAAGCAAGCAGCGATGCAAGCATCGGGGTATGTGACCCTCGCGGCAGTCGCCAAATGCCTGCGAGCAGTCACTTGGCTCGTTGCTCGCGGGAATCATTTTGCATACGATGGTATCGAAAAAGGCAGCCCCGAAAGGCTGCCTTCATATTTGTTGCTCCCCCAAAATGCCGGTTCCTGTATTTTGACTCCTAGCATGTGCTAGGTGGGTGTCCGCATCCGCTTTTCTGCCTTCCACTGCAAATTCGGAGGCTTGGCATATTACGGAGATATAAGAGTCCCGTTTAAAGTTTTGTAGGTTCAAAATTACAAGAGTATCGAACATCCCAGGTTTTCTAAAACCTATTATACTCTATTATCTCACGTTTTTCAACAAGAAATACATAAACCTTTTACAATCTCTTTCATTTTATCTGCATCACATTCCAGAGTATGCAAAACTTTCGCATCCAGAATGTCCTTAATAGCCTGCGGCATATCGACTCCCGATACTTCCTTAAGCTTCTCAAGCAGGTCAAATTCATCTGATACCGCATATTGTTCGTCAATTGCAGTCATAACACTTTTTACGAATTTGTATGGACTGGCGGTAGACGCAATCACACACTTATTATCGCTCTTCATCTCTTTCTGATACTGTTCGCAGACATGAGAGGCAACTGCCGTATGTGTATCCATTACATATCCTGTCTTCTCGTAAACAGCCTTAATACGCCCGGCCGTCTCTTCTTCTGTGGCATACCCTGCCGCAAAATCAGCAAGTCTCGCCTTCATATCTTCTGTAATCGTATAACTTCCGCC
>CANSLW010000151.1 GCA_947647815.1 uncultured Dorea sp. | reverse complement strand
GCGGCTATGATGCTGTCTCGGACGATCAGATTATGAGTACGGAAGAAGTAAAGATGTTCCTCCGACTCTGGTGTCATTTGCAGTTGATGTGGCACAGGAAAAGGATATTATTACTCCGGAATTCAAGAAAGCCGGCAGTAAGATTGTATGGCTGCGTACACAGATAGACGAATATGATATTCCGGTTTATGATAAGGTTATGGAGCAGTATGGCAGATTCACGAGGGACATCCGTGACGGGAAGATTATATCTGCGTATGCTCTGGAACGGCATGGTATTGTTGCAGCAGTCAGCAAGATGGCATTTGGTAACAGGATGGGTGTGAAGATTGAACATAATATAGATGAAAGAGATCTGTTCGCGCCTGCGTTTGGTGATCTTATTGCAGAAGTTCCGGCAGAAAAGGTTGGAGAGCTTAGTATCACTTATACGGTAATTGGCGAAGTGACATCAGATGCTGCACTATCTTATAAAGATATGTCGATAGCAATTAAGGATGCCGAAGCAGCATGGAAGGAACCTTTAAGCCAGGTATTTCCAACGAATTCCGGTGCGTCAGGACAGGAAGAGAAGATTGATAAAGAGCTCTATCAGACGAAAGATGTCCACATCTGTACACATAAGATAGCACAGCCAACGGTATTTATTCCGGTATTTCCAGGAACTAACTGTGAGTATGACAGTGCAAAAGCATTTGAGCGTGCAGGCGCGAAGACGATTATCAAGGTCTTCAAGAATATGAACGCGGCAGATATCATCGATTCTGTACACGTATTTGAACAGGCAATTGATCAGTCGCAGATTATTATGTTTCCTGGCGGGTTCAGTGCAGGAGATGAGCCGGATGGTTCAGCGAAATTCTTTGCGACAGCATTCCAGAATGCGAAGATGAAGGAGGCAGTAGAACGTCTTTTGAACGAACGTGACGGTCTGGTTCTAGGTATCTGTAATGGTTTCCAGACACTTGTAAAACTGGGACTTGTACCAGGCGGAGCGATTACCGGGCAGAATGAAGATTCTCCGACATTGACTTATAATACTATCGGACGCCACATTTCGAAGATGGTATACACAAAAGTAGTGACTAATAAGTCTCCATGGCTTCAGAAGGCAGAACTTGGCGGAGTATATACGAATCCGGCATCTCATGGAGAAGGAAGGTTTGTGGCGAGCGGAGAGTGGATTGATAAGCTCTTTGCGAATGGGCAGGTTGCGACACAGTATTGTGATCCACAGGGAAATATTTCGATGGATGAGGAATGGAACGTAAACGGTTCTTATTGCGCAATTGAAGGAATTACAAGTCCTGACGGCCGGGTGCTCGGTAAAATGGCACATTCTGAGAGACGTGCAAGATCTGTAGCTGTCAATATCTATGGAGAACAGGATTTGAAGATATTTGAGTCCGGAGTAGATTATTTCAAATAGTAAGATAAGAAATACATATTTGTTATTAATGAGATAATACAAAAGAGTTATGGGTCTGATTCCATAACTCTTTTGTGTTTTGAACATAAATAATAGTATGTCTTCTAACGGATACTGTTCAGCTGTCGCTTGTATACATATTGCCGAATCTCACGTTCCGTACTCTTGGGAAGATCAACAAACTGGCAGCCATACCCAAAATGTTTATTACGGATATTGGTTGTACGTAGAATCTTACCGCTTACTTCCTGATCATTCCGCAGGAAACGATAACGGAATACAAAATAATCACCTACATCCAATTGTGTGGAAGCAGTCATATAAATACCGCCTACGCTGATATTCTGTATAAGACCGCGGAAACTTCCATGATTTTCCGTAATAAAAGTAGCTTCTTTTACCATACGTACCCGAAGATCCTTCTGGCGTTGTAATATTTCTAAGATTTCAAGAATCACACAGTCTGCTGTCCAGGGTTCCAATATGTATGGATCTGTGTTCTTTCTGATCTCAAGTTCACTGAAAGTCTTTATATATCCGACCTGACTGTCAAAAAAATCTACTCTGAGCCGGTCCGTGTGCATGCCCAGATCATTGTTGTCGTCAAAATGCAGTGTGATTCTTTCATCTATGTGCTGAACTCTGGCACGGACGGAAACATCTGCTTCCGTGCCATAGATGACACAAGTATTGCAGTTTTTTAAAATCATAACTAGTGGAGGCCTCCTTATAAAAGTAATTCTTAACTATAGAAGTATTTTAAATGGAAGTACTTCGTGTAACTGACTTAATTTTAGCATGGTGACAGATGAAATGCAATCATATAATTGAAAATATGAGAGCAATATGAGAGTCGGGAAAAGTGTGAAATACAACATTTTTGAGAAAGGAATTGATTTCATTAGTAGGATTGTTTATAATAAATCGTAACGATATATTGTAGTTGAAAACATTATGGACCATACCTGTTTGCAGGAGACATGATGATAGAGAGAGGAGAGGATAGGATGATGTTTAAGAGTACTAAGAAATTTTTGTTGACAAGTATGATCTGTCTGATTTTATTGTGTGTCCTTATCTTTCTGTGGTTAGGGGCATCTATGAATGGGAAGAGTGAAGAGGCTATTAATGAGATCGGTAAGATCTATATGTCGGAGATGAGTACACAGCTGCAACAGAAGTTTGATGCGATCACGGCATTGCAGATTTCGCAGGTAGAAGGGGTTATCAAGCGTACTCCGCCAGAGTCAGTGGTATATGGGGACGAGATGATGGAAGAATTGTCCCTGAGTGCCAGTGTCCGGGAATTCGATTATATGGGACTCTACACAACCAGCGGAGAGCACGAGGATATCTATGGTAAGCCTATAACTTTTCTGGATGAAGAAGAGTTTGAAGATATTATGGAAAACCAGGGAAAAAAGATATCCAGTGGTTTTGATATAAATGGGGAGAAGCTGATGCTTCTCGTTATTGATGCACGATATCCTATGAAAGACGGCAGGGTAAGTGATGCATTAGTGGTGGGAATTCCTATGAGTTATCTGGAGCAGGCGCTTGTTCTAGAAGAGGAGAACTCTATGGTATATTCCCATATCATACGAGATGACGGAAAGTTTGTAGTCAGGTCAGGCGAGGCTTTTCGTGAAAATTATTTCGATCGTCTGAAGGAAACGATTTCGGAGAAGAGTGAAAAGAGCCCGGAAGAGTATGTTGAAGAACTTGAAAAGTCAATACAGGAAAATTCGGAATATTCAGCGTTAGTAGTAGTTGATGATACACATCGTCATATCTATTGCGCATCACTTTCAGAATCGAACTGGTATCTGATATCTGTTATGCCGTATGGAGTTTTGGATGATGCAATTATACATCTAAGCGATGCGAGGCAGAAGACGATGCTGAGCGCAGGTGGTGTGATTCTGGCAGCTATGCTGGTTATCTTCTTCCTGTATTTCCAGTTAACCCAGCAGCAGCTGACAGATCTGGAGAAGGCAGAGCAGGCGGCATCTAGTGCGAATCTGGCTAAAAGAGATTTCTTGTCGAGTATGAGTCATGATATCCGGACACCGATGAATGGGATTGTGGGTATGACAGCGATTGCCATGGCTAATCTGCATGATGAGACGAGAGTGCATGATTGTTTGAAGAAGATCGGGCTGTCAAGCAGGCATTTGTTGGGACTGATTAATGACGTGCTGGATATGTCAAAGATTGAGAGTGGGAAGTTATCTCTTAATATAGATGTATTGTCGTTAAGAGATACGATGGAAGGTGTTGTGAATATTGTACAGCCGCAGATTAAAGAGCGGGGACAGCATTTTGACATCTTTATTCAGAATATTGAGACGGAAAATGTGTATTGTGATGGTGTTCGTCTGAATCAGATTTTAATTAATCTATTGTCTAATGCAATTAAGTTCACACCAGAAGGCGGAAGGATTAATGTATATCTGTATCAAGAAGCATCGCCGTTAGGCAGTACCTATGTAAGATGCCATTTCCGGGTGAAGGACACCGGAATGGGAATGTCACCTGAATTCAAGGAGAAAATATTTGAGTCATTCAGCAGAGAGGATATTAAAGTCCAGAAAATAGAGGGCGCCGGTCTTGGCATGTCGATTACGAAGTTCATTGTAGGCATGATGGGAGGAACGATTGAGGTCGAAAGTGAACAGGGAAAAGGAAGTGAATTCCATGTAGTTATAGATTTGGAGAAAGCAACAATTCAAGAGGCTGATATGATACTTCCTCCATGGCGGCTTCTGGTAGTAGATAATAATGAAGAACTCTGTCATAGTGCGGTTTCGGCATTGAAAGAGATAGGAGTACAGGCTGATTGGGCATTGAATGGTGAGAAAGCATTATGGATGATAGAAGAGAATCATAGGAAATGTACCGACTATGAGATTATATTGCTGGATTGGAAGATGCCGGGTATGAGTGGTCTGGAGGCAACGAAGAAGATAAGGCAGATTGTGGGTAATGAGCTTCCAATTCTTATTATATCGGCTTACGACTGGAGTGATATAGAAGAAGAAGCACGTGCCGCAGGCGCTCAGGGATTTATCTCTAAGCCATTGTTTAAATCGAATCTCTATCTGGGACTCAGCAAATATATGATAGGTGAATCGGAATATGAAGAGGAGTCGCAGAGTGAGCAAGTGAACTTTGCTGGATTTCGTATTCTTCTGGCGGAAGATAATGATTTGAATTGGGAGATTGCAGAAGATATTCTTACAGATGTTGGATTCGAAGTAGAATGGGCGGAAAATGGACAGATTTGTGTTGAAAAGTTCAAACAGTCTGCTCCTGGATATTATGACGCTGTTCTTATGGATATCAGGATGCCGGTAATGAATGGATATGATGCGGCAAAAGCGATACGGGCTCTTGACCGCCCGGACGTGGGTCTGCCTATTATTGCCATGACGGCTGATGCATTTTTAGAGGATATTCAGAGATGCAAGGAATGTGGTATGAATGAGCATGTAGCCAAACCGATTGATATTGATATGCTGATGAAGCTATTGAAAAAGTTTCTTGGATAAACCGTCAGTCCAAAAGATTTTTGTGTAAGCTGAATGTCAGTATGGTTGTCATGATTTTAAATTTTAATATATAGAAAGAGGTTATAAATGGATTCTATAAAAAATGTATTTGACAAAAGAAAAATATTAATAGTGGACGATTCGGAGATTAACCGTTCTCTGTTATCAGATATGCTTTCAGATGAATATGAAATCATTGAAGCAGAGAACGGGATGGAAGCGGCTGCGATTCTACATGAACGCGAGCAAGAGATATCCTTGATGCTTTTGGATATTATGATGCCTGTAATGGATGGTTTTGAGACATTAGATGTCATGAATAAGAATGGATGGATTAAAGAAATTCCGGTTATTATGATATCTGCAGAGACTGTTCCGGCGTATGTGGACAGAGCATATGACCTTGGAGTACAGGATTTCATTAACAGGCCATTTGATGAACGTACGGTGCGCAGAAGGGTTGTTAATACACTTCTTCTTTTTGCCAAGCAAAAAGAATTGTCGCATATGGTGATGAACCAGATTATGGAAAAGGAAAACGATAATAAGTTAATGATAGAAATCCTATCAAATATCGTTGAATTTCGTAATGGAGAAAGCGGTCTTCATGTTCTGCACATCAGAGTGCTGACAGAGATTATCTTGAAATGGCTGATTGAGAACGGCAATTATGGAATTTCCCAGGATGATGTTTACTTAATCTGTAATGCATCAGCATTGCATGATATAGGAAAGATATCTATTCCATCAGAAGTCTTAAATAAACCAGGGCGTCTGACAGATGAAGAATTTCAGATTATGAAAGGGCATGCCCTGGAAGGAGCAAGAATTCTGCAGGATATTCCGATGAGAGAGAATGAACCGTTAATCCAGTTAGGATATCAGATTTGCAGGTGGCATCATGAACGGTATGATGGGAGAGGATATCCGGATGGGCTGAAAGGTGAAGATATTCCAATCGCAGCGCAGGTAGTAGCGTTGGCAGATGTATATGATGCATTGACCAGTAAACGAGTGTATAAGCCGGCATTTTCTCATGAAAAGGCAGTGGATATGATTCTGAATGGAGAGTGTGGAGTCTTTAACCCGGTTCTTTTAACCTGTTTGAAAGAACTATCAGGAACATTAGAAGAAGAACTCAGACAACGTTCGGAAGGACAGAACTTCCAGGAAGAAGCATTGGATGCGGTAGAACAGATGATGGATAATGGAGAATTAGACGTTTCAGACCGGACTTTGAAATTGTTGGAGCATGAACGTGTAAAATACCAGTTTTTTGCAGAGTTGTCCCAGGAAATCCAATTCGAATATACAGCTACTCCCGAGATGGTTATATTGTCCGATTGGGGGGCAAGATATCTGAATATGCCAGAGACGATTTTGAATCCTAAGAATGATGAATTTGGAACGGTATTGTTTGCTAAAGATGATTTTGAAGATTTTCTGGAACGACTCAGGAATACCACTCCGGAAAATCCTGTGGTGGAAGAAAAGTATCTGATGTGTATCCATGGGCATACGAGATGGAGTAAAGTAGTTGCACGGTCCATGTGGGCATCGTGGGAGCCGCCGGAGTACACTGGCGCGATTGGAAAGATTGTAGATATTCACGAAGAGCAGGAGAAGATGGATCGTTTAAGGCTTATAGCAGCGCATGATTCCCTGACAGGGCTTCTGAATCATAAAGCAGCCAAGTCCCAGATTTCAGCAATATTAGAGCAGGATGATGATAAGAAGTATCTTATGATAGTGTTTGATCTTGATCATTTTAAACTGGCGAATGATACGTATGGACATTTGTTTGGTGATGAAGTACTTAAATTTGTTGCAGAGACTATGAAGAAAAATACCAGAAATTTTGACATAGTTGCACGGATGGGAGGCGACGAATTCCTGTTGTTCATGCCATATAAGGATGAGATGGAACCATTAGTAAAGCGTATTTTTGGTATATTATGCAGTGAGTATAAAGGCTTTAAAATTAATGTAAGCATGGGGGTATCTTGTGCCAAAGATTGTAATGGGGATTATGAGACTCTATTCCATATGGCGGATGAAGCATTGTATGAAGTGAAACGTAACGGGCGTAATAACTATTGTTTTTATAAAAATATAATATCAGGAGGAAACAAGTAATGACAGTGAAGGAATGTTATGATAACATAGGAGCGGATTATGAGGATGTATTGGGAAGATTGAGAAAGGATGAGAGGATTCAGAAGTTCCTGCTCAAATTCCTAGATGATAAGAGTTACGAATTATTATGCAATTCCATGGATGCAGGAGACATGAATGAGGCATTCAGAGCGGCGCACACACTAAAAGGAGTATGCCAGAATCTTTCCCTGACTCCACTTTATCGTTCGTCATCTGTACTGGCGGATCGGTTGAGAGATGGACAGGAATATGGGGAGGATGTAGCTGTTCTCGTAGAACAAGTGGAGAAGGATTATACTCATATGATGGGATGCATCAAGCAGTTAGTAGAGTAAAATGAAATTTAGAGTGCACTCTGTTGCAAGAAGAATATGTAAATATCACTAAAAATCGATGGTTGCCGATTTAAAATGAAGGAATAGAAACATATAATTGCAAAAAAATAAAAAAAATATGAAAAAAGTCTTGTGTTCTGTATAAAAATACATTAAAATATGA
>CANSLW010000150.1 GCA_947647815.1 uncultured Dorea sp. | reverse complement strand
CTTTTCCAGATTGACAGCAACGGCTACTATTACTATGATATGCGGCAGAATTTTGTCCAGCCATCGTAAGCCCCTTCCATAACCGCTATGGTATTCCTTCCGGTTGCATATCTTGCTATATGTATAATATGTGTAACTGCCTCTGTTCCGGTATTCGTAAAGCGCACCCTTTCATTGCCGGTAAGCTTTAAGAAATGTTCCGCAACATCTACACTGAGTACCGTGTCGAATCCTGTGACAACTCCCTGATTATCCGCCACGTATTCTGCCATTCTTTCGTTAAATTCCGGGTTATTATGACCAAGAATCATCGTTCCGTTACCCATAATCAGGTCCACATAACGATTTCCATCCAGATCATATACATACGCATCCTGAGCTTTTGCCATGTAGATCGGATGCGGTTTTCTATTTCTGCCATTTGAATGCAGTCCGCCTGACATCAGAGCAGACGCACGGTCAAATAATTGTTTTGATTTTGGATATTCCATTGTTATCCCTCCTGCTTTCTAGTTTTCCCCAAACTGAAGTACAGTGTCAACACTGTGCATATTTTTATATAGATATTCCAGGAAATCTGCCTGTTCATCTTTTGGAAGCTTCTTCCATACCTTTTCGACTGCTTCCCATCCACGCCAGTAAGCATACATATAAGCTTTGCGGAACGGATATCCCATATACCGCAGCCTGGAGCTGATCTTCTCATCACTTGCAAAAGAATATTCCTTCATATATTGCTTTGCCTTCGTGGTACCATTTTCTTCACAATAATAGATATGTGAAGCGTTTATATTACAGATGGACTGGAGCTGATTCAACAACTTACAGATCGTATCGTTGATATCCTCATACCAGTCAAGTGCATCATTCCCATTGTCTGCCAGTCCTTCAAAAATAGGACTGCTCGCCGTGTTCGTCAGAACCAGCCCCGCATCCGCCGGAATCTTTCCGCTCTCCACTAACTGCTGCCTGACCGCCATATGTGTCATATGGCCTGGATACGCCTCATGGCATACCAGATGTTTTAATTCATCATAAGTATAGCTGACTTCTCCGTTAATATAGATCATCCGGCTCATATAATCGCAATAAGCGTTATATGGCACGTTATATACCAGTTTTGCATGGACGTCAAAATCCCTGATCTCTTCGAAACCCAACGCCAGAGTCTTTTCTTTCGCTTCGCATAAGAGCTGCTCCAGAGTCTCCCTGGTCTTTTCCGGTCCTGCTATCTCTCTGTCCTTCCGCCATGCATCCAGACGTTCTTTTATGGTTCCCTGATATCCGGCTTCCCCCAGAGTCGTGTATAGTTGGTCTTTCATATTGTTTATGACCTTCTCTCCTACCGGGTTCTCATCAATGAACATTGTCTCTGCTGCAATCTCACGGAATGCCATAGGAACGCCGGACAGCCAGATACATACCTTCCGGAATGATCCCACCTGCTGCAACATATAATTCCGCCTTGTCGGATCTTTGATCTTCTCGTATCCATGATAGATTTCTTCCAGTTCATCGATCGCCTGCTGCCAGGAAGTAACTTCTGTTGGCGTTACACCTGAGAAATCCACAGGTACCAACCCTTCTGATGTAAATGATTTTTCATCAGACTCTTCCATCTGTGCATTCCGGTAAAAAATATCCGTCCCTAACACAATCCCACAGAATCTCTCTGCTAATTTAAAATCTTTCTCTTCATATCGTATACTCTGCATATTTTTCATCCTCTTTTACACATAACGCCTGCCACCAACAACCACTTTGCATGCACAATTTCTCTATTACCAGTAGATTATCCGCATGTGGTGGCATATAAAGAATGTACTTTGGCACATTATTACTCCAATGCATCTGCATCTGCAATCATAAAGCTGAAATCTCCTGGGAATGCCCGGTTAACCGTAGGCCTTAACAGAATCATCAGATTTCTCTCATAAGGAGCCTTGATTTCTTCCAGAAGTTCAAGTGTCTTTGGATTGTAAATCTTCGCAAGCGTCACATGTCCTTCCACAATCTCACCCAGCTTAGAGATATCCAGCGCCGGCACCATCAGTCCGCCTTCATGGGGATCAATATGTGCAATATAATCACATACTACTTGATCGTCACGCTTGATCTCTTCTCCATCGATCACACCTTCATGACGAAGCACACTCAACACTCCGTCCACTCCGCGCTGAACATCGCGCTCTCTGACCGCCAGGCCGCCAATCTCTGCAACCATGCTGCGAACGCCTTTTTCTCTCGCATAATTATTCACATTTCCCGGATAATCATCTGTAGGTCTGTAGAGAATCTTAGAACCAAATGCTCTTGACATCGCCTCATCATTCAGAATATAGCAATACTCTACGATCGGCTCTCTGCCTCCTGAGTGTACATCCAGATACGCATCTAATGTTCCGACAAATTTCTCAAGATATACGTTGGCAATACGCTCTGTCAGGAATCCATTCTCTGATCCCGGGAATACACGGTTCAGATTCAGGCCGTCGATGGGACTGTTCCTGTCTACCTGTTCAAAGGACAGACTGTGTGCAACACTGCAGATCTTAATGGTTCCATGAACTTCCTGCGTCTTTAAGAATTCTACGACTCTTCTTGCAATCTCCACTCCGATGATCTCATCTCCATGGATCGCAGCGCCTACGCCCACGACCTTATCGCTTCCTGGTCCTTCAAACTTGTGAACCGGAATAGAATACTTGCTTCCATTTGCAAGATAGCAGACATCTAATTCTTCATATGTATATTTTGTACTCATTCTTTATACTTCCTTTCTTTTGAGTTTTTTAATTAACCATTCTTGGGTCTGTAACGTCCCGAATTCCATTTCCGAGAAGATTAAAACCTAATACTGTAAACATGATCGCCAGTCCCGGAATCGTTGCCATATGCGGCGCCGTCCTCATATAACGAAGTCCGAAAGACAACGCGTATCCCCAGCTCGGCGTCGGCGGCTGAACTCCCAGTCCCATAAAAGACAGCGTCGCCTCCGACACGATCGCCGTACCGATACCAAGTGTTGCCACCACGATAATCGGCGCCAACGCATTGGGAATAATGTATTTGAAGATGATCCTCATATCACTTGCCCCGAAAGTCTTTGCAGCAAGCACATACTCTTCTTCCCGAATCACCAGGACACTCGACCTGACAACACGCGCATACTGTGTCCATGAGACAAGACACAGAGACATGATCACACTCACGGTTCCGCCGCCGCCCATTACGGCTACCAATGCAATCGACAGAAGAAGAACTGGAAATGACAGGAATACGTCAATAATTCTCCCGATCAGATTATCTACCCATCCTCCGTAATATCCTGCGATCAGACCTACAAAAACACCGATTACCATGGAGAAAAATACTGAGATAAATCCTACCAGAAGAGAAATCCTCGTACCGAAAAAGATTCGAGTCATCAGATCTCTCCCATATTGATCCGTTCCGAACAGATGCTCTCCCCCTGGAACCCTCAGTGCATTCCCCATATCCATCTCTTCCAGATCATAAGGCGTCAAAATCGGTGCAAAGACCGCAATCAGGATTACGATCAAAACCATGATCAACCCTATCACTATGGACTTATTGTGCAACGCTTTCTGAAACGTTTTATTTTTTCGTATACTCATGGCTATCCCTCATTTATCTTCGGATTGATTACTACATAGAGAAGATCTACGACCAGATTAATGAGTACAAACATGATCGCGATCAGGAATACGGAAGCCTGTACAACCGGATAGTCACGATTCAGAATCGCCGTAACAATAATCTGCCCGATTCCCGGCCAGGAGAATACTGTCTCCGTAACAATTGATCCTCCAAGCATCGCCCCAAACTGCAGTGCGACGATTGTAATGACTGGAGGCAGTGCATTCCGAAATGCATGCCGCATTACGACCTTGAATTCCTTAGTTCCCTTTGCTCTTGCTGTTCTTATGTAATCCATATCCAGAACTTCTAACATCGTCGAACGGATCATACGTGATATCATGGCAGATCCCATAATCCCCAGTGCAAACGACGGCATTAATATCTTACGAAAGCTTCTCGTAAAGCTGCTGAAATTCCCGCTTGTGATTCCTTTTATCAACGCAGAAAAGAGAGGATCTCCCCGCCCGAAAGAAGGCAGCCAGTTAAGCTGCACGGAGAACAGGAGTATCATCAAAAGTCCCATCCAGAAGACGGGCATAGAGATTCCTATCTGTGCAAATACCATACTGGCATTATCAAGCCAGCTGTTCTGTTTTACAGCAGAAAGTATTCCTAAAGGAACAGATATGATCAAAGCCCATAAAAGCCCCATGATCGAAAGTTCCAGTGTTGCCGGAAACGCCGTCTTGATCATCTCGATAACAGGTGTCTTATAAATAACGGAATCTCCAAAATTCAAAGTTAATAATTGTTTTACATAACTGATGAACTGTACAAATATACTCTGGTTCAGTCCGTACTGCTCCCGCACGCGTTCTATATCCTCCAAAGACGCATCCTGTCCCAGTAAAGCCGTCGCAAAATCTCCAGGCATGGAACGCAGCAGAATGAAGATAATAACAAGAACCCCAAATGCGGTGGGAATCACATACAGGAGACGTTTCATTATATACTTAGCCCGCATATTTTCTCCTTTACAAATAGTCACAGCCGGGAGGCCTCCTCCCAGCCGGTATTTATATATTGTAATTACATTTTTATACGAGTTACTCAGCAATCTTGGACTGCCACAATGTATAGATACTTCCTGAAGGATAGACTGTGTATCCTTCCAGCTTATTGCTGTGGATCGATACATATGCCTGTTCAACCAGCGTTACATACCATACCTCATCTATTACGGTCTGCGCGATAAGCTGGTAATGTTCAGCACGTTCTCCCTCATCAGAAGTCAGTCTGCCTCCGTCCAGTGCTGCATCCACATCAGCATTGCTGTAGCATCCATAATTACTTCCGCCATTTGTATAGAACATATCGTACATACGGTCAGGATCTAATTGGTTCAGCCATCCTGCGACCCATACCTGAACATTATGCTGCATCATGGCATCAGAGAATGACGCCCACTCTGTCACGGATACATCTATGTCCATGCCGATTTCCTTCAACTGATTCTGAAGGTATTCTACAACCTGGAAACGGCTGGTATCATCTGTATGCGTAGATATGGTAAATGCAAGCGGGGTTCCGTCTTTGTCACGGATTCCATCACCGTCAGAATCAACCCATCCTGCTTCATCAAGAGCCGCCTCTGCTTTTTCTTTGCTGTATTCATAGTCTGTAAGTGAATCATCATATGCCCAGGATGAGGAAAGCAGCGGTGTCTTTCCTGGAGTATCCATTCCACTGTAGATCACATCTGAGATATTCTGCTTGTCCGTCATATAAGCAACTGCCTGACGTACGGCAAGGTCCCCGATGATCGGATCCTCTACATTGAATCCCAGATAGGTAAATCCAAGTCCCGGCACCATGTTCATTACCAGTTCATCATTATTCTTAACCAATTCCAGGTCAGATGCAGTAAGCGGAGAACATACGAAATCAACATCTCCTGATTCAAGGGAGGCAAGTCTTGTAGAATTATCATTGATCACATAGACATTGATTGTCTCTGTCGCAGGAGTTCCCTCCCAGTAATCAGCATTAGCCTTCAATACTGTCTGACTATTCAATGTATAGCCGTCTACTTTATACGGGCCTGTCCCAATCGGAGCTGTTCCGAATGCCGCCGCATTATCCATTGCTCCCTGTGGGATGATTCCAAGATCCATATATGCTATAAGAGCCGAGTTTGTCGTATCCAGACTAAAGACAACCGTCTCGTCATCCGGACATTCGACAGATGTCACCGCAGTATAACGATTCCTGTACGGTGCATTATTTTCCTCATTCATAATCTCATCATAGGTATATTTTACATCCGCAGATGTAAAATCAGCTCCGTCATGGAACTTTACTCCTGTACGAAGATGGAACGTATAAGTCAGACCATCCTCAGAGATATCCCAGCTTTCAGCCAGAGCCGGCTGAGGAACCAGTTCATTATCCAGACGGACCAGTCCGTTAAAGATCAACTGCCCCACGCGATTACCGCTTGTGTTATTCGTCAAAATCGGGTTATAAGTCTCTGCGTCTACGTCGACAGCGATATTCAGCTCATCTCGATATGCAGTACCCTCTCCTCCGTCGCCGCCATCACTGTCACCTGATCCGCCTCCACATGCACTTAATGATACGCACATGGCAGATACCAACAACAGACTAAGTAATTTCTTTTTCATAGTTTTCCTCCTTTTCAAAGTTTGTTTTCAGAAAAATTGTTAAAAATTATTGAAAATTTTAATAAAGTATATCACTTTACCACGACAAAGTCAATATTATAATGAATTTTATATCTTATTAATAAATATATTTTCATTATAATGTAAAAATCACTTGTAAACAATGGCACGAAAAAAGGTTGGGAATTCAATGATTTTCCCAACCTCTCTCTTAGAAATGCTCCATATGAAGATATTTTTCCCGGGTAGCAAGTCCACCGCGTATATGACGCTCAGACTTATTAAGATCCAATATTTTACGCGCTTCCGCGGCTAAAGACGGATTGACCTGAAGAAGCCTTTCGGTTACATCTTTATGTATGGTACTCTTGCTTACTCCAAAAGCCTTCGCCGTCTGTCTTACCGTTGCCTTATTTTCAATAATATAATATGCGATCTCTACTGCCCTTTCTTCGATATAATCTTTCATATACAAACCCCTGCACTCATTGTTTTTACAATGTATGCAGGGGTTTGTTTTCATATGCCCGAAGAATCTTGCATTTTATAAGATCAGCCTTGTCCTTTCCCAAACCGGACTTCACAATCCTTACGATAGAACGATAACCCATAGCAATCAATCTTTCGATATCCTTCTGTCTTAAGCTCTTCCATATAGTTTCTATCATAAACCTGATCTAATGCTTTTTCTGCATCTTTTTCCAAATTGTCAATCGAATCCGATACCTTTAATTCCAGAACAAAAGATCTTCCTCGAAGAGACGGACTCTTCACCATAATATCTGATCTCCCATTACCAGATTCCCGGTTTGATTTCACAAGGTAATTCTCACTCTGACTTAATATTCCCGTAAGAAAACCCTGATAGAAATTCTCCACACTATCATAAAAACTAATCGTCCAAAAAAGCTGAGTATTCAAAATATCTCTCATCTTATCCGCATTCCCGTCTTCCATTGCACGGTATAAATCATGAAAATTCTCTTTTTTGATATTTCCCTTCATCCAACTCAAAATTGTAGTTTGATAAATTGTTTTTACTTCTATATTCGGAATGCGTGCTTTTAAAAAAATAGTCGACTCTTTAAAGTACTCGCTTTCCTTCGTCAGATACCCTGTAAAATAGAGAAAATTCCACAGGTTCTCACCACTGCTGTGCATATCTCCATAGGTAACTTCTTCGTGTACCTGAATATCCAACGTATCTCCCTTTAAAAGCGTCTCAATCTGGTTTTGAGTTTCCCGATCCGCACGAGCAATCAAGTCTTTAATAATATCATTGGAACTGGTATTAATCCAATATGGATGTGGAAACGCATTGACATCTGAATATAGGTCATACAAGAATTTAATCACGCTCCACGGAT